>SHYN01000027.1 GCA_009692785.1 Chloroflexota bacterium | reverse complement strand
CCACCGAGCTTCTGGACGCCGACCACGCCACGATCTACCTCGTCGACGTGGATTGCCGGGAGCTCTGGTCGAGGGTCGCGCTCGGGAGTCAGGAGATTCGTTTCCCGACCGAACCAGGGATTCTTTGGACTGGTGCTCTTGGGTCTGCTCGACCTCGCCGTGGTCGGGTACGCGATCGAACGCGTTGGTTCCCGGGGCGCCGAGGAAGCGGAGGGTCGCCTCGCGGCGGTCCTCGCGACGGGCATCGGGCGCACGGCCGTCGTGCTCCAGCGCGCCGCCCTGCTTGTCATCGGCGTCGCCTTCCTCTGTGCCGTCGGCGCGCTTGCCGCCGCCCTGGGTGCGGTCCTCGCGGGGGTGGCTCTCGACCCGTGGCGTCTCACGCTCGCCGCCGCGCTGCTCGTCCCGCTTGCCACGGCCTTCGCCGGGCTCGGAGCGGTCCTTCTCGCTCGGGTCCCGCGACTCGCGACGCTCGTCCTCGGCGCGCTCGCCGTCTGGAGCTACTTCATCAGTCAGCTCGGACCGGTGTTTCGCGCTCCCGACTGGTTGATGCGGACCTCGCTCTTCGAGCTCTTCGGCTCGCCGCTCACGGGTGCGGAGGTCCGTTGGGGCGGGGAGGTCGCGCTCGTCGCCCTCGCGAGCGCTGGCTTTGCGCAGGCTGCGGTGCTCATGCGCCGGCGCGATGTTGGCAACCAGCGGCGACACTCCCGGTCGGTGGGCGAGGAGGGGGTCGAACCCTCACGCTCTTTCGAGCACAAGAACCTAAATCTTGCGCGTATGCCAGTTCCGCCACTCGCCCAGGCTGGAGGCTATTCCATCTTGTCGTCGTCGTCGGTGGACAGGAGGACCGTCCGATCCTCGCCGCTCTCGGTGACAAGGAGCGTCTCCTCGTCGGTCTCTCCCACGGAGACGGAGGCAAGGAGCAGATCGTCGGTCACGTGGAGGAAGGCGGAGCTGCGCTGCAGCTCATTCGCGATCGCCTCGGCGAGGGAGTCCTCCTCGAACGAGCCGCGGAGCAGCGCGCGCGCCTTCTTGACGAGCGCGAAGAATTCAAATGGCTCGAAGCGCTCCTCGTGGCAGAGCAGCACCGTCGCGCCCAGCTCGTCGTCCGGCTCATGGATCTCGTAGAAGTACATCGTCCGCTCCAAGGCTAAACTAGATTCGATCCATGGACCACGCGCAGGGTGTGAACGCGGCCCCTCCCGAGGACGGTGTGACGCCGCCCCAGAGCCCCGCGCCTCTGGAGTCCGCCTCCCTTGCGGTCACCGGCCCCGAGCGCACGGTCAGCCACACGCTCGTGCGCGCTCCCGGCTCGACCATCGTCCTCTCCGTCGAGGTCGTCGCCGCCCGGCTCGCGCGCGCCACCGACCGGGTCTTCGCGCGGCGGGTGCAGCAGGCGCGGATCCCCGGGTTCCGTCCGGGGAAGGCGCCGCGGGCGCTCTACGAACGGACGTACGGCACCGAGCACCTCTGGACCGAGGCGGCCGAGGATCTGGTGGACGAAACCTACCGCGAGATCATGCAGGCCGAGAGCCTCGAGCCGCTCGACAGCCCCTCGGTCGAGATCTCACAGCTCGAGGCCGGGAAGCCGCTGCTCTATACGGCCACGCTGCCGGTGCGCCCCGAGGTCACGATCGGTGATTACCGCGCACACGGCAAGACGATCGACCTGGAACCGCTCACCGAGGACGAGGTCACGAAGACCATCGGCGCGATGCGTGAACGCCACGCGGAGCTGCGGCCCATCTCCGAGCGGGCGGCGTCGTCGGGCGACGTGCTCACCGTGGACGTGGAGCTCGCCGTGGACGGCGGACCCGCGCAGCCTTTTGGCCGGGATGCGCACCTTGAGATCGGCAGGACGTACTCGCTCGCCGGGCTCGCGGAGGGTCTCACCGGCGCAAGGGCCGGCGACCTTCGCACGCTCGAGCTGCCGTTCCCCGAGGACTACCCGGACGAGCCCCTCCGCGGCAAGACCGGGTCGTTCAGTGTCACGGTGAAGGTCGTTTCCGAGAAGGTGCTGCCGGCTCTCGACGACGGCTTCGCCAAGACGATGGGTCTCGCCGACCTTGTCGCGCTCGACCGCGCCGTGCGCAGCGAGCTCCTGCATGCGGGATTCCATGACTCCCGGGACGCCGCGGCCGACGGCATGATCGAGCACATTCTCTCCGTCTCCACGGTCGAGATCCCCGAGGTCCTCGTGCAGGACGAGCTCGAGCATCTCGTCGCCGAGATGCGGGGCCGCGTCAAGGAGCAGGGTCTTGCCTGGGAGCAGTTCCTGCTCCAGGCGCGGAAGACCGAGGATGAGATCCGCACCGACTGGCGCGTCGGCGCGGAGCGGCGGGCCAAGTCGCTCCTCGTGCTCGAGGACCTCGCGAAGCGCGAGGGCATCACCGTCTCGGGCGAGGAGCTCGTCGCCGAGGCCGCGCGGACGCCCCTTGGCGAGCAGGATGCGCGGGCGCTGCGCGATCCGCGCGTGCTGGCCGCGCTCGCGCGTTCGCTGCGGAATCGCAAGCTCGTGGACAAGCTCCTGGGCCTCGACGGCGCAGCCTCGGAGCAGGAGATCCTGAAGCGCGCTGGCGCGCCCGATGTGGCCCTTCACGGTGGGGCGGCGGCAGAGTCGCCCGCGGTGGCCACGACCGCGTCGGGGCTCTTCCTGCCGGATGCGAAGCCGGAAGCGACCGCCGAGGGTCGCGAGGCGCTGCGGAAGATGCGCGACGAGGCCGCGCCGACACCACGCTAGGCGAGTTGTCGCAGACCCGCGCTATAAGCAGACCCCGCGCTGCTTGAGGTACTACGACCCCGCCAGCGTCACCGGGTCCCGTGTGCCGGTCGTCGTGGAGTGAGTGGTACCCTCGAATAAGCGAGGCGCTTCCGCCGCTCGTGCGCGCGGCGGCGCGTGGGCTTCGAGGAGGTCGAGCGTGAACATGAATCTAGTCCCGATGGTCGTGGAGCAGTCCGGGCGCGGCGAGCGCGCCTACGACATCTACTCCCGCCTGCTCAAGGACCGGATCATCTTCATCACCGACACGATCGAGGACAACATGGCGAACCTCATCATCGCCCAGCTCCTCTTCCTCGAGTCGGAGGACCCCGAGCGCGACATCTACCTCTACATCAACTCGCCCGGGGGGGTCGTCACCTCGGGCCTCGCGATCTACGACACGATGCAGTACCTCAAGGCGCCGGTGAACACGGTCTGCATCGGCCAAGCCGCCTCGATGGGCGCGGTCCTGCTCGCCGCCGGTGCGAAGGGCAAGCGCTTCGCCCTCCCGAACGCGCGGATCATGATCCATCAGGGCTCGGGTGGGTTCCGCGGGAACACGCCCGATGTCATCATCCAGGTCAAGGAGCTCGAAACGCTCGTCGATAAGCTCATCGGGATCCTTGCGCAGCACACCGGCAAGGAGCCAGAGGCGGTCCGGCACGACTCCGAGCGCGACCGCTTCATGAGCGCGGCCGAGGCGAAGGCCTACGGGCTCATCGACGAGGTGTACGTCGGCCGCGAGTCGCTCATCTCTCTCGCGAAGACCCCTGTCGCCAAGAGCGAGCCAGGAGCCTCACGGTGACCACAGCCGCGAAGGGCGGTAAGCCGTACCGCTGCTCCTTCTGCGGCAAGGGTCAGGATCAGGTCCGCAAGCTCATCGCGGGACAGGGCGTGTACATCTGCGACGAATGCATCACGCTCTGTCGCGAGATCGTCGACGAGGAATTCCTCGATGCCCCGAAGGCGCGAGCGGTCGGCTCGAAGATCCCGATCCCGCGGCGGATCAACGACATCCTCGACGAGTACGTCATCGGCCAGGAGCGGGCCAAGCGCGTCCTCGCGGTGGCCGTCTACAACCATTACAAGCGCGTCGGTGCGAACCACCGCCTCGATGACGTCGAGCTCCAGAAGTCGAACGTCCTGCTCATCGGGCCTACCGGCTGCGGGAAGACCCTTCTCGCCCAGACTCTCGCGCGGATCCTCGATGTTCCCTTTTCCATCGCCGACGCGACGAGCCTGACCGAGGCCGGCTACGTCGGCGAGGACGTCGAGAATATCCTCCTCCGGCTCATCCAGGCCGCCGACTTCGATCTGAATCGAGCGCAGCGCGGGATCATCTACATCGACGAGATCGACAAGATCGCGCGCAAGGGCGACAACCCCTCGATCACCCGGGACGTGTCGGGCGAGGGCGTCCAGCAGGCGCTCCTCAAGATCCTCGAGGGCACCGTCGCGAACGTGCCCCCACAGGGCGGACGCAAGCACCCGCACCAGGACTTCATCCAGATCGATACGACGAACATCCTGTTCATCCTCGGCGGGGCCTTCGAGGGTCTCGAGAAGATCGTCGAGGCCCGCGTCGGGAAGAAGACGATGGGCTTTGGCGCGACGCTCGCGCAGAACTCCAAGGAGACCACGGCGGTCCTCTCGCAGGTCATGCCGGACGATCTTCTGAAATACGGGCTCATTCCCGAGTTCGTCGGCCGGGTGCCGGTCATGGTCCCGCTCGAGTCGCTCAACGAGGAGGACCTTCTCCGGATCCTGACCGAGCCCAAGAACGCCATCGTGAAGCAGTACCAGAAGTTCGTCGCGCTCGATAAGGTGGAGCTCCAGCTCACGCCCGACGCACTCCGCGCCGCCGCGGCCGGCGCGGCGAAGCGGAAGACCGGCGCGCGCGGACTGCGGACGATCATCGAGGAAGTGCTCCTCGATGTGATGTACGAGATCCCCTCACGCACCGATGTCAAGAAGGTCGTCGTGACCGCGGAAGCGATCCAGGGGACGCGGAAGCCGCTCCTCCTGACGAAGAACGACCAATTCGACGCGGAGACCGCTCAGGCCTCGAGCGCCTGAGCCGGCGCGCACTCACCCGTGCCCAAGCTCTACTACGCGAGCCCCCGCGACCTGCCAGTGCACACGCCCACCCCGGGCGTCACCGAGCGGCTCATCCGGGCTGATCACGCCACGATCGCCCTGACCGACCTGGGGCCCCGCACCGTGATCGAGACCCACAAACACGACGTCGAGGAGATCGGCGTGGTGACCCGGGGCAGCCTCGTCCTGGTCATCGCCGGGGAGCAGCGCATCCTCGCCCCCGGCGATTCCTACCGCGTGCCGCCCGGCGCGTCACACGGCGCGCGCGTCTTTGAGGAGGCGACCGCGCTCGTGGCGATCTGGGCCCCGCGCCGCACCCCGCCGGACGCGTCGCCCTAGCATGAGTGGCCCGTGAGCGAGAAATCGATCGTCCAGCTCTTTGACCTTGCCGACCGCGTCGCGGTGGTCACCGGGGCGGGGGCCGGGATCGGCCAGGGGATCGCCCGACGCCTCGCCGAAGCCGGCGCGGCCGTGGTTCTGAACGACGTGGACGAGGCCAGGGCCAAGGCCGCGACGAGTCGGCTCCGCGGTCGCGGCTACAGCGCACTCGAGGCTGTCGCCGCGGACGTCTCGACCGGTCCCGGCGCTGCCGCGCTCGTGGCGGCCGCGGTCGCGCGGTTCGGGCGGGTGGACATCCTCGTGAACAATGCCGGCATCTATCCAACCGCCCCGTTCCTCGATCACACCGTCGAGCTGTGGGACCGCGTGATCGACGTCAATCTCCGCGGGGCGTTCCTCTGCTCGCAGGCCGTCACCCGCCAGTTCGAGAAGCAGGGGCGGGGCCAGGCGATCGTCAACATCACGAGCGTGGTCGGGCTCGTGGGCTCGGGTCCCTCCGCGGCGGCCTACGCCGCCTCCAAGGGCGGCCTCATCGCGCTGACCAAGACGCTGGCCCGTGCCGTGGGGCCCTACGGCGCTCGGGCGAACGCCATCGCGCCCGCCGGCATCGAGACCGAGGGCACGAGCGGCATGTGGGATCGGTCCTTCGCCGCACGCCAGCCCGTCGGTCGATTCGGGACGCCGGATGACGTGGCGCTGGCCGCGCTCTATCTCGCTTCCTCGGCCTCGGACTACGTGACCGGCGAGGTCCTGGTGGTCGACGGCGGCTACCTCCTCATGCAGCCTTAGCGATGGGCTGCCGGCGCTCTCACGGCGGGGGAGTCCACCCGTGAACGAGACCCTGGCGCCACCGGCGGCCGCTCTTGCCCACGCCGAGAAGAACTTCCGCCCGAGTGCGGTCGAGGCGGCGCTCTACGAGTGGTGGGAGCACTCCGGCTTCTTTAAGCCCAGGGATACTCCCGGGCCTTCGTTCATGATGGTGCTGCCGCCGCCGAACGTGTCGGGCGACCTTCACCTCGGGCACGCGCTCTCATTCGGAGGGTACGAGGATCTCATGGCGCGGTGGCACCGGATGAGGGGTGACGCCACGCTCTGGCTTCCCGGCTCCGATCACGCGGGCATCATCAGCCAGATCGTCGTCGAGCGGGAGCTCGCGAAAGAGAGCAAGGACCGCTCCGGGCTCACGCGCGATGAGTTCCTTGCCGAGATGTGGCGGTGGATGGACCACTACCAACCCAGGATCTACGGGCAGCTTCGAGTCCTGGGCTGCTCGCTCGATTGGAGCCGTACGGCCTTCACCATGGACCCCGACAAGCAGCTCGCCGTGCGGACGCACTTCATCCGCCTTCACCGCAACGGCCACCTCTACCGCGCCGACCGGATCGTCCACTGGTGCCTCACCTGTCAAACGACGTACTCCGACCTCGAGGCGCAGCACGTGGAGCGCACGGACACCCTCTGGTTCGTCCGCTACCCCTGGGCGGATCCGATGCCACCCGGGACACCCGACGTGGTCGTGGCGACCACGCGGCCGGAGACCATCCTCGCCGATGTGGCGGTGGCGGTGCATCCGGAGGATGAACGCTGGAAGCCCTACATCGGGCGCGAGCTGCTCGTGCCGGTCGCCGAGCGGCGGGTCCGCATCGTTGCCGACGCGGCGGTCGATCCCGCGTTCGGCACCGGCGCGCTCAAGGTCACCCCCGGCCACGATCAGACCGACTTCGATATCGGGCGGCGGCACGGGCTGCCCGTGCTGACCGTCATCGACACGCGAGGGCGGATGACCGCCGCGGCTGGGCCGCTCGCCGGTCTGGACCGCGATGCCGGCCGCCGCGACATCGTCGAGCGCCTGCGGGCGTCCAAGCTCCTGGTGAAGGAGGAGCCGATCGTCCACGCCGTCGGCGTGCACGATCGTTGCGAGACGGTGGACGAGCCGCTCGTCATGAAGCAGTGGTGGATGAAGATGGACCGTCTCGCTGCGCGAGCGGTCGCCGCGGTGCGGGACGGGCGGATCACGATCGTGCCGCAGAAGTTCGAGAAGACCTACTTCCACTGGATGGACAACATTCGCGACTGGCCGATCGCCCGTCAGATCTGGTGGGGCCACGCGATCCCGGCGTGGTATTGCCGCGACTGCGACGGGACGGTCGTTCCCGGCGAGGACGAGCCCGATCCCACGATCTGTCCCCGGTGCAAGAGCACGGACCTGAGGCACGAGCCGGACGTGCTCGACACCTGGTTCTCGAGTGCCCTCTGGCCGCACTCCACCCTTGGGTGGCCGGCGAAGACGGCGGATCTGGCGCGCTTCTATCCGAACACGGTGCTCGAGACCGGGTACGACATCGTGTTCTTCTGGGTCGCGCGGATGATCATGATGGGCCTCGAGAATACTGGCGAGGTCCCGTTCTCCACCGTCTACATGCACGGCATGGTGCGCAGCGGCACCGAGAAGATGTCGAAATCGAAGGGCAACGTCATCGACCCGCTCGTCCTGGTGGCCGAGTATGGTGCGGACGCGCTGCGCTTCGCGCTCGTGAACGGTGTGTCGGCCGGTGCCGACCAGCAGCTGTCCGAGGGGAAGCTTACGAATGCGCGGAACTTCGCGAACAAGCTCTGGCACGTCGGCCGTTTCGTGCTGCGAGCGATCGAGGCGCACCCCGCCGCGCTCGCGACCTGGCGGATCGACCGGCGCCCCGACCTGGGCATCGGTGACAGCGAGCGCTGGATCCTCTCGCGCACCGAGGCCGCCGTCGCCGAGGCGTCGCGGCTCCTTGAGGGCTATCTCTTTGGCGAGTACGTCGCGATGCTCCAGCAGTTCGTCTGGGGCGAGCTGGCGGACGGTTACGTCGAGCTCGCCAAGGTATCGCTGCGCGAGGGTGGAGAGCGTGCCACCGGAGCCGTGCGCACGTTGGCGTACTCGCTGGACCGCGTCCTTCGGCTGCTGCACCCGAGCATGCCCTTTCTCACCGAGACGCTCGCGCTTCAGCTCTGGCGCGACCACGAGCTCGAGCAGCCAACGCCGTCGCTCGTCGTCGCGCCGTGGCCGGTCGCCGGCCCGCGCGACCTGGTCCTCGAGGACCGCTTCGCCCACGTGCTCGAGGTCGTGCGCGCGGTGCGTAACCTTCGTCAGGAGGCCGGCGCTCCACCCTCGGCGCGCGTGCGCGTGCTCCTTGGCAGCGACGGAGCGACCGGGCTTCGGGGATCCGAGAGCCTCATCGGGGCACTCGCGCAGGCCGAGGTCACGATCGGCGAAGCCGACGCTCCCCCCGTCGCCGGAAGCGGCGCCGGGCTGACCGGAACAGCGACGGTCGTGCGGAGCGTCGAGGTCCGGATCGAGGTGCCGCGCGACGAGGCGGCGGACCGCGAGCGCCTCGTGAGGGAGCTCGGCGAGGCGCGCGAGGCGCTGGCGCATTCACGCGAGCTGCTCGGCCGCGCGGGCTTCGCCGACAAGGCACCGCCGGCCGTGGTCGCGAAGGAGACCGCGCGCCTCCGGGAGCGTGAGGAGCGCGTGCGCCTCCTGGAGGCGGAAACGGAACGGCGCCGGGCCTGAGCCCGGCGCCGTTCCTTTCAGTGGCGGTGCCGCCTACCGGCGGCAAGCGGACCGCTTTGGATCTGCGGCCCGCCGTGGATCTACCGATCCGACCGGCTCATTGGTTGTCCTTCAGGATCGCGTTCGCCTTGTCGCCCGCCGTCTTCATCGCGTCCTCGGGGGTCGACTTGCCGGCGGTCACCGCCGTGAGCGCATCCTGGATGACATCGCGGATGTCCTGCTGGCCACGCACGTTCGGCTCGGGGACGGTCGTGGCGAGGAGGTCGAACGCCTGCTTGCCCTGGGTGTCGGTCTTCGCCCAGTACTCCTTCAGGAGCGCCGACTCGGCGGCCGTCTTGCGCGCGGGCATGTAGTACGACGTCGTGGCCCACTTCGCCGTGCGCTCCTTGTCGTTGAACCATTTCACGAAGAGCCACGAGGCGAGCTGCTTCTCAGGCGTGCTCTTCAGCACCGCCACGTTCGCGCCGTACTGCACGGTGTGCGCCTTCGCGGGGTCGGTCTGCGGGATCTGCGCGATGCTCCAGTTCAGCGGACCCTTGATCGCGTCCTTGATGAACGGTCGGGTCGAGGTCGAGCCCATGAAGAAGGCGAGCTTGCCCGCGCCGAAGTCGTTCTGGTAGTCATAGCCCTTCGGGACCTGGGCGTAGCCGCCCTTGACGAGCCGGTCGATGATCCTGACGGCCTCGACGCCCTCCTTGCCGTTCCAGGCGACGGTCTTCTGGTCGGCGGACATCAGGTTGCCGCCCCGCGAGAGGACCCAGGCGTTGAAATCCGAGGCCCCGAGCGGGACCGCCCAGCCGTACTGGGTGGTCTTGCCCGCGGCGTCCTTGATCGTGAGCGCCTGGACGGCCTTATCGAACTCGTCCCAGGTCTGCGGGGTCTTTAGACCCTTGGCCTTGAGCATGTCGTCGTTCACGTACATGACGAACATTGACTTCGAGAACGGGAACGAGAGGAGCTTGTTGCCGAACTGGGGGAAGGTGTTCGTGTCGAAGTAAGGCTTGTAGATGTCGTCCTTGTCGCTGAGGCCGTTCTTCTTCGAGGCGACGTACGGGCCGAGGTCGACGACGACGCCGGCCTTGGTGTAGTCGGCGACGAACGATTCATAAGCGTGGGCCAGCTCCGGCAGGGAGCCGGCCTGGATCGCGCCGAGCGTCTTTTGATAGAGTTGTGTGTAGTTGCCTTGGAGCAGCGCGGTGACGGTGATCTTCTTGCCGTTCGTGGCGTTGAACTCCGCGACGAGCTCGTCGAGCGCTTTCTGCTGCGACCCGGAGAGGCCGTGCCACAACGTGATCGCGGTCGGGGCGGTGAGATCGATGTCCGCATCGGTCGAGAGGGCGCTGGTAAGGGGCGCGGGCGCTGCTGAGCTGCAGGCCGAGGCGATGACCATGAGTGTCGCGAGGAGTGCTGCTTTCACGCGCATGCCGGGTCCCTCCCTGTGCGCCGTCTGGTGGCTCCCTCAGAATACAAGTCGGCGCAAAGTCCGCCCCGCCGCTCGGCCTAGCCCTTCATTCCGCTCCGAGCCACGCCCTGGATGAGGTGGCGCTGAGCGACCAGATAGAGCAGCACGATGGGCGCGATCGTGAAGGTCGCCGCCGCCAGCAGGAGGTGGTACGAGTTGCCCGCCTCCTGGCGGAAGGCGGAAAGGCCCAGTTGGACGGGTCGGTACTCGGGGACCGAGGTCATGATCAGCGGCCAGAGGAGGGAGTTCCAGGAGCCGATGAACGAGAAGAGCGACACCGTGACGAGCGAGGGCACCGACAGCGGGAGGACGATGCTCCAGAGGAAGCGCAGGTGGCCAGCGCCGTCGATCCGCGCCGCGTCGCTCAGCTCCCGTGGGATCGAGAGGAAGAACTGGCGGAGCAGGAAGATCGAGAACACCGAGGCGAGGAACGGCACGATCTGCACCTGATAGGTGTCGTACCAGCCGAGGCCGAATCCGCCGAGCCCTCGCTTGGACATCATGATGTAGTTCGGGATGAGGGTCGCCTCGCTCGGGATCATGAGCGTTGCCAGGAACACACCGAACAGCACCGTTCGCCCGCGGAACTCGAGACGGGCGAACGCGTAGGCCGCAAGCACCGCGGTGACGACCTCGCCGAGCGTCGTTGTGATCGCGACGAAGGCCGTGTTCGCGAAGTAACGCGCCCACGGCGCCGCCTCCCAGGCCTTCACGTAGTTCTCGGGGTGGAACACGCTGGGGAAGAGGGTCGGCGGCACCGTCGTGGCCTCGAAGAGGTCCTTGAACGAGTTCGAGACCATGAAGTAGAAGGGGTATGCGACGATGAGCGCCACCGCGCTGAGGCTCGCGTACTTCAGCACGCTCTTCGGCATCGCTCGTGCGATGGGGCCGGTCATTCGTAGGTGACCCGGCTCGCGAGCACGCGCTGCTGGGTGAGCGTGAAGGCCAGGATGGCGAGCGCCAGGAGGAAGGCCACCGCGGAGCCGAGTCCGAGCTGGCCCTGCTGGTAGAACGTCTTGAAGACGAGGAGGCCGGTCGTTCGCGTCGTGTCGAGCGGTCCGCCGTTGGTGAGGATATAGAAGGCATTGAATTCGCGGAGGACCCCGATCGTCGCGATCGTGAAGACGAAGAAGGTCGTTGGCGAAAGCAGCGGCAGCGTGATGAGGCGGAAGACCTGCCGCTCCGAGGCGCCGTCGAGCCGCGCCGCCTCGTAGTACTCGTTCGAGATGTTCCCGAGCCCGGCGAGAAAGATGATGACCTGGTAGCCGAAGTAGTGCCAGATCGAGAACGCGCAGATGCCGACGAGCGCGAGGCTCGGTCCCGCCGCCCAATCGGGGAGCGCCACACCCGCGGCCGATGCCGCGAGCTCGAACAGCCCGCGCGGTTCGTCGTACCACTTCTGCGGTCCGACGCCGACGAGACCGAGGATCGCGTTGGCGATGCCGTACTGGGGATGGAAGAGCCAGTTGAAGATGACCGCCGCCGCCACCGTGGACGTGACGTAGGGCAGGTAGTAGAGCGTGCGGTACACCCCGCGCCCACGGAGCTTTCCGAAGAGCAGAAAGGCGACGACGAGAGCGAGACCCATCTCAAGGGGGACGGTGAACAGGCCGTACGTGAAGGTCGTCGAAAGCGATCGCCAGAAGGCCTCGGCCCGGGTCGGATTCTCGTAAAGGATGTCGCCGTAATTCCCGAGGCCGCGGAAGGCGCCCTGGATGATGTCCCACCGGAAGAGCGAGATATAGAAGGCGTAGAAGGCTGGAAAGATCTTGAAGACGCCGAGGATGACGATGACCGGCGCGAGGAGTCCATAGGCCCACAGGTGCTCACCGATGCGGCGGCGGCGGCGCGCATTCCGACGCGAAGGGCCCTCCGCCCGGACCTGCACCGTCACGTGCTGCGATAGTAGAGGGCACATGCCCGTCTATGACTACCACTGCGACCACTGCGGGCACACGTTCGAGGCGGTCGGGGGATTCAACGATCCGCCGCTCGGAGCGTGCCCCCGTTGCGGCAAGACGCCGCGGCGGCTCATCGCGGCGACCGCGATCGTCTTTAAGGGGTCGGGTTGGTACAAGACGGACTCGCGCTCCGCGCCCAGCGAGGACGGCGCCTTGAAGCCCGCCGCGGCGTCCACCGCGCCGAGCACCGACGGCGCGGCTGCGAATGACGCGGCCACGGCTGCGACCGGCGGCGAGAAGGGCGCCGAGTCGAAGCCGGCTCCCGCAAAGTCAGCCGGCTCGGATGCGCCCTCATCCGGTGGGTCCGGGGAGTCCGGTGGATCCAGCAGATCCGGTGGATCCGGTGGATCCGGTGGATCCGGCAAGTCCGGCGAGTCCGGGGCCCCCGCCAAGACCACGTCGCCGGTCGCCGCTCGACCCGCCGCCAAGAGCAAGCCGGCGCCGCCGCGCTGAGCGCCGGCAGATGATCGGCCGACTCGAATCCGCCGCGACGCGCTTCGTCGAAGGGTGGAGCGCTCGCCTCTTCCGCACCCGCCTCGAACCGGTGCAGTTGGCCAAGCGCCTCATCCGCGCCATGGAGACGAACCGGACGATCGCGCTCGAGCGCACCTTCGTTCCAAATGCCTACGCGCTCGTGCTCGCGCCTGCCGATCACGGCCGGTTCGCCCCGTTCCAGAAGAGCCTCGAGCGAGATCTCGCCGAGTCGCTTCTGGGTGCCGCGCGCGACCGCGGCTACACGCTCATCGCCTACCCCGAAGTGGCGCTCGAGTCCGATCGCGCGCTCCGGGCTGGAGAGGTGCGCGTGTCCTGCGCCCTCGTCGACGTCGCGGGTGCCCCGATCGAGGACGCGGGATCGCTCGGCTCGGCCCACGGCGCGACCACCGTCCTCGACCGCGACGTGCTTCACGCCGTGCGTGTCGTCCCCACGGCGTGGTTGGAGGAGCACGGACGATCGCGGACCCTTGGTCCGGAGCCGTTCGTCATCGGTCGCGATCCACGCTCCGACCTCGTGCTCGACGATCCGCGGGTCTCGCGCCATCACGCGGAGATCCGGCCGCGGCTTGGCCGCCACACCATCATCGACCTGGGCAGCCTGAACGGCACGCGGGTGAACGGCCGGCGGGTCAGCGAAGCGGCGCTCGCAGAGGGGGATCGCATCGAGATCGGGCCTGATGCGGTCCTCTTCCACACGGCCGACGCCCGGTAGCCTTGGACGGTGGAGTTTACGATCGGGCTCTGGCTCGTGCGGCTGGCGTTCCTCGCGCTCCTCTACGGCTTCCTCGCGCGGGCCTTCACCGCACTGCTCAGGGCGCTGACGATCGAGCAGGCACAGGCTGCGCGTCCGGCCGGGATCGCGTATCTCGTGACCCCGTCGGGGGAGCGTCTCCCGCTTCGTGCCGTGAGCGCCATTGGCCGTGATCCCGGCGCGGATATCGTCCTCCGCGACGACGCCGCGTCATCTCGCCACGCGCTTCTGACCTTTGACGACGGAGAGTGGTGGGTCGAGGATCAGGCCAGCCGCAACGGCACGCTCCTGAACGGCGTTCCCGCGCACGGCCGGTCGCGCCTCGCGTACGGAGACGTCCTAACGATCGGGCGCAGCACCCTCCGCCTCGAGCAGGCGTGAGCGGGCTCCGCGCGAGGCCTACTGAGCTGCGGCTGCTCCTCTGGCCGGTCGCACTCGCCGCGACCGGCTCGGTCGCCGTCGCGCTTGCCGACGCCGGCGGCGCCACCACCCTTACCGGCCCGATCATCGCCGTCCCCGTCGCTGTTGCGGCAGCCGGTCTGACCCTCCATGTCGCGCTCCGGATCCTCGGCTCTCGCTCCGATCAGGTGCTCGTTCCGCTCACGCTCACGCTCGTGGCGATCGGTCTCGTGCTCGTCCAGCGCCTCGCGCCAGGCCTCCTGCCGTTCCAGATCGCGTGGCTGGCCGTGGGGCTCTGCGCCTTCATCGCGACGCTCGCGTTGCCGCGCGACCTCGGAGCGCTCTCCCGCTACCCGTACAGCTGGGCTCTGGCCGGACTGGTCCTGCTCCTCTCGCCCCTGCTTCCCGTGATCGGCCGCGAGATCAACGGCGCCAGGATCTGGGTCCGCCTCGGCATCGGCTCGTTCCAGCCCTCCGAAGCGGCGAAGATCGCGCTCGTCATCTTTTTTGCCGGCTATCTCGCCGAGCACCGCGAGCTCATCGCCCGCGCGAGGGCCGGCCGCTTTGGGCCATTCCCGCGGCCGCCGCTCGCGTACCTCGCGCCGATCCTCGTGATGTGGATCGTGGCGATGCTCGTGCTGGTCGCCGAGCGCGATCTGGGCGCGACGCTGCTTGTCTTTGGCGCGTTCCTCGCGCTCCTCTATCTGGCGACCGGCGAGCTCGCGTACGTGGCCGGTGGGCTCCTGCTGCTCTCCGCGGGCGGCGCCGCCGCGGTCGCGCTCTTCCCGCACGTCGCCGCGCGGATCGACATCTGGCAGCGGCCCTTCGCCGACGATCTCCGTTTCGGTGCCTCGTACCAGGTCGTTCAGGGCCTCTTCGCGCTCGCGGGCGGCGGGCTCTTCGGCGCCGGTCTGGGCGGCGGGCTCCCCGAGCGGATCCCGGTCGTGTGGAGCGATTTCGTGTTCGACGCCTTCGCCGAAGAGAGCGGTCTCGCCGGCGTGCTCGCGCTCCTCTCGGCGTATCTTCTCCTCGCGTACCGTGGTCTCGCGATCGCCTTCCGCGCACCGACCGCGTTCCTGCAGCTTCTCGCGGGCGGCCTTGCCGCCAGCCTCGCGATCCAGACGCTCGTCGTCGTGGCCGGCAACGCAGCACTTGTGCCGCTCACCGGCATGACGCTGCCCTTCGTCGCCTACGGTGGCTCCTCGCTCCTGGCGAACTTCGTGCTCCTCGCCCTGCTCCTGCGCGTGAGTCATGCGAGCGCCGCATCCACCGCGAC
>SHYN01000026.1 GCA_009692785.1 Chloroflexota bacterium | reverse complement strand
CCGGTCGCCCAGCCCTGCGCACCGTACTGCGACATTCCCACACCGTGACCAAACCCCTTGCCGTAGAAGGTCACACCGGGTTGCACCGTGATCTGCTCGTCCTTCCGCGCGACCCCGTACGCGCTGAACCACGAGACGCCCTCCTGGACCACGTCCCAGGACACGGTGTAGTTCCCGGGCTGCTGCGGCAACGCCACGTCAATCTCCACGACGGCGGACGCGCTCGGCGGCAGATCGCGAGGCAAGTGCCCTCGTGCTCCGTCCCACACGACGGTCCTGCCGTTCGCGTCGAAGAGGTGGTAAGAGAGGCGCATCGGCGTCGCGCCGGCGGCGGACCACGTGCGCGGACCATAGTTCGTGAGCTGCACCGAAAGCTGCACCGTGGCTCCGATCGTTGCCTGGCCCGGGGTCGTCGACGCGCCGTAGCCTGCCGCGAGACCGCTCGTGACGGTCAGCGCGACCCTACCCGCGGGCGAGCCGAGCCCGCTGTACCAACTCACACCCTCCCGCACGAGGTCGATCGCGACGGTGTAGGCGCCCGGCTGCGGCGGTGCGGTGATCGTGATCTGCACGGAGCGGACCGCGCCCGGCGCGAGGTCGCCGCCGAGGGCGGTGCGCGGTCCGTCCCAGAGCAGCAACTGACCCGCGGCATCGATGACGTGATACGAGAGGTTCACCGGCGTGGATCCGGTCGTGCTGATCGGCAGGTTGCCGGTGTTCGTCACCGCGACCGCGAACGAGCGCTGCTCGATGATGTAGGCCGCGAGCGGCACCGCGACCACGTAGGAGGCGCCGACGATCGGCGGCGCGACCACGACGGTCGCGCGGAACGTGGCCGGCGGCCCGAGCGACGCGAACCAGCCCACGCCGTCGCGGACCAGGTCGAGTGTGAGGGCGTAGGTCCCGGGGCGGTCCGGAGCCGTGATCCGCGCGTTGATCGTTGTGCTCGCCCCCGGTGCGACGTCGCCCGTGAGCGGCGAGCGCACGCCGTCCCACACGACGGTCGCCCCGGCGGCATCGTGCCAGTGGTATGCGAGCGTGATCGCATTCAAGCCGACCGAGCTCCACGGCGCGACGCCGACGTTCGTGACCGGCACGCTCAGCGCATAGGTGCCGGTCGCGACAAAGGCGGGCGGCGCGATCTGACCAAAGCGTTCTTGATAGGAGGCGACGATCGACAGGGCGTGGGCGGGCCCCGGCGCGAACCAGGCCACGCCCTCCTTCACCAGGGCAAATCTGAGCGTGTAATTTCCGGCGACCGGCGGCGTGGTGACCGGCACGCTGATCGTGCGTGTAGCGCCCGCCGGGGCATCGGCCCCGAGCGGCGCGCGGCTCCCATTCCAGATGGCCACAACGCCCTGCGCGTCGTACCAGTGGTAGGAAAGGTTCACCGGGGTCGGCCCCGCCGCCGGCCAGAGCTCGTCGCCCGCATTCGTCACCGTCACCGCGATGGGCATGAGCAGTCCGGCGCCGGCGGTCGGCGGTGGCGCCGCCTGGTACGTCGCGACCAACGCCGAGACCGGCGCGGCGACCGCCGCTCCCGCGAGGAGCAACGCGATGAAGGGAACGAGCAGCAGCGCTCGCGCGGTGATCGCGACGGGCCTCACGGAATGATTGTCACCGAACGGGGAAGCCCGGCGCCGTACCACAGCAGGCCTTCGGCGATGACGTCCACCGCGAGCCGGGCCGCCGCTGGAGGAGGCGGGCCGAGGGGGACCGCGAGCGTGATCGACTCGCCGGGGGCCAGAGTCTGCGCGAGCATCGTGCGCGGGCCATCCCAGACGAGCACCGCGCCCTGCGCGTCAAACCAGTGCGCGGCGAGCGCGATGGGCACCAGGCCACCCGCGGTCCACACCGCGCTGGAGGTGTTCGTCACGGTCACCTGGGCCACCGGGCTCGCCCGCGAGACGGAGGTCGTCGACACGCCCACGGTCGCCCGGAAATCGGCGAGGACGGGGAGCTGCACCTCGCCCGTTCGGGCGCCCTGCGCGCTGAACCAGGTGACACCCTCCTGAACGAGGTCCGCACGCACGCGGTAGGAGCCTGCCGTGAGCGGCACCGGCACGATGAGCTCTCCCGAGAACGACGCCCCCGGTGCGACGTCGGTCAGAAGGAGCGTGCGCGGACCGTCCCAGAGCACCGTGTTCCCCACGGCGTCGACAATATGAGCGGCAAGGCGCACCGGTGTGGCCCCCGCGGCGGCCCAGGGACCGGCGCCCTCATTCCGCACGGTGACCGGGATCTTCACACGGCCACCGGGGAGCGCGGCCGGTGGTGAGGTCACCGTCCAGGTCGGGACGAGGCCGCTCGTGACGTTGAACGTGAGGCTCGACACGGGCACGCCCTCACCCGAGAACCAGGTGAGGCCCTCCTGGACCAGATCGACCCTGAGCGTGGAGGGGCCGAGGACCGCGGGCGGACTCACCGCGAGCGAGACCGTCGCGCTTTCGGCGGGAGCGACGTCGGCCGCAAGGAGCGTGCGCTGACCCTCCCAGGTGAGGACGGAGCCGTCCGGCCGCACCCAGTGGTACGAGAGGCGCACGGGGTTGGGTCCGGCAGCGGGCCAGACGCGTGACCCGGTGTTCGTGAGTGTCATCGGCAGAGAGATCGCCGCGCCGAGGACGAGCGACGAGGATGCGGTCGCGCCCACGACGTACGTCGCGCCGTACCCGCCGTTCACCGTCACCGCGACGTTCGCCGTCGGCACCCCCTTACCGCTGAACCATGAGACACCCTCCTGGACGACGTCGAAGCGAAGGAGGTAGGGGCCGCTCTGGGGTGGAACGAGGACGTTCATCGCGATCGTGGCGCTCTGCGCCGGCGGCAGATCGGCCGCGAGCAGCGTGCGCTGACCCTCCCACACGATCGTGTTCCCGGTGGGGTCACTCCAGTGGTACGCGAGGCGCACCGGCTGCGGCCCGGCGGCGGACCAGGTGAACGAGGAGGTGTTCGTCACGCGCACGGTCATGGCGGTGGTCGCGCCCTTGGCTGCTGTCCTGGGGACGCTCGCGCTGTCGTACGTCGCGCCGTAGGTCTGAGCCGCGGGCGCGGCGAGCACGGCGACCGCGGCGGCGGCGTTCACGCGGCCGGCGCCGAACTGCGGGTTCGTCCCCGGGGTGCCCAGGTGATCGGCCGTGTCGACCAGGCGTTGCCTGAGCTGGAGCGCGCTGAGGTTCGGCTCGCGCGAGAGCACGAGCGCGGCCACACCCGAGACGAACGGTGTCGCCTGTGACGTGCCGCTGATGACCGCGTATCTCGCGGTCGTGGGATTCGTCGAACGCCGCGAGAGAAAGGTCGGGTACGTCGGTGAGGTGCTCACGATCGTGCGGCCCGGGGCGGCGATGCCCACGTACGAAGCGGCGGTGGAGAACGACGCGCGCGCATCGTTGATGTCGGTCGCGGCCACCGCGAGCGCGCCCGGATACGCCGCCGGATAGGAGATCTCGTTCGCCGCGTCGCAGGACTCGCCGCCGATGCCGCAATTACCCGCCGCGGCGACGATGAGCACGTTGCGCAGCGCCGCGGCCTGGACGGCGGAGCGGAGCGTTGGGCTGTCGCTGGGGGCGCCGAGCGAGATGTTGATGACCCGTGCGCCGTTGTTAACGGCGTAGAGGATCGCCTGCGCGATGTCTCCGACCACGCCGGTGCCCTGACAGTCGAGCGCCTTGATCGGAAGAAGACGCACGCCAAAGGCGGTCCCGACCACGCCGACGCCATCGTTGCCCGCGGCGCCGATGATCCCGGCAACATGCGTGCCGTGACCGTTGTCATCGGTGAGCTGCTGCGTGCACCCGGCGTTCGGCGCGGAGTTGAAGGTGACGCTCGGAAGCACCACGGTCGCGAGGTCGGGATGCGCAGGGTCGACCCCGGTATCGACGACGGCGACGATGATCTGCGGCGAACCGCGGACGATGTCCCACGCCTTGTCGGCCTGGATCTTGCGGAGACCCCATTGACCGAGGCCGCTATAGGGATCGTTGAAGAAGTAGGGGTCGTTCGGGGTGAGGTCGAGGGACACTCGCCGGTCGGCCTCGGCCCACTCGACCGCGGGCATCATCGCGAGGAGTGCGGCGAGCGTCTCGGAGCGAGGGGGCACCTCCAGCGCCGGGCCGCCATCCACGCCGGCGCCACCGCCGGCGGCCGCCACGCGGGTGACGCCCAGGTCGGGAATGCCTCCGGTGACGATCCCGCCGACGCTGGCCAGAGCCCGCGCTCGCTCCCCGTCCGAGGCCTCGGGACGGAAGTGGACCAGCAATCGTGCCGCGGCCCCAGTCCGCTCCCCACCCGGGGCGACCGCGGTCGGGCCGGGGGCGACGGGCACGGGAGTGACGAAGGCGGTTGGGACGTCCGGAAGGACCGGAGAGGCCGGCCTCGCCGGCGCCGGGGCAGCCGATACCACGGTCAACAGGACGAAGACGACGGCGAGCAGGCGGAGGCGCATCCAATAGGTATACGCGAGAACTCTTCCCATGGTTTCCGCTTAACGCGGAAAAGGCTGTGGCATGACGCGCCGGCGGCTAGGTTCCGCCGGTGATGACCAGAACTCGCTCCAGCCGCCGAAGATCCACCGCGGGCCTGACGATCGTGCGGATGTAGGCATTCACCTCGGAGCGCGAGACCTCGACCACCGTGCCGATGACCAGACCCTTGGGATAGAGCGAGCGCAGCTCGTCCCCAAGTCCAAGGCCGGCGGTGAGCACGACGTCCCCCAGCTTCACCGGCTCGGACTGGAGGATCCAGTCCATGACGAGGGTGTCGCCGTACTGTCCACTCACGATACCGGTGGCGCGCGAGCCCTGGACGAGGGCCGAGACCGTCGAGGCCGAGTCGGTGAGGAGCAGCACCCGAGCAAAATTCGTGCCGACCTCGGTGACGCGCCCCACGACGCCGCGATCGGCGATGACGACGTTGCCCGTTCTGACGCCGGAGTCCTTCCCCGAGTCGATGACGACGGTCCGGAGGATGGCGCTCGGATCGCGCGCGATGACCGCGGCCCCGACCGTCGTGTAGGTGCCGCGCGCGGTGTCGAACCGCGCGACCTGGCGTGCGGTGGCTGCCTCTTCGCGGATGCGCACGTTCTCGAGCGTGAGCTGATCCACCTCTCCCCGAAGCCGCGCGTTCGCGTTGCGGAGATCATCGATCTCACCGATCACCTGGAGGAAACGCCCGGCCCCGGAGCCCGTGTCGGCAAGCACACGCTGGAGCGGAACAAGGAGCTGCGTGCCAAGAGTGGACGACTCACGCACGAGGTCCAGATCGCGCATGAACAGCAGGAGCACGCTGGCGCCGATGAGCAGCAGAAGCGGCCGCAGCGCTCCGATGGTCCGCGGTGCGCGACCGAGATTGACGGAGCCGTTCACGCTCTCGCTCCCGCGGTGCTCACTTCGGCAGCGAGGCGTAGGTCTCGGTCACGAGGGTGCGCTCGTACTTCACAAGATCCTCGAGCACCCGGCCGGTGCCACGGACGACGCACGTGAGTGGATCCTCCGCGATGTGGACCACCATCTGGATTGCCTCCTGGATCCGAACATCCAGGCCGCGAAGCAGCGCACCGCCACCGGCGAGGTAGATGCCCTGGTCCATGATGTCGGCCACGAGCTCTGGTGGCGTTTCTTCGATCGTGTCCTTCACGGCATCCACGATCTGCTGCACCGACGGCGCGATCGCGTCGCGGACCTGCGCGCTCGTCACCTTGATCGAACGAGGGAGCCCGGTCAGCAGGTCCCGACCGCGGAAGAAGGTCGAGACCTCCTCGTCGAGCGGGTACGCGGAGGCGATCGCGATCTTGATGTCCTCGGCCGTGCGCTCGCCCATGAGGAGGTTGAACTCGCGTCGGGCATAGCTCACGATGTCCGCGTCCAACTCGTCGCCGCCGATCCGAATCGAGCGCGCGATGACGATGCCGCCGAGTGAAGTGACCGCGACCTCGGTCGTGCCGCCGCCGATGTCCACGATCATCGAGCCGGACGGCTCGTTGACCGGGAGGCCGGCGCCGATCGCCGCGGCCATCGGCTCTTCGACGAGCCTGGCCCAACGCGCGCCCGCGCTCAGCGCGGCATCCTGCACCGCACGCTTCTCGACCTCGGTCACACCAGACGGGATGCCGATGATGACGCGCGGTCGAGGAAGGAGCGCGAAACGATCGTGCACCCGGTGGATGAAGTAACGGAGCATCTGCTCGGTGATGTCGAAGTCGCTGATGACGCCGTCCTTGAGCGGACGGATCGCGGCGATCGAGGCCGGCGTCCGACCGACCATGCGCTTCGCCTCCGCGCCGATCGCGATGATGTTGCCGGTCCGCAGGTCCTTTGCGACGACCGACGGCTCGCTGATGACGATTCCGCGGCCACGCACGTGCACAAGGGTGTTGGCCGTGCCGAGGTCGATGCCGATGTCGCACGAGAACAGGCCGAGTAGGCCATCGAACACGGTCGTCAAGCTCCCCCGCTGAGTCGCGTCGACTCATCAGGATAGTGGCGGCGTCAGCGGCATGGCGGCGTCAGCCGCGTGGCGGAGGCGTCGGCGTCGAACGGGCACTCGGCGGGCTTGCCGGTCGTGCGGTGGGCCGTGCCGTCGGCCGTGCCTGCTGGACCGTCGGTCGCGGGGTCGCTCGGGGCGCCACCCCCGACAGCATCGGGTCCTCGAGCCGGACCGTTGATCCAGGCACCGCCGGGAGCACGAGGACACCGGCTGGCGCGGGTGCTGGAAGCGCCGCGGCTTCATGCGCCGTTGCCACATGGGGAACGATGGCGAGGAGGATCGCAGCAAGAATGGCGACGTGACGCAGGGCGCGACGTCCGGAGCGGCCAAAGGTGTCCACGCCTGTGCAACGGAGCCACCTCCCGTGCGATACGGCCACGACGAGCCGCAGCCCCAACTTTCATTCGTCGAAACTGATACCGCTTCGTTCCCGCAGGCTGTGCCAACGGCCCGCGCCGAACACGAGGTGGTCGATCACCGGAATGCCGAGGAGGCGGCCCGCGGCCACCGCATCGGTGGTGGTGCGGAGGTCGTCGGGCGAGGGCAGTGGATCGCCGCTCGGGTGATTGTGCGCGAGCAGAATCGCGCTCGCGTTCCTCCGGACCGCCTCGCTGAAAAGCTCGCCGACGCGCACCGTCGTGCCCGAGACCGTTCCGGCATACACCGGCACCACGGAGATCAGCCGGCGCTTCCGATCAAGGAGCGCCACGGCGAGCGTTTCGCGCTCGCGGTTCGCGAGATGCGGCGCGAGGGCCGCGGCAGCCGCCGCCGGTGAATCGCAGGGCAAGCCCAGAGCGCTCGCGGCAAGGCAGCGCCGACCGAGCTCGATCGCCGCGACCAGCCGCGCCGCGGAGGCAGGCCCGCACCCGGCCGCGCGCAGGGCGGCGCCGTCGGCGCGCGCCAGGCCGGCGGGACCACCCAGGCTGACGAGCGCATGCTCGGCGAGGGCGAGCGCGGACCGCGACCGGGTGCCACTGCCGAGGAGGACCGCGATGAGCTCCACATCGGAGACCGGCCGGCCGGCGAGGAGCCGCTCGCGCGGACGGGTGGCCACCGGCCATTCGCTGATCCGCACACCCCTGGAGATCGGCTGCCACTTGTGCGGATCGCGCACGCCGGGGCAGTGGGGTCTAGCGCTCCTCCGTCGTGGTCGTCGCCTTCGGGGCCCGTTCGACGCCGCGTTCGCGGGCGAAAGAGGTCTCACGCGTCATCGCAGGTCGCGCCTGCTCCACGGCGGATGATCGGCCGGTCCCGATGTGGGCCATCGAGTCCCGGTCGTCGGAGGTCTTGGCGCAATACGGGCAGATCGTCCATTCCGGCTTGATGAGCCTGGCGCACGACGGGCAGGCCCGCCGCAGCCTGGTCCGGCAGGTGGGGCAGACGAGGAACTCGGAGTCGACCCGCTCCTTGCAGCTCGGACACACCGCGCGCTGCTCGGCCTCCGCAAGGAGGCTCTCCTCCGCAAGCTGGCGCTCATAGGCTTCGTGCAGTGTCTCGCGCGGCCGAACGATGAGGTACACGAACAGGCCGAGCACATTGAGGACGACGACCACGACGCCGGCAACGTACGGCAGGATCGGGTTCTCGGTGCGGTGCTGCGCGTCGCGGACCGTCCAGAAGACCATCGCGAGATAGAGCGCGACGAGGTAGAGACCGAAGAAGCGCACGGAGAACTGCACCGGCGCGCTCGACGCGAAGGACGCCCAGATGCCCCCGAGATCAGGCACGGCTAGCTCCGCGCACCGGCGGGCACGGCCTCGCGGCGGACCCGTGCGCGCCAGTAGTCGAGGAGGTCGCCCATGGTGCGCTCAAAGGGGATGCGCGGCTCCCAGCCGGTCGCGCGGCGGAACTTGGAGGCGTCGCCCCAGAGGATGGGCACGTCCGACGGTCGGAGACGCTCGGGGTCCTCCTGGATGCGCACCTTCACCTTTGAGTGCGTGAGCAGCAGGTCGAGCATCTCGCGCACCGACCAGGTCCGGCCGCTGCCGATGTTGTAGGCCTCGCCCGGCTCGGCCTTTTCGAGGGCCAGCCAATAGGCGCGCACCATGTCACGCACATCGGTCCAGTCGCGTTTTGGCGTGAGGTCGCCGACATGCAGGACCGGCTCCGTGAGGCCCGCCTCGATCTCGGCGATCTGCTTGGCAAAGGTGCTCGTGACGAAGATGAGGCCGCGACGCGGACCGGTGTGGTTGAAGCCGCGCGTGACCACGACGTGCAGCCCGTACGACTTGAAGTACTGGTAGGCGAGCATGTCCTGCGCCACCTTGCTCACCGCATACGGCGACAGCGGACGGAGCGGATTCGTCTCCTTCATCGGGACCTCATCGGGGTGGACGAGGCCGTACTCCTCGCTCGAGCAGGCGACCTGCATCCGGATCTGGCGGTCGTGCCGGCGGATCGACTCAAGGAGGTTCAGCTGTCCGGTGATGTTGTTGTGGAGGGTCGCCCCGGGCTCATCCCAGGACGACTGGACGAAGGATTGGGCCGCAAGATGGAAGATCCGCTGCGGCTGGACCCCGGCGATGAGCTTCTCGACCGAGCTCGCATCGGTCAGCTCGGTGTGGAGGAGCGTCAGCCGACCCTTGCGCCCCTCGCCGCGGAGCGAGGGGCCATCCTGATAGCGACCCTCGATCTTGTCGAGCTTGCCGGCCGCTGCCAGGTCGTCGAGATTCTCCATCCGCGAGCGCCAGCGATAGGTGCCGTAGACGGCGACCTCGGGGTGCTCGGAAGTGAGGTACTCGGCGAGGTGGCTGCCAACGAAGCCGGTCACGCCGGTGATGATGACCCGCATCGAAAAAGCCTATCAGGGCGCGTACGATTTGTCGGATGCCCATCCTCGACGTGCGCCGCCATGCCGAACGCGCCACGATTCCGGGCACGTCGGCGCTTTCGGCGGCCGGCCGCGCGATGGCGGGTTCGCTCTCCGGCACGCGCTACGCGCTCGTCGTGGCGAGCCCCCTCCCGCGCGCGCAGGAGACCGCCCGCCTCATCGGCGGCGGGCTCGATGGCACCGAGGCCTCGCTCCTTCCGGACATCGGTGGGGCGGAGCTCTTTGGACCCATCGACACCCTGGTCGCGTGGGCGCGCCTGCTGGCCGAACGGGACGAGCTCCGCGTCTTCGCCGATCAGCAGCTCGCCGCCTGGAGCGCGATCGCCCGCCGCGTCGGCCCTCGCGATCGCGTCCTGGCCGTCTCGCACGGCGGGATCATCGATCTTCCAGCCGTCGCACTTGGCCACAGCCTCGGCCGGGCGCTCGCGGGTCCGGCCTTCGGCCACTGCGAGGGCGTCCGCGTCACCTACGCCAAGGGCGCGGCCACCCACATTGAGCTGCTCCGCACCGGTACCTGAAGCACGAGGCCGGCGCCGACCAGTCCCGCGCGAGGCCGCGGAGCGCGAGCGCAAAGAGCACGACGGTCGCGAGCGCGATGCTCACGCACCACGGGCAGATCCCGTTGCGCAGGGCCGGTCGCTCGTTTTCAGGTCAGGAGGTCGATCGCGTCGACGAGCGCCCGGTGCTCCTCGATGAGCACGCGAGCGGCAAGCGACGCGGTGCCGTCGCCCGGAAGAACGGGCACGCGGCGCTGGAGGAGGATCGGGCCACCGTCGATCGGCCCGGGCCCGACCCGATGCACCGTGCAGCCACTCTCCGGCACGCCGCTCTCGAGCACGGCGGCGTGAACGCGGTCGCCCACCATGCCCGCGCCGCCAAAAGCGGGAAGGAGCGAGGGATGCACATTGATGACGTCGATGTCGCCGAGGGCGGTGAAGAAGCCGTCGGCAAGCACCTGGTCGAATCCCGCGAGCACAACGACCCCGACGCGCGACGCGACAAGCGCAGCGGCGATCGCGCCCTGCGCGGCGCCAAGGCTGCCGTGATCCTTTGCCAGCGCGACGAGCACCGGGATGCCGGCGCGCTCGGCGCGCTCGAGCGCCGGGATCCCGGAGCGGTTCGCCGCCACGAGCACGACCGTCGCATCGAGGCGGCCGTCGGCGCAGGCGTCGAGGATCGCCTGGAGATTCGTGCCGCGACCCGAGACGAGCACGCCGATCCGCAGGGTCACACGAACCGGACCCGCCGCTCGCCCGGTCGGGCGCGCTCAACGGTCCCGAGGTGCACCGCTCCCGCCACCGCCAGAGCGGCTCGGTCGGCATCCGCTGGCGCGACCACCGCGATGAGCCCGATCCCCATATTCCAGGTGTCGAAGCGGTCGGCATCGGGGACCGTGCCCGCATCACCGAGGACCGTGAAGAGTGGCGGCACCGTCCACGCGTCGCGGCGGACGAACGCGCCGAGCCCATCCGGGAGAGCGCGCGGGAGGTTGCCCTCCCATCCACCGCCGGTGAGGTGCGCGAGTGAGCGGAGCTCGGCGACGGCGCGCATGGCGCGGACCTCCGTGAGATAGCAGCGGTGCGGGACGAGAAGGGCGTCGCCGAGGGTCACAGCGGTGGTCGCGCGTCCCGGGGACGCGCCGGCCGCGCCAGGTGCGGACCCCGCCACAGCCGCGGTCGCGCCAAGCGCCGGCCGCGGCAGCTTGAGCGCCTCCTCGACAGTGCGCCCCTCGCGCTCGGCGAGGCGCGAGACGATGTGCCGCGCGAGCGAATAGCCGTTCGTGTGAAGGCCGCTCGACGGAATGCCGATCAGCGCGTCGCCCGCGCGGACGCTCGCCGGGTCGAGGAGCCGGTCCCGCTCGACCGCGCCGACCAGGAACCCGGCCAGGTCGTAGGAGCCCGCGCCGTACATCCCGGGCATCTCGGCCGTCTCGCCACCGAGGAGCGCGCAGCCATGGGTCGCGCACGCGTCGGCCATCGCGCCGACGACCCGCGCGAAGATCGCCGGGTCGAGCTGCGAGGTCGAGAAGTAGTCGAGGAAGAAGAGCGGGTCGGCGCCCATCGCGAGCGCGTCGTTCACGCAGTGGTTCACGAGGTCGGCGCCGACGACCTCGTGACGGTCGAGGAGCCGCGCGAGCTCGAGCTTCGTCCCGACACCGTCGGTCGTGGCGACGAGCACGCCGTCCTTCATCCCACCAAAGCGGAAGAGCCCGCCAAAGGCGCCGATCCCGCCGATGACCTCGGGCCGCTTCGTCCTCGCCACGCGCTCGCGAACGCGCGAGAGCGCATCCTCTGCGCGCGAGATATCGACCCCGGCCTCGCGGTACGAGCTCATGCAGATCTCCTTGCGCGCGGGCCGCCCTGCGGACCGGGACGGCGCCGTGGATCTGACCTCACGCGGGGAACACCGCGAGCGATTCAGCGCGGGCGGCGTCCCGGAGCGCAAGATCGAATGTACCCATCACGACGTCGGCGGCGGACCGCGTCAGGCGAAGCGCGGACGCGAGATGGATCGCATCGAGCGACCGAAGGAGGTGGCGCTCGGCCAGCGCACCGGCATCGCTCGCAAGCTCGGCGTCAAGCTCAACAAAAAGGACCGTCCGCAGCCAGTCCCGACAGCGGGCACGCGAACGCTCGACCACCGCGGTCGGCGCGTTCATCCGACTCAGCTGTCGGGCGATCGCGGACCGAGACTCGGTCGCGAGGACCCGCGAGCCTGCCGCGAACGCGGCGCCACGGATGAATAGGTCGACCTCACCGCTCTCCGGCTCCGGCAGGAACAGCTTCACGAAGGCGCTCGCGTCGAGAAAGGCGATCAGTGCGGTAGGTCCGCCGAGGAAGTGCCGATGCTGGCGTCCTGGGCATGGTCGTCCTCTTCCTTCATCGCCGAGTACCAGCCATCGGGCGGCGGGGACACGAGTTCGCCGCGAAGGAGCGGCGGCGGGTAGTCCTTTGAGCCACTCCAGGTGAGCGTTCCTTCCGAGAGCATCCGGAGGATACCCGCGGGCAGGCCGAATGGGATCAGCATCGCGATCGGCTCGCCGTGGTCGGTGACTGTGATCGTCGTTCCGGCCCGAACGCGCCGAAGGCGCTCGCTGAACGAGTCGCGGAGCTCGCGAACCCCGACGGTCTCCTTGCCTGCCATGGGCACCGCTACGGCCAGGGTGGCGGCCTGGCGACGGCCTTCGGTCCGAGTGGGCGCGGTGCTCACACTCTTCAGCTTCGGCTCGGCCTTGCGCGACTTCATCATCGCCACATTCTATCTCTTTGTCGCCACATCGTTCGAAACCCGCTCCAGCACCTCTTTTCGCAGCTCCAGCTGGATCGGGACGATGTAATCGCCGGTGAAGCAGGCCATGCAGAACTCGCCGGGCGTGCCGCCGGTCGCGCGGACCATCCCCTCGAGGGAGAGGTAGCCGAGCGAGTCCGCGCCGATGTGCGCGCGGATCTGCTCGATGTCCTTGTGCGACGCGATGAGGTCCTGCCGACGCGCCATGTCCACTCCGAAGAAGCACTGGTGCCGGATCGGCGGCGAGCAGACCCGCATGTGTACCTCGCGCGCGCCGTGCCGGCGAAGCAGCTGAACGATCGGCCCCGACGTGGATCCGCGGACGATCGAGTCGTCGATGACGATGACACGCCTGCCGTCAAGAACGTCGGTGAGCGCGTTGTACTTGAGCTGCACCGAGTGGGCGCGCAGCTCCTGCGTCGGCTGGATGAAGGTGCGGCCGATGTAGCGGTTCTTGATCAGCCCCTCGCGGAACGGTATCCCGCTCCGTCGCGCATACCCGACCGCGGCCGGGATCGCGCTGTCCGGCACCGGGATGACGACGTCGGCGAACGCCGGGTGCTCATCGGCGAGGATCTCACCCATGCGCTCACGGGTCGAGTAGACCGACCTGCCATGAAGATTGCTCGCGACCGATGCGAGATAGACGTGCTCGAAGATGCACAGCCCACGGCGCTCCGCGGGAAGAAGGGCCACCGTGGTGACGCCGGCATCGTCGATGCGGAGGACCTCGCCCGGCGCGACGTCGCGAACAAAGGTCGCGCCCACCGTATCCAGCGCGCAGGTCTCGCTCGCGACGAGCCAGGAGCCGTCCTTGCGTCCGAGGCAGAGCGGCCGAACACCGAACGGGTCGCGGACCGCGTAGAGCGCGTGCGGGGTGAGCAGCACGAGTGACCAGGCGCCCTGCAGCGTTGGGAGCGCGTGGACGAGCCGCTCGTCCCACGACCCACCGGGCGCGGCGACGAGCACCTTGGCCACGACCTCGGTGTCCGACGAGGTGGCGAACGAGACGCCCTTCGCCACAAGCTCGTCGCGGAGCTCGCGAGCGTTGATGCAATTCCCGTTGTGGCCGATCGTGAGCTCGCCGAGCGCGTCGTCGTGGACGGTGAGCGGCTGTGCGTTCTGGATCGTTGACGATCCGGTCGTCGAGTAGCGGGTGTGACCCATCGCCGCGCGGCCCTTGAGGGCGCCCAGGTCGGGCTCGGCGAAGACCTGCCCCACGAGCCCCATTCGCCGCACCACACGAAGGTCGCGCCCGTCGGTTGCGGCGATCCCCGCCGACTCCTGCCCACGATGCTGGAGCGCGTAGAGGGAGAAGAACATGAGGCGCGCCGCCTCGGTCGGATCAGCCCCCGGCGGCGACCAGATGCCACACACACCGCACATCTACGACTCCCTTCCCATGTTCTTGCGGCTTCGCCGCGATGCACTCCGTGCTCGGGTTCGCTCGTCGCGCCTGAGGCGCTCCTCGTTCACTGTCGGCCCAACGCGCTCGCGAGCCCGCCACTGAATGCCGCGCGGAGGGCCGCGATCGGCATCCCGAGGACCGGCGCGACCTCCAGGATGTCGCCGCCGACTGCGCCGAGCGTCCAGAGTGGGACGTCGCGGGAGGTCGCGAGGGCGCGGACCGCTTCGACGCGGTCGGGTGGCACGACGAGGACGATCCCCGAGGGCCCCTCGCCGAACAGCGCGGCGAGCGTGCCGATGCCCCGCCGCGCCGGGAGCGTCGCGCGAAGCCCCACGCCGTCGCGGAGCGCGAGCTCGGCGAGCGCCACGGCAAGCCCGCCCTCCGACCGGTCGTGCGCCGCGCGCAGGTGCTCGGCGGCATGCGCGTCGAGAACAAAGCGCTGCAGGCGCGCCTCGAGCGCGAGGTCGATCGCGACCGGACCGCCGTGCACTCCGCGGAGTGCGCCATGCACCGATGCGCCGAGCGCCACGTCGGCCGAACCCGCGAGCAGCACGACGTCTCCGGCCTTTCCGCTCGTAACCGGCAGGTGCTTCGTCACGTCGGGCAGGTGCCCCACCACGCCGATCGTCGCCGTCGGCCAGATATCCCGTGAACCATCCGCCAAGCCCGCGGGCCCGCGGGTCGCGTTGTAGAGCGAGACGTTCCCCGAGACGACCGGGACGCCGAGCGCTCGGGACGCGTCGCCCACACCGGCGATCGTCCGCGCGAGGCGCCAGGCGCCTGCGGGGCGCTCGGGGTTACCGAGGTTGAGGCAGTCGGTGAGCGCGAGCGGCTCCGCACCCATGCAGACCACGTTCCGGGTCGCCTCGGCCACCGCGCACGCCGCACCGATGTACGGGTCGAGCGCCGCGACGCGTGGCTGCGCGTCGATCGCGAGCGCGATCCCGTCGGCGCGCCCCTTGATCCGGAGCACCGCCGCATCGCCGCCCGGACCGACGACGGTGTCGGTGCCGACCATCGAGTCGTACGTGCGGTAGAGGATCCGGCGCGAGGCGACCGTGGGCGAGGCGAGGAGCTCGAGCAGGATCGCGCCGATCTTCACCGGCTCACGCGACGGCGTGGCCGGCGCGGTGCCGGACGGCACCGTTCCCGTCGCCGCCCCGCTCGCGG
>SHYN01000025.1 GCA_009692785.1 Chloroflexota bacterium | reverse complement strand
TGCTAGCCGAGTTGCCTTTCGGTAGCGGTCAGAAGGTTTCGTAGGAGCAGCGCGGTCGTCACGGCGCCCAGGCCACCGGGTACGGGACTGAAGGCGCCGGCGACCGCGCTCACGCTCTCCGCGTCGGCATCGCCGACGATGCCGTCAGGGGTCACGTTGATGCCGGCGTCGATGACGATCGCGCCGGGCCTCAGCATCGCGCCGGTGACCAGGCCGGCGCGGCCAACGCCGATGACGACGATATCGGCGGCGCGGGTCAGCTCACCAACGTTGACGGTCCGTGAATGGGCGATCGTGACCGTCGCGTCCTCCTCGAGCAGCAGCGAAGCGACCGGGCGCCCGATGACGGTGCTGCGTCCGAGGATGACGATGTGCGCTCCATGGAGCGGAACCGCGTAGAACTTGAGCATTTCGACGATCGCCTCGGCTGTGGACGGAATGAACTGCGGCCGACCGTCGGCGAGGAGCCCCATGCTGAAGGGATTCATGCCCTCCACGTCCTTCGCGATGGCGATGTGATCGACGATGTGTGCCTCGTCGAGCGGGCTCGGGAGTGGCGTGAGCAGCAGGATGCCGTGGACGTTGGGATCCCGGCCCAGGCTCTCCAGAGTCTCCGCGAGCGTCTCCTCGGTGGTGCCGCGTGCAAGCACGACCTCTTCGATCGCCGCCCCGATCGAGGCACCGCCACGGCGGAGGCGGCCGGCGTAGGCGCTCGCGGCAGGGTCGATCCCAACGGACACGATCGCGAGACCCGGCGTGACGCGGCGCGCCTGGAGCGCGGCGCTTCGCTCGAGCGACCGCGCCTGGATCGCGTCGGCGATCGGGCGCCCGTGGAGGAGGCGGGCCGTCAACGCGCGACCCTCGACTCGACGAAGTCCGTGATCCTCCTCCGCTGCTCGCCGGCTCCTTCGAGACTGCGGTCGAGCTCCTCGGAGAGCGTCTTCACCTGGGTCGAGTCGGTGAGCGACGCGAGATTGACCATGACGTTGAGTGCCGCGCCGCGCAGGGCCGCCTCCGCGAGGAGCGCACCCACGCCGATGTCGCTGATCACGGATCGGCTCGCCAGCTCCAGCCCGCGCTCGCACAGGTCGAGGAGCCGACGACAGGCCGCGGCCATACGCAGGGGGACCCGTGACGCGTTGCCGAGGGCGATCTGGAGTTGTGCGCTGCGGATGCCGGCCTCCCGCTCGTCGCTCTTTGGGAGCTTGAGCGCCACCGCGACCTCGGCGAACGCGTTCGCGTCCTCATCCACGAGCGCGAGGAACTCGGCCCGCAGCTCGTCGGTCTCGGCGATGAATGCGTCGTGACTTCCGGGCTCCGCCTTGCGCGCCGCGATGCGTCCGACCATCCCGGCGAGCGCCGCGCCAAGCATGCCGGCATAGGCCGCCGCGCTTCCGCCGCCTGGAACGGGCCCGCCGGAGGCCAGATCGTCGCCGAACGATCGCAGGCTGAGATCGGTGAGGCGTGGGTCGATCGTGGCGATGGGAAAAGTGTACGTGCTAGCCTTACCGCTGATCGCACACGCGATCTCTTTCATCGAGAGAGGCTGAGGGTACGGCCCGTTGACGCCTCGGCAACCGGCGGAGTCCCGCTGCGGTGCCAATTCCGGCCCCTGGAAACGGGGGGAAGATGAGAAGGCACGATCCGTATGGGTCGACGGTTCTCCCTTCCCCAGAGCAAGGAACGGGAGGTCGTCATCACGAAGAATGCTCGCGAGCGCGCTCGAGACGCGAGGCTTGCGCGCCTCGACGAAGAGCTCGAGCGGCGGATTTTCATTCTCGACGGTCCCCGTGGCACGGAGATTCAGGCGCTTCGGCTATCCGAAGCCGATTTCCGTGGGACCCGATTCGCCGAGTGGCCGCGCGATCTTCGCGGGAACAACGACCTCCTGAGCCTCACCCGCCCGGAGGCGGTCCGCGCGATCCACATTGCCTATCTGGACGCGGGCGCCGACATCGTCGGGACCAATACCTTCAACTCGACCCGCATCTCGCAGGCCGACTACGGCATGGACGACCTCGCGTACGAGCTCAATGAGACCGGGGCGCGTCTCGTGCGGGACGCCTGCGACGAGTACGAGGCTCGTGACGGGCGGCCGCGCTACGTTGCAGGCGCGCTCGGGCCGACGAACCGGACCGCGTCGATCTCGCCCAAAGTCGAGGACGCGAGCTTCCGCAACGTGACGTTCGATGAACTCGTGCGGGCCTACGCCGAAGCAGCCCGCGGACTGCTCGCGGGCGGCGCGGACATTCTGCTGCTCGAGACCATCTTTGACACGCTCAACGCCAAAGCCGCGCTCTTCGCGATCGAGCAGGTGTTCGCTGAGGACCGAATCCGCGTCCCGCTCATGATCTCGGGCACGATCACGGACGGCAGCGGGCGCACCCTCTCGGGCCAGACGACGGAGGCCTTCTGGAACTCGGTGGCGCACGCCCGCCCCCTATCCATCGGGCTCAATTGCGCCCTGGGCGCAGCGGACCTCCGGCCGCACGTTCAGGAGCTCGCCCGAGTGGCGCCGTGCCGCATCAGCGTGCACCCCAACGCGGGTCTGCCGAACGAGATGGGCGGCTACGACGAAACGCCGTCCTTCACCGCCGGCGTGCTCCGACAGTTCGCCCAGGCGGGGCTTCTCAACATCGTTGGTGGCTGCTGCGGCACCACTCCAGCGCACATCCGCGCGATCGCCGATGCGGTCCGGGGGATCGCGCCGCACCGCCTGACGACCGTGGCACCCGCGCTGCGGCTCTCCGGCCTCGAGCCGCTCGCCATCACCGAATCCTCCAACTTCGTGAATGTGGGCGAGCGAACGAACGTCACCGGTTCGGCGCGATTCAAGAAGCTCGTTCTGGCCGGCGAGTACGAGGCAGCGCTCGAGGTGGCGCGTCAGCAGATCGAGGCGGGCGCCGTGGTCATCGACGTGAACTTCGACGAGGGAATGCTCGACGCCGAGGAGGCGATGCGCACCTTTCTCAATCTCGTGGCGACGGAACCCGCGGTGGCTCGCGTGCCGGTCATGATCGACTCCTCTCGCTGGCGGGTCATCGAGACCGGACTCAAGTGCCTCCAGGGCAAGGGCATCGTGAACTCGATCTCGCTCAAGGAGGGCGAGGAGGAGTTCGTCCGCCAGGCCACGCTCGTGCGTCGTTACGGAGCGGCCGCGGTCGTCATGGCGTTCGACGAGCAGGGCCAGGCTGACTCAGCGGACCGGAAGGTCGCGATCTGCGCGCGGGCCTACCGGATCCTCACCGAGCGGGTGCAGTTCCCGCCCGAGGACATCATCTTCGACCCGAACATCTTTGCCATCGCCACCGGCATCGAGGAGCACGAGCGCTACGCCCTGGACTTCATCGAGGCGACCCGGCGCATCAAGGCGACTCTGCCCCACGCGAGGGTCAGCGGCGGCGTGAGCAACGTGTCCTTCGCGTTCCGCGGCAACAATGCGCTGCGCGAGGCGATCCACGCGGTCTTCCTCTTCCACGCCGTGGGAGCCGGGATGGACCTGGGGATCGTGAATGCCGGCGCGCTCACGCTGTACAGCGACATCCCGCTCGATCTGCTCGAGCGTGTCGAGGACGTCGTGCTGGCCCGGCGCAGCGATGCTACCGAGCGGCTTCTCGAGGTCGCGAGCAGCGTGAAGGGCGACGGCACGAAAGCTGTGGCGGACCTCGCCTGGCGGGACGCCCCGGTGCACGAGCGCTTGGCCCATGCGCTCGTCCACGGCCTCACGGATTTCATCCTCGAGGACACCGAGGAGGCGCGCCGTCTCGCGGAGCGGCCCATCGAGGTCATCGAGGGGCCGCTGATGGCTGGCATGAGCACGGTCGGCGATCTCTTCGGCTCGGGGAAGATGTTCCTGCCCCAGGTGGTGAAGAGCGCCCGAGTGATGAAGCGCGCGGTCGCGCACCTCATTCCCTACATCGAGGCGGAGAAGCTCGCGAGCTCCGACACGAGAGCCAAGGGCAAAGTCGTCATGGCCACCGTGAAGGGCGACGTGCACGATATCGGCAAGAACATCGTTGGGGTCGTTCTGCAGTGCAACAACTACGACGTCATCGATCTGGGGGTCATGGTGCCCGCGGCAAAGATCCTCGAGACCGCTCGGCGCGAGAAGGCGGACCTCATCGGCCTCTCCGGCCTCATCACGCCCTCACTCGAAGAGATGACGTACGTGGCGATCGAAATGGAGCGAGAGGGCTTCACCGTGCCGCTCCTCATCGGCGGCGCGACCACGAGTCGGATGCACACCGCGGTGAAGATCGAGCCGCACTATTCGGGACCGGTCATCCACGTTCACGACGCTTCTCGCGCCGTCGGTGTCGCGAGCGTGCTCCTGAGCGACGGCGGGCGTGAGGCATTCGTCCGTGAGGTGCGCAGCGAGTACGAGGAGCTCCGCGTGAAGCGCGCGGAGCGCCGCCGCGACCTGCAGCGGCAGACCATCGCGGAAGCGCGAGCGAACAAGCTGAAGATCGACTGGGCCGGTGTCGTGCCGCCCGTCCCTTCGTTCACCGGCGTGCGGGTGCTCGACGACGTGGCGCTCGCGGACCTCGTGCCGCGCATCGACTGGACCCCGTTCTTCCAGACTTGGGAGCTCTCGGGGCGGTACCCCGAGATCCTCCAGGATCCGGTGGTCGGCGAGAGCGCCCGGTCCGTCTTTGCCGATGCGCGCGAGATGCTTCGGAAGATCGTTCACGAGAAGTGGCTTCACGCCCGCGCGGTCGTCGGATTCTTTGCCGCGAACTCAGATGGCGCTGACGACATCCGGCTCTGGGCGGGGACCGATCCGGAGCCGTTCGCGGTGGTGCACACGATTCGGCAGCAGATGGTCATGGCCGCGGGGCGTCCGAACATCGCGCTCGCGGACTTCGTGGCGCCCCGCGCATCCGGGGTGGCCGATTGGCTTGGCGGCTTTGCCGTGACGACGGGCATCGGGCTTGACGCCAAGGTCGCCGAGTTCGAGACGGCGCACGACGACTACAGCGCGATCATGCTCAAGGCGCTCGCCGACCGCCTGGCAGAGGCCTTCGCCGAGCGTCTGCACGAGCGCGTCCGACGCGAGCTCTGGGGGTACGCGCCGAACGAGGCGCTGGACAACAAGGCGTTGATCCATGAGGAGTACCAGGGCATCCGGCCGGCTCCGGGGTACCCGGCGTGCCCGGACCACACCGAGAAGCGGGCGCTCTTCGATCTGCTCGGGGTCACGGAGCGGATCGGGATCACGCTGACCGAGAGCTTTGCCATGCTCCCGACCGCGTCGGTCTGCGGCTACTACTTCTGGCATCCGCGTTCGCAGTACTTCGGGGTCGGCAAGATCGAATCCGACCAGGTCGAGGACTACGCCCGCCGGAAGGGGTTGGAGCTACCCGTGATGGAACGCTGGCTCGCTCCGAACCTGAACGACTAGCGCGTGTAGAGCTCGAGCGACTCGCGGCGGAAGGGGACCTTGGCGCGTCGCTGAAGATCCTCGAAGGCGTCAAAGTCCCACTCACCCACGAAGGTGACCGCCACACCGGTCTTTCCCGCTCGGCCGGTGCGGCCCGCGCGATGGGTGAAGGTCTCGGCGTCCTCGGGCAGATCGAAGTTCACGACATGGCTCACGTCGTCGATGTGGATGCCACGCGAGGCGACGTTGGTCGCGATGAGGATCGGCAACTGCCCCGCGCGGAACATGTCGAGCGTTCGCTCGCGCTCCCGCTGGCTCAGGTCGCCGTGGATCGCCTCCACCTTGTGGCCGCGGCGCTTGAGGATCTCGACGAGCTTGTCCACTCCGCGCTTGGTGTGGCGAAAGATAAGGACCTGGTCCATGTCCCAGCGCTTCAGGAGCTCCTCCAGCGCCTTCACCTTGTCCTGGTCAAGGACCTCGACGTACACCTGCTCGATCGCGTCGAGGTTCGGCTTGCCGGGGTCGATCGCGACCTGCCCCGGAGCCTTGGTGAACTTGCGTGCGAGATCGCGCACCGTGCCCGGGAGCGTCGCGCTGAACAGCGCGGTCTGCCGGTCGGTGGGGCATTTGCGCAGGAGTCGCTGGACCTCTGGCGCGAAGCCCATGTCGAGAAGGCGGTCGGCCTCATCGAGGACGATGAAACGCAGCCCAGAGGTGTCCAGCGTTCCGCGCTCGATGTGATCGAGCAGCCGGCCCGGTGTACCTACGACGATCGTCGCGCCTCGCTGGAGTGCGCGCTCCTGGGGTGCGTAGCCAACGCCGCCATAGATCGCGACCTCGCGCGCGTGCCGGTACTTCCCAAGTCCGCCGAGCTCCCGGGTCACCTGGACCGCCAGCTCGCGGGTCGGGACGATGATGAGAGCCTGAGGCTTCTTGATCTTTGGGTCGATCCGCTCGAGGATCGGGATCCCGAACGCCGCGGTCTTGCCGGTGCCGGTCTGAGCCTGCGCCAGGAGATCTCGGCCGGCCTGAAGGATCGGGATGGCCTGGGCCTGCACGGGCGTCGGCGCCATGTAGCCGAGATCGGCTATCGCGCGAAGGATGTCGGCATGAAGCTCGAGTTCGCCGAATCGTGCCGGTTCCGTGGTCTCCACCGGAGCGAGCGTCAAGCCGTTGTGTCTTCTCTGATCCACTGAGTCTAGCGGAAGTGCGTTCGTTCGTTGGCGATGCGACCCGGATCGACGAGGCCTCGGCGGTATCCTGAGTTGATGCCCGGATCCGTACGCGTGGCGCGCATCCTGGGGATCGACCTCAACATCCATTTCTCGTGGATCCTGATCTTCGGTCTGGTCCTCTTCACCCTCTCCGATCGTGTCTTTCCCGAGGCGTATCCGTTCTGGTCCGATCAGAAGACACTCCTCGTGGCGGCGGTCGCCGCGTTCCTGTTCTTCGCGTCTGTGGTCGCCCACGAGCTCGCGCATGCGGTGGTCGCTCGCGTCTTCCGGATGAAGGTCTCGTCCATCACGCTCTTCCTCCTTGGAGGGGTCGCCAATCTCACCGAAGAGCCCAAGAGCGCCCGTTCAGAGTTCGCGATGGCCATCGCCGGTCCCGCCACGAGCTTTGCGCTGGGCGGGCTTGGCCTCCTCATCGAGGCGGTGACGACCGCGCCAGGTCTTCAGTCGGCGCAGGCTGTGGCAGGCTACCTGGGGGCGGTGAACATCACGCTTGGCATCTTCAACATGGTCCCCGGCTTCCCGCTGGACGGCGGGCGGGTGCTCCGCTCGCTCATTTGGGGCCTCAGGAAGGACCGCTCGGTCGCCACCCGCATCGCCGCTCGCGGGGGACAGGCGGTCGCCGTTCTTCTCGTTCTCGGTGGGGGCTACATCGTGTTCCGCGAGCGCGACACCTTTGGTGGCACCTGGTACTTCCTGATCGCCTACTTCCTGTACACGTCCGCCTCGTCGTCGCTCAGCGCTGACCGGGCGGCCGGGGCGGTGCGAGGCGCGCTCGTCGCTCAACTCATGAGCACGGCCCTGCATGCCGCCACTCCAGCGATGGTCATCGGCACGGTGGTGCGTGACCTCGTGCTGCCCTTCGACCTCCGCGCGGTCCCGGTCGTCGTGCAGGGCAGCCTTGTCGGACTCGTGTTCATCGCCGACCTCCGGAACGTCGCTCAGGAACATTGGCCGGTGACGCCCATCTCGGAGGTCATGCGCGGGGTGGAGGGACTGCCGAGCCTGGGTCCACGCGATCCGCTCACGCGAGCGATGGAGCTGTTCGGCGAGACCGAGGCTCCCCTCCTGCCGGTGCTCGAAGGCGCCGCGCTCGTGGGTCTCCTCACCCGGGATTCACTGGCTGGCTATATCCGCATGCGTGAGACGCTGGGTCTGGCGGACCGCTAGCGCTCGAGCCAGGCCTGAAGGCGATGGCGGTAGTCACGCTCCCGCGTCGCGAGCCCGGCGCCACGTGACCAGGGCACACCCCAGACGAGCAGATAGACCGCGTAGAGCTCGAGGCGCGCCTCGCGCTCGTCATCCGGGACGGCGATCTCGCCGTACGCCGCCTCGAACGGTGCACGCATCGCCGGGCAGGCGTCGAAGACGAGCGCGTGGAGTCGCGCGAGGTCCAGCAGCGGATCCAGCCCCCGCGTGCGCTCGAAGTCGAGGAAGGCTGCAAGGTGCCAGCCGTCCACGCGTCGCTCGAGCAGGATGTTCGCGAGGGTCAGGTCATCGTGGGTCAGTCGCCGCTTCACGTCCGTGAGGGTGTCGCGCCGCTCCTCGTAGTACTCGAGCACACGGCGATTCTCCGATCCGGAGAGCGCGCCAAGCTCCACGCACTCCGCGGCACGGATCCTGATCCGGTCGTCGAACTCGGTGGCCCAGGGCGTCGGCGTGTCCTCATGTTCGATGGCGTGGAGGCGTCGGAGGCCGGCGCCGATCTCCGCACCCACGGCGGCCCCGTCGCACGCGCTGAGCTCCGCAAGCGCGCGGGCGGCGTCCTCACCGGGGAGAAACTCCTGGATGTAGAACGCGTGCGGAAGGTGCCGCGCATCGAGATCCCACCACCGCACCCCGGGTGCGGGAACCTCGTTCAGCGCGAGGAGCTGCGCCACGCGGACAAAACGGCGCATCCGGCCGGGATGCTCCTGCTTGTGCGCCCGGAGGACGAACTGGCCGGCGGCCGTCGTGAGCATGAACGCATGATGCGATCGACCACGCGGCCACGGCTCGACGAGCGCCCCGGCGAGCGTCCCGTCGCTCACGTTGGCGGCGGCCTGAGCGACCTCGGAGATCGTCGGCGGGGTGGTGAGCAGCATCGAGGCGACGATACCCCGGCCCCCCGTCGCATGTTTTCTGACCGACCGGGCAGACCGGGCTTGCCGAGGGGCGCTTCAGGCCAGGCGGTGCCCCGTCTCGCCGCTCTCGCCGGCAAGAAGCTCGATCGCGTGGGGCAGGACCGGGATCAGCACCTCGAGCGACTCGCGCACCGCTCGCGGCGATCCCGGCAGATTGACGATGAGCGCCCGCCCCGCCGCCCCGGCGATGCCGCGGCCGAGCATGCCGTGCGGTGTTGCCTGGAGGGCACGCAGCCGGAGCGCCTCGGCGATGCCGGGGATCTCGCGGTCGATCACCCGGCGCGTCGCTTCGGGCGTCAGATCGTTCGGAGAAAGGCCGGTCCCGCCGGTGGTCAGGATGAGCGTCGCTCCTTGGGCCAGGGCTCCGCGGATCGACGCCTCGATACGAGCCGGCTCGTCCGGCACCAGATCCGTGCCGATGACCGTGATGCCCGCGGTCTCGAGCGCCGACCGCATCATCGGCCCGCTCTCATCGGCACGCTCACCGCGGGCGCCCTTTGTGCTGACCGTGATCACGACGGCGCTGATGCTCACCGTGCGCGGTACGTCCCGCTGTTTCCGCCGGTCTTACCGGTGAGGCGAATATCGGTGAGTCGCGCCCCGCGCTCGACCGACTTCAGCATGTCGTAGAGCGTGAGGCCGGCGACGCTGACGGCGGTCAGCGCCTCCATCTCCACGCCGGTCGGACCGGTGGTCGCGACCGTCGCCTCGATGACGATCCCGTCGCGGACGAACGTGAGCTCGACCGCGACGTGGCTGAGGGCGAGTGGGTGGCACAGCGGAATGAGGTCGCTCGTGCGCTTGGCGGCCATGATCCCCGCGAGCCGCGCCGCGGCCAGAACGTCACCCTTCTTGGTCCGGCCCGACCGGACGAGCGTCAGCGTCGCGGCCGAGACCTTGAGCTTGCCTCTTGCGACCGCGCGCCGCTCGGTCGGCGGCTTGCTGCCCACGTCGACCATGTGCATCGCGCCGCGAGCATCGAGGTGGGTGAGCGTCTTCGCGACCATCAGTGGTCCTCCGGAAGATCGGTGAGAATGACCGTCACGTCGGTCCCCGCCAGCGCGCGCGTGCCGGCCTCGGGAAGATCGATCAGGCAGTTCGCGCGTGCCATCGAGCTGAGGATGCCCGACCCCTGTGGACCGGTCGTGCGGACCTGTCCCGCGGCGTGCACGCCTCGAGCGAAGAACCGCAGGCCGGCGGGCTTCTCGATGTCCTCCACCAACCTGGCCTGCGCTCGCGGCCGATGGAGCCACGTGCGGCCGGCCATGCGCAGGAGGGCGGGGCGCACGAAAAGCTCGAACGTGAGGAGCGCCGACACCGGATTGCCGGGAAGGCCGAACAGCGGAGTGTGCCTTTCCCCCAGCTCGCCGAACGCGAGCGGCCGGCCCGGCCGGATCGCGATCGACCAGAAGTCCATGGTGCCCATCGACTCGACGACCGGCTTCACGTGGTCGTGGTCGCCCACCGACACGCCGCCACTCGTGACGACCGCATCCGCCAGAGCGGCGCGGACCAGCGCCGCACGAAGGTCGTCCGCGGTGTCGCGGGCGATGCCCTGCGCCAACGGCTCGGCGCCTGCGGCGCGCACCGCGGCGGTCAGCGAGTACCGATTGGCGTCGTGGATCATTCCCGGTCCGAGGTCCGAGCCGAGCGGGACGAGCTCATCGCCGGTCGAGAGCACGGCGACCCTCGGCCTCCGGATGATGTTTACCGTGGCGTGACCCAGGGCCGCGAGCACTCCGATCTCGGCCGCTCGCAGCCGCCGACCCGCCGCGAGCACGGTGCTCCCCGCGGTGACGTCCTCGCCCGCGGCGCGGACCGAGGTCCCGGTCGCCGTCCCGACCGTGATCTCGACCTCGTCATTTCCGACCTGCCGAGTGTCCTCCACGCGGACCACCGTGTCCGAGCCGTCGGGCAGGGGAGCACCGGTCATGATGCGGATCGCCTCGCCTCGGGCGACGGCGCGTTGTGGCGATCCGCCCGCCGCGATCGAATCGGTCACCCGGAGTCGCACCGGCGACGTCGCCACATCGGCTCCGCGCACCGCGTAGCCGTCCATCGCCGAGTTCCGGAATTGCGGCACGTCCCGCAGAGCCGTCACGTCGGAGGCCAGCACCGCTCCGACCGCGTCGTCGAGCGCGCAGGAGAACGCCGGGAGCGGCGCGATGCGGGCCAGGATCCGCGCGAGCGCCTCATCCACGGTCAGCACATGCGTGGCGACACGTTCGGCGCTCCGGCTCGTGCTCATTCCATGATGGTACTCAGCGGCGGCGCCGCGGGAGCAGGTGCGGAACCGTCGCCTTGAATGAGGCGACGACCCGGTCGCCCTCCCGGAGGCCGAGGTCCCGAGCGGACTGCCGGGTGATGTGCGCGACGAGTGGGAACCCGCAGTCGAGGGTCACGCGGACCCGCCGGTCCGCGTTCTCCAGACGGACCACCCGTGCCGCGATCGAGTTGCGCGCGCTCGAGGCGCGCGCCTCATCTCGCGCGATGACGATGTCGTCGGGTCTGATGCACAGGAGCAGGGAGTCGTCTCCAGGCGGTGGGGTTGCCGTGACCTCGACCGTGAGCTCGCCGAGCCGGAGAACGCTGAGCTCGTCGGTCGCGCTCTGCACCTGCGCGGGAAGGACGTTCTCGATCCCCACGAAGGCGGCGACCTCGGCGTCCGCCGGTCGGGTGAACACCTCCTCCGTGGGCGCCACCTGCCGCAGCCGGCCGCCGACGAGCACCGCCACACGATCGGCGAGTGACAGGGCCTCATCCCGATCGTGGGTCACGAGGATCGTGGTGGTGCCGCTCCCTCGGAGCGCGCGGCCGAGATCGCTGAGCAAGCCCTCTCGCGTTGGCGCATCGAGCGCCGCGAACGGTTCGTCGAGGAACAGCAGCTCCGGGTCGAGCGCGAGCGCGCGCCCCAGGCTCACGCGTTGTGCCTCGCCTCCCGACAGACCGAGCGCGGATCTGTCGGCGAGGTGCGTCACGCCGAGGCGCGACAGCTCCTCGTCCGCCCTCAGGTTCCGCGGAACGCGGGGAACTCCGCGAAGGGCGAGTCCCAGCGCCACATTGTCGCGAACGCTCCGATCGAGGAGGAGGGGCCGCTGAAAGACCATCGCGACGCGCCTCCGGTATGCGGGGCCGATCGGCCGACCGTGGAACTGCAGCGCTCCCTCGGTGGGGAGAAGCCCCGCGAGGGCCAGGGCGAGACTGGACTTTCCGGCGCCGTTCGGACCGAGGAGCGCCAGCGTCTCTCCGGCCACGAGGGTGAGGTGCTCGACTCGCACGACCTCTCGACCGCCGCGACGGACCACGAGGTCGGTCGCTTCGAGGATCGTCAAGCGGGCCTCCGATGTTGCTGCGCCCACGTCGTCACTGCGTTCAGAGCAAAGATGATGCCGAGAAGGATGAACGCGAGCGCGAACGCGGCCCCGAACTCGCCCTTGGAGGTGTCGAGTGCGATCGCGGTGGTGAGGATGCGCGTATCGCCCCGCACGTTGCAGCCGACCATGAGGGATGCGCCGATCTCGCTGATGACCGCCCCGAATCCGGCCATGACCGCCGTGAGGAGAAGGAGTCGCGTTTCGCGCGCGACGATCCAGGCGCTCTGGCGCGACGTCGCGCCGAGGGCGGCGAGCTGCAGCCGGAGCATCGGATCGACGCTTTGCAGCGCGACCGCGGTGAGGCCGATCACGGTGGGAGCCGCGAGGAGCACCTGAGCGGTGATCATTGCCGCGCGCGTGCAGTACATGTCGAGCCCGCCAAGCGGGCCGCTCCGCCACACCAGCACCGCGACGAAGAGTCCCACCGCGACAGGCGGCAGTCCCATCCCGGTGTTCATGAGGGCGAGCAGCAGGCCGCGACCACGGAAGCGACCGAGTCCCAGCCAGATGCCGAGCGGCAGGCCGAGGGCCACGCTGACAAGCGTTGCGGTGCCGCTGATCGCGAGCGAGGCACCCGCCGCGTCCATGACCTCGGGGTCGAACCTGAGGATGCGAACGATTGCTTCGCCGAGGCCGCTCAGGATGAGGTCCATCAAGGTGGCAGTATCAGGCCCAGACCGATGACACGACTCGTCCTCGCCTCGGCCTCACCCCGGCGCCGGGAGCTCCTTGGGCTTCTCGACCTGCCCTTCACGGTCGTTGAGCCTGACGTCGACGAGCGAGCGACGGCGTCGCCGGCCCGGGCGAAGGCCGTCAAGGTCGCCCAGCGCGGGACCGCCACGCTCGCCGCGGACACCGAGATCGACTTGGATGGCGAGCGTCTTGGCAAGCCGCGCGACGCGGCCGACGCGGTGGCGGTGCTCTCCAGGCTTGCGGGTCGCGACCACGACGTCGTTACCGCCGTCGCCGTCGTCGATGCTTCCGGCGGCTCGTTCGCGTTCGCCGTCCGCTCGCGGGTGACGATGCGAGCCCAGGACGATGCTGCCATTGCGGCCTACGTTGCGACCGGCGAGCCACTCGACAAGGCTGGAGCCTACGCCATCCAGGGCGCCGGGGGCGCGCTCGTCCTGCGGAGCGACGGCTGCCGGGCGAACATCGTCGGCCTGCCCCTCTGCCACGCGCACGCGGCGCTGCGGCGGGCCGGCGTGGTGACCACAGAACGACCGGAGGCGGTCTGCCAACGCCACTTCGCCTTCACCTGCGCAGTCTGGCGCACGGCCCGTGCCCAGGGCCATGCACTCCTCTCGGGTCAGTCCCATGAGACTGCTTTGGGTCCCCTCGCACCTCGTGCCGCATTCCGGATCCCGAGGCCGCCGTGAAACACCGCGACAACGAGCAGGCGGGTCTCGGCCGGCCAGCGTCCAAGCACGGCCGAGGCCGGAACAGCACGGCCGATCGGACCGCCGACGTCCTGCTGCTCTTCGACGCCGAACGCCCGGTCCTCTCCGCAGCGTTGGTCGCGAGCCTGCTCGGGATGACTCGAAGCACGACCTACCGGTAACTTCAGAAGCTCCGCGTTCACGGCCTCATCGAGGCGGACGAGCGGCATGACGGCTTCAGGCTCGGCCCGCGGCTCCACCAGCTCGCGCGGATCGCTCGACTTGGCCTGGGCCTCCCCGAGCTCGCCCTTCCCACGATGCGCGAGGTTCGCGCCGCGACCGGCGAGCTTGTTCTCCTCACCTGGCGCTGGGGCGGCACCGTCGTCTGCGTCGAACGGGTCGAGGGCGCGGATCTGATCCGCATCTCGTACGACCGCGGCCAGACCCACGGTGCGCACGCCGGTGCTTCGGCCAAGATCCTTCTCGCCTTCGCGACGGCCGACGAGATCGACGTGCTCCTCCGGAGCGCCCCGCTGACGCGGTAGACCGCGCGGACGATCACCGACCCGACCCTGCTCCGCGGCGAGCTCGGCACGATGAGAGCGCACGGTCACGCGGTGACCGAAAGCGAGGTCGATGAGGGACTGCGCTCGGTCGCAGCGCCGGTCGTTGGTCGGGACGGGCGCATCGCGGTCGGGCTCGCCGTCGTCACGCCGGCCCATCGGCTCGACGATGCCGCGCTGCCCAATGTGGTGAGGGCGGTCCGCGAGGGCGCCGCGGCGATCACGGGGCGAGTTCGCGACCTCGATCCCTGATACCCTCGCTCCTGATGCCCATCGACGCCGACTTCTTTCGCACGCTCGCCGGCTCCTTCGCGACGGGCGTGACGATCGTGACGACGGTCGATGACACGGGTCAGCCGAAAGGGCTCACGAGCAGTTCATACATCGGCCTTTCCATCGAGCCGCCCCTCATGCTCATCTCGGTCGATAAGCGCTCGCGTACCCTGCCCGCTCTACAGCACACGAGGGCGTTCTGCATCAACTTTCTGAGCGCGGACGCGGAGCACCTCTCGGACCTCTTTGCCTCAAAGGCCGAGGAGAAGTTCTCCGGCTTCACGTGGCAGCCATCCGATCTCGCCGCGGGCGCGCCGATGCTTATCGACCACAGCGTGGCCATCGCCGAATGTCAGGTCACGGAGGTCATCGAGGCGGGCGACCACGTGGTCTTCATCGCTCGGGTCGATGGTGGGATCTTCCTGGGCGGGACGCCGCTCGTCTATTACAATCGGACGTACGCCGCCTGGCCCGCCGCGCAGCGCACACTGGCGCGCTGATCGTGTGCCCGGCAGGCCGCGCCAGAGGAGGAGCGACCAGATGCGGATCGTCACCTACACCGACGGCCTGACGACGCGGGCGGGTGTCATCGCGGGCGATGGAAGCATCGTCGCGGTGGCGAGCCTCGTCCCCGGTGCGCCGGACGACGTGCTCGGTCTCATCGCCGCCGGTCCGGAGCTCTCTCGCCGCGTCGGCGCCGCGGCGAGCACGGCGAAGGGCGGCGTGCCCCTCAAGGGCGCCCATCTGCACGCGCCGATCCCGCGGCCACGTCGCAATGTGTTCTGCGTCGGCTGGAACTACGCCTCGCACTTCGAGGAGGGCAGGAAGGCGCGGATCGGTGGGGCGGCGAGCACGCCGAGCGCGCAGGAGATCCCCGAGTGGCCGGCATTCTTCTCGAAGAATCCGGCGACCGTGAACGGGCCGCACGATCCGATCATCTTTCCGTCGCCGCACTCGGTCGAGCTCGACTGGGAGGTCGAGCTCGCGGTGATCATCGGTCGCTCGGGCAAGGAGATCGGCGAGGCCGCGGCGTACGAGCATGTCTTTGGCTACGCCGTGGCAAACGACGTTTCCGTTCGCGATGTCCAGCGTCGGCATGGCGGCCAGTGGTTCAAGGGCAAGAACTTCGACACGCATCTGCCGCTCGGACCCTGGATCGTCACCGC
>SHYN01000024.1 GCA_009692785.1 Chloroflexota bacterium | reverse complement strand
CCGGTAGGCCGGTACCGCGCCGAGCGCCGCGAGCGTTTCCGGCGCGGGATGACCGTAACGGTTCTGGGCGCCAACCGAGAGTACCGCCGCCTCGGGCTGGACCGCTCGAACGAGCGCCAGCGCGTGCGGCGTCAGAGCGCCGTGATGGGGCGGGACGTAGACGCGCGAAACGAGTGATCTGGGAAGCAGGAGCAGGTCCGCCTGAGCGGCGTCGGTGGCGTCGCCGCAGAACAGCATGGTGAACCGGCCGCGTTCCAGTCTGAGCACAAGTGACGGCACATCCACGCGCTCGTCCCCCTGGTCGGGTGAGAGAACGTCGAGCACCGCGCGGCCGAGTCGGATCCGGTCACCGACGTGGACGGCCCGCCGCGGGACACCGGCGGCGGTGAGGCGCGCAGCCCACTCGGTGGTGAGTGGACCATCGTTGAGCCCTGATGGCTCGACGGCGAGGCCGACGGAGTATCGATTGAGGACCGCGAGCAACCCGGCACCGTGATCAAGGTGCGCGTGGGTGAGCACGATGAGATCGATGTGCCGCCGCCACGGAGGAAGGACCGTGCCAAGCTCCGCGAGCAGACGCGACGGGTCGGGCCCGCCGTCGATGAGCGCGATCGCCCCGTCGACCTGCACGACGTAGGCGTCGCCCTGACCAACGTCGAGCGCGAGGACCCGGACCAGCGGATCTCCCGGCGCAAGTCTGGTCACGCCAAGAACGACCACGATGGTCAGGAGGACGGCGGCGAGGGCACGCGTAAACCGTGGGGAGCGCGTGGAGGTGAGCCCGAAACCGGGCAGCGCGACTGCAGGTCGCCAAAACAGAATGCGGGGCAGGGCGACAGCAAGTCGCCGAAACAGAATGCGGGGCGGCGCGAAACTGGAACGCGGCAGACGAATGTTGGGTGGGCCGCGGCGCGCACCAACGAGAAGCACCACTCCGATCGTGAGCAGACCAAGCGTGAAGCCGATCGCCGCGCCGTCCGGCACATCCACGGCGGCACCGGGGACCGCGGCGAAGAGCTCGACCGCGACACGGAGTGCCGCCGCGCACAGGTACGTCGCGAGCGCGAAGGGCCGCGCCGCATCGAGCGAGAATGCCCCGACGATGCTGGTGAGCGCACCAGCACCGAGGAGCGGAGCGAACAGGGGCACCGCGACGAGGTTGGCGACCGGCGCAACAAGCGAGATCCGGCCAAAGATGGCCGCGATCAAGGGGAGCGTCGGGAGGGTTGCGGCGAGTGTTGCCGCCAGGCCCTCAGCGAGGAAACCTGGCAACCAGAGGAGCCGTTCCGAGATCGACCTCTGAAAAGCGATGAGCCCGGCGGTCGCCGCGACCGAAAGCAGGAATCCCGCCTGGCCGATCGCTGACGGGTCGATCGCGAGCATGAGCGTGACCGCGGCGGCCAGCGCGTTCGCGGCGGTGCCACGCCGCCCCGTCGCGACCGCGAGAGCCGCGACCGCGGCCATCAGGGCGGCCCTGACGACGCTCGGCTCCAGCCCCACGATGAGGCTGTAGGCCAGAACGGCGGTGAGCGCCAGCACGGCACGGGCGGTGGGACGGAGGCGGCCTGCGAGGAGTGCCACCGCGGCCGCCACAAGGGTGAGGTTGTACCCCGAGATCGCGAGAAGGTGGGTGGTCCCGGTCGCGTTGAACGCCGCCTTGAGCTCTGCGCCCACGCTCGCCCGCTCGCCGAGGACGATGCCCAGCGCGAGCCCGGCTTCCGGTTCAGGCAGGAGCCGAGCAAGCGGCGTTGCCAGCGCCGACCGTGCGGCGGTAAGCGGCGGCAGGTCCCGGAGGTCAAAGAACGGCAACGGACCAGAGGCGGCGCGCACCCCGACGAACGCGGCGACGGCCCCGGCGGCGGCCCACGCGAGCCGCCGGGTCCGGTCCGCGCTCGCAACGGCAAGCGCGCCGCACGCAGCGGCGAGAGCGATGGCGATGACGAGAGCGACGATCGGGGAGAGAACGGTCGCCGTGGCGACGAGGCCCGCAGCGATCGCCGCCGGCAGGAGCGGCAGCGCGAGGACGTTGGTCAGCGGATCGTCACGAGGTCGCGGAGGTCCGCGAGCACCCGCGGAGAGACGAGACCGCGCAGCTGCAGTTCGTCGACGCGGCTGAACCGCCGCTGGGTCCTGGAGCGGATGATCCGCGCGGCGGTGCTGGGCCCGATCCCGGGAAGGCTCTCGATCTCAAGGGCTGATGCCGAGTTAAGGTCGATCTTTCGCTCGGCCTCGCTCCCCAGACTCCCCGCGGGGGCGGACTCGCCGGGACGCGGAACGTAGATCCGCATGCCGTCGCGAAGCACGGCGGCCTTGTTGAGTGCGAAAAGGTCGGCGTCACCCGTCATGCCGCCGGCTGCGAGAAGCGCGTCGAGCACCCGCGCGCCCGCCGGCAGCCGCACGACCCCCGGCCGGGCGATCGCACCGACCACATCGACCGTCACGAGGGGCAACGGGCTCGGCGGTGGAGGCGGCGAAGCCGTTTCGACGGCCGCCACCTGCTGGGACTCCGGAGCGCGACCGACGAAGCCAACAAGGATGCCTGCCACGGCAAGGGCTGGGATCGCGACGAGAATGATGTTCCGCACGACCCGAAGAATGGAAGAGGGTGGCGCCCGGCGCTATCACCCGTTGAAGCGCCAGCCGTCACCCGTTCACGCGCAGGCGCCACTCGTTCACGCGCAGGCGCGCCCATGAGGCCGGACTCGCCCGCCGGACCCGCTCCCCTGCCCCTGGAGCACGAGTGGCTGCGCCGCCGGCCGCTCGAGCCCTGGGGGCCGTACTCGCGTGCGCGCTCAGTTCGCGCGGCGGCCCTGTCCCCCAGGGGGGTTCATCGCATCGATCGACACGGCAACGGTCCCAGTCGGGCCGCCATCGACCTCGATCGAGAAGTGGTGCACGCCGTACGTCCCGAAGTTGATCTTGTTGAGCTCGACGATCACGTTCACGTCCTGCCCGGCCGCACCCTGCACCGAGATCTCCGGCGGATTCGGCATGGCCGGACTGCCGTCGGGCCGGTGAAGCTGCACGACCACGGAGTGCGCGCCTGCCTCGAGGGCGAGGATCGCGACGAGGTACATCCGGGGATGCTCCGCCGGCAGCCCGCTCACGTTGATCGTGCGGAAGATCCCCAGGAGGCTGACCTTCCCGTCCTGGCCGATGATCGCGTGATCGCAGAGCGCCACGAGACGGACCTCGGGGCCGCTCATCCTTCGGTCACGAAGTTCACAAGCCGGTCGGCGACAAAGATGACCGACCCGATCGAGGCTGCCCCGATCGCCTGACGGACCCGATCGCTCGCGAGTGCCGCCACGCGAGCGGCCTCTTCGCTCGTCCCGGTCGGGAGCGTGAGTCGGTCGCGAACCCTCCCGTTCACCTGGACCACCAGCGTAATCTCCTTGATCGCCCCGACCGTCGCGTCGAACACCGGCCAGGTGCGTTCGTGGATCGACCCCTTGCCGCCGAGGCGCTGCCACAGCTCCTCAGTCAGATGCGGCGCGAACGGCGCGAGCAGGTGCAGGAGCGTGATCACGCCATGGGCACGGCTCGACCCCGACGCGTGGAGCAGCTCGTTCGCGAGCTCCATCATCGCCGCGACGGCGGTGTTGAAGTGGTAGGCCTCGAGGTCAGCGGTCACCTTCTTCACGGTGCGCTGAACGAGGGCGTCGAGCGCGGGATCACCCGGCGCGGCGTTGTCGGTGGGCGCGAGCGCGATCACCCAGACCCGATTGAGAAATCGCGAAGCGCCCTCGATGCCCGAGGCGTCCCAATCCGATCCTTCGGTCCAGGGACCCATGAACATCATGAAGACCCGGAGCGCATCCGCACCGTAGCGCAGCACGTATTCGTCGGGTGCGCGAACGTTCCCGCGCGATTTCGACATCTTCTGGCCACCAAGGACGATCGTGCCCTGGTTCCGCAGGTGGATGAACGGCTCGTCGAACCAGAGCGAGCCCATGTCGCGCAGCACCTTCGTGACAAAGCGGGCGTACAGCAGGTGGAGGATCGCGTGCTCGATCCCTCCGGTGTACCGCGCGACCGGTAGCCAGCGTCGCGCCACCTCCTCGTTCACGAAAGATCGGTCATTCGATGGGTCGGGATAGCGGTACATGTACCAGGAGGAGTCGACAAAGGTGTCCATCGTGTCGGTCTCGCGGCGGGCCGGACCCGCGCAGCGCGGACAGGTCGTCTGCGAGAACGATGGATGGCGGGCGAGCGGAGAATCTCCACCCGGCCGGAACTCCACGTCATGCGGGAGAACGACCGGAAGCTGATCCAGAGGAACGGGGACGATGCCGCAGCGGTCGCAATGAACGATCGGGATGGGCGTGCCCCAATAGCGCTGGCGCGAGATGAGCCAGTCGCGCAGGCGGAACGTCACCTTTGGCCCGCCGATGCCGCGGGTCGCCGCGTTCTCCGCGATGAGCTTCTTGCCCGTATCGCTGTCGATGCCGCTCCACTCGCCGCTCCGGACCAGCAGCCCCGGGCCGGTGTAGGCCAGGGCGAGTGGCGGGTGCTCTGTGCCATCCACGGAGATGACCTCGCGGACCTCGAGCCCCTTCTGGGTCGCGAATGCGAAGTCGCGCTCGTCGTGCGCGGGAACGGCCATGATCGCGCCGGTACCGTAGGTGGCGAGGACATAATCGGCGATCCAGATCGGGATCAGGGCGCCGCTGTAGATGTTGCGCGCGAATGCGCCGGTCGCAACGCCGGTCTTCGGGCGCTCGGCGGAGGTGCGAACGATCTCGGTCTCCGCTCGCGCCGCGGCAACGTAGGCTTCGACCGCGGGTCGCTGGTCGGACGTTGTGATCCGCGCCACGAGCGGATGCTCGGGCGCCACCACCATGAACGTCGCGCCAAAGATCGTGTCGGGTCGCGTTGTGAAGAACCGGATCGCCTGGCCCTCGTGCCCATCGACCGGGAACTCCAGCTCGGCGCCCTCGGACCTGCCGATCCAGTTCCGCTGCATGACGCGCACCCGCTCGGGCCAGTCGAGCCCGTCGAACTTCAGGAGCTCGTCGGCGTACGCGGTGATCTTGTAGAACCACTGCGTGAGATCCTTCTTTTCCACCGCCGTGTCGCACCGCTCGCACAGACCGTTCACGACCTGCTCGTTCGCGAGCACGGTCAGATCCTTGGGGCACCAGTTCACCGGCGCCGTCGCCCGGTACGCCAGCCCACGCTCGTAGAACTGGAGGAACATCCACTGGTTCCAGCGGTAGTAGTCGGGATGACAGGTCACGACCTCGCGTCGCCAGTCGATCATCGTGCCCATCATTCGGAACTGGCGACGCATGTTCGCCATGTTCTCCTCGGTCCCCTCCGAGGGGTGGACGCCCCGTTTGATCGCGGCGTTCTCCGCCGGCAGGCCGAAGGCATCGAAGCCCATGGGGAACAGGACGTTGTGGCCGCGCATCCGCAGGAAGCGCGCGGCGCAGTCGGATGGCGTGATCGCGTACCAGTGGCCGACATGGAGGTCGCCGGACGGATACGGGAACATCGTCACGAAGTAGTAGTTCGGTCGGTCGGAGACGTCGGGAGTGTCGTAGAGCCCGCTCTTCGACCAGCGCTCCTGCCACGCGGCCTCGATCTCGGCCGGCACGTAGCGCGGGGTCCTTGCCTCGTCCGTCACGTCACCCTCCACGGTCGCGCTCGACCCTCCGTCAGCCTGGAGCCGACGGCGAAGGGGACGAAAGGATCACTTCCGCGGTACCACCCCGGTTGAGACGCGTGTGGACCTGGCGGGATTCGAACCCGCGACCCCCTGACTGCCAGTCAGGTGCGCTACCACTGCGCCACAGGCCCGCGTCTCCACTCCTGTCACGGTGATAACGGGTGGTGAACCCGGCGTGCACTGGCGGAAGCACCGCTCGCGCACGCGGCTCCCGGGTGAGTTCCGCGCACCCCACCACCGGTTCGCACCGGCCACCGGCTCTCTGTCTGTGGGGGGTCCCGCGTACTGCTCCCGTTCGCAGCCGTTCGAGAGGCGAGTATATGGGCGCGGCCTCTATCCGGGATCGCGCCGCATCGCGATGGACTGGAGGACCCCAAGCGCAAGGCAGATCGAGAGCAGGGACGAGCCGCCGCGCGAGATGAATGGGAGCGGAATGCCTGTGACAGGCATGAGCGAGATCGCCATCCCCACATTGACGACGACCTGGAAGCCGAGCATCGAAACGACCCCCGCTGCGAAAAGGGAGCCGAAGGCGTCGCGCGAGCGGTAGGCGATGCGCAGCGCGGCGAGCAGCAGCACCAGATAGAGCGCAAAGAGCAGCATCGCCCCCAGGAAACCGAGATCTTCGGCGAGGCTGGCGAAGACGAAGTCGGAATCGGCGATCGGAAGATAGCCGAGCGGCGATTGCGTGCCGGCGGTCAACCCCTTCCCGGTCGCCTGCCCGGAGCCCACCGCGATGAGCGATTGCAGAATGTTCCAGCCGGTGCCCTGCGGATCGGACTGCGGGTCGAGGAATGCGACCAGGCGTGCGCGCTGGTAGTCGCGCATGAGCGACCAGAGCACAGGGAACGAGGCCATGCCGCCGGCGATGAGCGCCGTGAGCTGCCAGAGCCGCGCCCCGGCCATGAACGCCATTCCAAAGAACAGCGCGACGAAGACGAGACTCGTGCCCAGGTCCGGTTGGCGGTAGACGAGGTACACCGCGGGCGCGAGGAGCGCGGCAGCCCCGGCGAGGACGAGCGGCGAGCCGATGCTGTCGCGACGATCGGCGAACCACCGTGCGAGCACCACGATCATGAGGACTTTGGCGAACTCGCTCACCTGAAGCTTCTGGCCGGCCACCGCGACCCAGCGCTGTCCACCCAGCACGGTCTCGCCAACCAGGAGCACGACCGCCAGAAGCGCGAGGGTCACAAGGTACACGAGCGGCGCCATCGATCCCAGCCAGGAGTGATCGAGGAACGCCACGGCGAACATGAGCGTCAGGCCGATCGCGGCAAAGACCGCCGCGCGCGCGACCGAGCCCCACGGGTCGGCGGCAGACCCCTCGGCCGAGGACGAGTAGGTCATCACGAGCCCATACCCGATCAGCAGCAGCGTGGCCACGAGGAGGAAGGGGTCGGCGCGAGCCAGCAGCGCGAGCGAGGGCCGGTCCGCGAACGTGCGTCCCGCGGGTCGAAGGACGAGTGGTCGGCCGATCACCGATCGCCGACCAGGTACGCCTCGTAGATCCGCTGCGTGATCGCGACGGCGGGATTGAGGCACAGCTCGCAGAGGTTCTTCGAGGAGTTAAAGGTGAAGATCACCATCGCGATCTCCGCGGTCGGATCGGTGTTGTCGGCCTTGGGCACGTAGGAAACGAACCAGTTATGGAACCCGAGGAGCTCGCGCCCGGCACTGTCCTTCCCCTGCGATGGTCCGAACTCCGCGGTGCCCGTCTTCCCCGCGATCGGGAGACGCGCGTTCGGCATCGACGCGTGGCCGATCGTGACGACCCGGCGCGCGCTCTCGCGAAGCAGCTGCAGGTTGTCGGGCGCGATCGCGATCTTCCTGATGACCTCCGGCTGCTTCGTGACGGTGACGTTTCCGCGGTCGTCGAGGACCTGGCGGAGGACGTGCGGCCGATACAAGGTGCCGCCGTTGGCGACCGCGGCGTAGGCGTTGAGGAGCTGGAGAGGCGTCACCGACACGAAGCCTTGGCCGATCGCCTCCTGGTAGGTGTTCCCGATCGTCCACGACTCGTCGAAGACCTCCTCCTTCCAGACCGGGTCGGGCATGATGCCGGCCGCCTCGCCGGGAAGATCGATGCCGGTCGGCGCACCAAAGCCGAGCATGCGACCGTACTGCGCGATCGCCTCCGGCCCCACCCCGCGCTGACCGGTGACGGGATGACCGCCCGCGAGCGTGTAGAAGTAGATATCGCTCGAGTTCGCGAATCCTCCGACGAAATCAAGCGGGCCGTGAGCCCTCCAGTCGAAGAACCTGTATGGCCCGACGGAGATGAAGTTCTGCGTCACATTCACGACCGTGTTTCGCGTCGCGGCGCCCTCGTTCAGGGCGGCCAGGCCGGTGACCAGCTTGAAGGTCGAACCGGGTGCGTAGATCTCGCCAATGGCCTTGTTCACGAGCGGATGCCGGTCGTCGGCCAGCAGGGCGCCAAGCTCGGCCGAGGTGATGCCTCGCGCAAAGAGGTTGTTGTTGTACGACGGTGTCGAGACCATCGCGAGGATCTCGCCGTTCTGGGGATTCATCGCGATGCCGACCGCCTGCGAGAACTGGTCTGCGGCGAGGCCCCGGTCGAGCTCGGCCGCGAGGAGCTTTTGCAGGCGGTCATCAAGAGTGAGCACGACGTTCCCACCGGGTTGCGCTGGAAGGAGCGCGAGGGTCTTGATCTCTCGCTGGGTGGCATCGCGCTCGATCTGGCGAGCGCCGTACGTTCCCCGGAGGTACCGCTCGTAGACGCGCTCGACGCCGGTCCGTCCGATGTCGTCGTCGGGAAGATAGCCCGTGTCGCGTCGGGTCGCGTACTCGTCTTCGCTGATCGGCCCGATGTACCCGACGATCGGCGCATAGAGGACGCCATCCGTGTAGTCACGCAAAGACTCGGGATCGATGCGAACCCCGGGGTAGTTCTCGCGTCGCTCCGCCAGGAGGAGCGCGATATCGCGCTCGACGGGCTTCAGGGACACCCGGATCGGCTCGTAGGGATTGCGGATCCGCTGCGCCTGGATGGCCGACCGCACCGCGAGCGGCTCGCGACCGACGAGCTGGGAAAGGCGCAGCACGAGGTCCGCTTCACGCGACGCCGGTACGTCGATCGGGATCACGCTCACCACAAATCCAGGAATATTGCGGGCGAGGACATGTCTGTTCCGGTCGAGGATCACCCCGCGGTCCGCCATCACCGGAAGTCGCAGAACCCTGTTCTGCTCCGCCTGCTCACGAAAGTAGGCGCCGCGAACGATCTGCAGATCGTAGAGACGCACCGTGAGGATGACGAGCACGGCGACGAGAGAGAGCGCGAGGAATGCGAGGCGGCGGGGCCGGAGGTGTGAGGTTGTCACGAGCCAAAGGCCCCCTGGCGCTCCGTGATCCGCCGGACCATTCGCAGGAGCGGATACGCGACGAGGGCAAGAGCCCCGGTGTACGCCGCTCCGCCGAGGGCGGCGGCGGCCAGGACGGTGATCGACGGAAGCGGCTGACCGGCGAGCGCGAGCACGCCCACGTAGAGCAGCGCCGCGACGAGGGTCGCGACGGTGACGGCCACCGTGCCGGCAACGACCCCAGCGGGACGAGCGGGAGCTCCCAGGCCGACGGCGGCGACAGCGGGCAGGGTCGCAATCGGCATGGCGCCCAGCGGTCCACCGGATAGCAGGTCGCTCGCGAGCCCACCGATAAATGCCCACCACACGGCTTCCCGCGCGCCGGCCGCAACGGCCCACGACGCGGCGACCAGCACGGTCAGCCGTGGATGCACGTCGCCGATGGCGAGGAGCGGGGCGAGGGACACCTGGAGCAGCGCTGCACCGAGCGGCACCACGAGCGCGAGGATGACGCGCACGAGACCTCCCCGGGCCTGGCACCAGCCAGACCGGACCGGCGGGGCGCGCCGGTCGTCGCCACCAGCCTAGACCCGAAGCGCCACCCGACCCATGAGCACCCGCTCGATCAACGTCAAGAAGTGTCGGCGGCGACCCTGGTGACCGTTCTCCTAAGTAAGGGGCGTGGCGCTAACTAAGAAGGGGCGCGGCGGTAAGAAGAGGCGTGACGGCTAAGCCCGAATCCACCGATGCATCACGCGTGAAGAGCCGCGAAACAAGCGACAGGTGCCCTCTTTCCTGAGAAGATGGGGTCATTCAACCAACCCATCACGCAGAGAGAAAGGACACCTGCCAGATGCGATCTTCTCACACCCTTGACCGACTCGCCACCAGCTTCGACGAGGAGCGCCTTGTCGCCGACGCGGGCCTCCTGCTCCCCGCCACACTCGCCCAGCACCTCGGCCTGCCTGAGCTCTTCGACCGTCACGTCGACCTCGGGCCCGCGGTGGGCCGGGCGAACGTCGGCGACAAGGCGCTCACGCTCATCATGTCCGCCCTCGCGGGGGGCGACTGCATCGACGACGCGAACGCGCTCCGGGCCGGGGGCACGCAGGCGGTGCTCGGCCACGCGCTCCGCGCCCCCTCCACCCTCGGCACCTTCCTGCGGAGCTTCAGCTGGGGCCACGCCCGCCAGCTCGATGCGGTGAGCCGGCAGGCGCTCGCCCGGGCCTGGGCTGCCGGCGCCGGTCCGGGCACGGAGCCGCTCACGATCGACCTCGACTCGACGATCTGCGAGACGTACGGCCTGCAGAAGCAGGGTGGGTCGCACTTCACATACACCCACGTGCGTGGCTATCACCCGCTGCTCGCCGTCGCCGCGGGGACGGGCGACGTGCTCCACAGCCGCCTCCGCGGTGGCCCCGCCAACAGCGGCCGGGGAGCGGCCGGCTTCCTCACAGAGACGGTCGGCCGCGTCCGCGACGCCGGGGCGGGCGGCGCGCTCACCGTCCGCGCCGACTCCGGCTTCTACAGCGCAGCAATGGCGCGGGCCTGCCGGAAGGCGGGCGTGCGCTTCTCGATCACGGCGCGCCTGCACGCCGGGCTCCACGAGCGCATCGCCCGGGTCCCCGAAGCGGCCTGGACGGCGATCCCGTACTGGCAGGACGGCGGCGCGGATGTGGCGGAGATCCCCTTCACCCCCTTCGCCGACCAGCCCGACGCACAGGAGGTCCGGCTCATCGTCCGCCGGGTCCGGCCGAGCCCCGGCAGCCAGCTCGCGCTCTTCGTCCCGTTCAGGTACCACGCCGCCATCACCGACCGTGCCGGCGACACGCGCACCCTCGAAGCCGACCGCCGCCGCCACGCCGAGATCGAGAACGCGATTCGCGACCTCAAGTACGGCGTGGGGCTCAATCACCTGCCCTCGGGACGCTTCGGAGCGAATGCGGCCTGGCTTGCGTTCCAGGTCCTCGCGCACAACCTCGCTCGCTGGACCAGTCGCCTCGGCCTCGGTGAGAAGCTCCTTGCGACGAAGACGCTACGCCGGCGCCTCTTCAGCCTGCCCGGCAGACTCGCGCGCTCGGCCCGGCGCCTCTGGCTGCACCTGCCCACGCACTGGCCCTGGGCGGACCAGTTCCTCACCGCGCTCGCGCGACTGCGCCGGGTCCCGCTGCCGCTCCGCGCCTGAGGGCGCGACTTCGCACCGCTGTCTGGCCATCGCCGCGGATCGGCACGCCCTGCGGCTGTCCCCCTATTCGTCCCGGTCATCCGGGACCCCTCCAGAGCGGCCTCGCACGATCGATCTGGCCGAGCCTGATCTCGTCGTGCGCCGCATCGGCTCAGCCGCGCGGCAGCACGACGCGATCGTCAGCGGATCGGTGGATTCGGGCTAAGCGGCTCGGACGCTTCGCGGCACTGCTGAATCCGTCTTCTAGCGAAGAGGCGTCGCGGACCGTACGGCGGCTATCTGCGTTCACCGGTTCGGCATGTCAGGCTCGGATCGTGGTCGAGGAGTCGAAGCTACGTTTCGGTATTCGCCTTCCGTCGCTCCAAGGCGTCGCGGAGTTTGCCGAGCGGGTCGAATCGCTAGGGTTCGATTACCTTTTCTGCGGCGAGCACGTGTTTTTTCATAGACCAACGATGAATGCATTCATCGCTCTCTCGGCCGCAGCCGCGACGACAACAAAGATCGAACTTCTCAGTGCGATTACCCTCCTGCCGCTGTACCCCGCTGCCCTCGCCGCGAAGATGGCGAGCTGCCTCGACATTCTGTCGAGCGGCAGGTTCAATCTCGGCGTTGGGGTCGGGGGCGAATACCCGGCGGAGTTCGAAGCTTGTGGAGTATCCGTCCGAAGCCGTGGTCGCCGTACAGATGAGAGCCTCGAGATCCTGCGCCGGCTATTCACGGGGGAGGAGGTCAACTACAGAGGTCGCTTCCAGTCTATCTCCGCGGCGCGCATCGACCCGCCGCCCGTTCGGCACCCGTCTCTTCCAATCTGGATCGCCGGACGTCGCGAGGCCGCAATACGACGCGCCGCCCGTTTTGGAGACTTTTGGATGCCGTACCTTTACACCCCGGAACAAGTCGCGAGAAGCCTGGCCGAGATCGCCGAGCATCGAGATGCAGCGACGCAGGCTCCGATTCGCTGCGGCCTCTTCGTCTTTATTACCGCTTACCAAGATGGGACCAAGGCGGAGAGGGTCGCCGCCGAGCGCGTCGGGCGACAATACCGGCAGGACTTCACTCGGCTCGTGAGCCGTTATCTGATAGCAGGGACACCGGCGCAGTGCCGCTCGCGGCTGCGTGAGTATGTCGACGCGGGCGTCGATGTCTCGCTGCTCGTAGTAACCGCACCGACCGACGAGTACGACGGCATGGTTGCGCTGATTGCGGAGGAGGTAATGCCCGAGTTCCGCCAATAAGGGGGCATTGGTGAAGTTCCCGTGGTTTCTGGCACTGAGCTCCCTGCCCATCCAATCTGCTGGGCATGGATGAGCTGTACGCCAGTTCCGACAAGGTCCGCGATCCGAACCGACGCTGGCTTCGCCACACATATCAGGAGAGTCCCGGCTTTCGCTTCCTGGCGACCCGCAGCGGTCGGCTGCCGGGCGCCGCTGCGGCGCGGACGGCGTTCGACAAGGTTCGTCTTCGCGCACGGCTGTTGGCGAACCGCTCGCGAACAGGACATCGCGGCAGCCCTCGCGCTCGACCTGTGCCGCAGGCTGAGCATCTTTCGCTGGCAGGCCCTGGCGGCCGCGGGTGGCCGCTCCGCTGCCCGAACGTCGCGACCCCCGGCGAGCGGTGGCGAAGCACGCCGCGTGGGTCGAGCAGGTCGTTTGCTCTTCGTCACCGATGGCGGCAAAGGCATCGCCAAAGCCATCCGCGAGAGCTTCGGCGCCCTTGCCCTTCATCCGATGCCGGCGAAGCGGCGTCGCCCCTGGCGACGGGCCAGGCGGTCGCGCGCCGCCGTCACCGCACGCACGATGCGCAGGGGCGTCGCGTGCGGACGAGCGCGTGGGGCCCGCGAGCGACCGTGGAGGCTCGCCTCGTCCTCAGCCTCGAAGCGTCGACGCCACTTGCCCAGCCACTGCCGGGTGCGCCCGACCTTGTTGCAGATCTCCCCGATCGCGACGTCGCGCTGGAGCATCGCCATCGCTTCGCGGCGCTTGCCTTCCTCGTCCACGCCAACCTCCCCGGCACGCTTGTGCCGCGGAACGTATGGCGCGTGGGTCAGCCATCAGGCCGACGATGGAAACGAGTGTGTTGGCGGTCCGAATGGAAACGATGTCTTGGCGGGAACCCCCTAACCGACGTGCGTCGGAGTCACTACGCAAGTCGGTGGACGCGGCCGCGTCCAAGGCGCCGACACGGAAAGACCGAATTCGCGTAATGTACTTTGAGTGGCACTTGGGTGTAGGCTTGCGTTTCGTGTAAATCGGCGGGCGTCCAGGGAGGGATTCGTGGGAAGGCGATTGGGGCTCTCGGTCTACCTACTCGCAATAGCCTTGGTGGTTTCAAGCTGTCAGACCAGTTCATCTCAAAACTCCCCTAGTGCCAATCCCAGCGCCGGCAGCATTACACCGACCGGCACCGTCACAATTGCTACTGGGACCTTTGGCCAGGAGAAATTTGATCCGGCCGTGACGACGCACTCGGATGTGAGCTATTACGGCCCCATCTTCGACTGGTTTGTGGGCGTGAATCCCAAGGGACAGAATGATCCGGCATATGGCGCTCTGGAGTCGTGGTCAGTGTCCGCAGACGGGCGTTCTTGGACACTGAAGCTTCATTCGGGGATTCACTTTCACGATAGCGTCGAGTTGACTGCTGATGACGGTGTCTTCTCGATACAGCGCTACGCCATGCCCGATGCCGTGTGCAGCCCGTGCGGCATCCTTAAGTCGACCCTAGATTCCGTGAACATCGTAGATAAGTACACGTTTACCGTTAAGTTCAAGCAACCGAACTTCCTCTTTGCCGACAGCCTGTCTTCCGGGATCGGTCTCCCCGTCCTCCCAAAGGTGTACTGGAACTCGGTCGGATCCAAAGGCTTCAGCGAGCGTCCCATCGGGACCGGCCCATTTAAGTTCGTGAGTCATCGGCAAGGTCAGGATGCAGTCTTCGAGGCGAATACCAATTATTGGAATAAGGCCAATATTCCGTCTTTTAAGACGCTTCGGCTGGTGCTGTCACCAGAGCCAAGCACGCGACTCGCTCAGATCGCGACCGGGGAAGCGGATCTCGCCGGTATGACCGCCGCCAGTATTGGCGACATCAAGGCTCAAGGTCTGCAGCTGATGGGTCCGAAGCGTGCGCAAACAATGTGGCAGGGGATGTACCGGTCGTGGGACCCCAAGTATGCCGGTAATGTCTTGGAGGTGCGGAAGGCTGTCAATCTAGCAGTCGACAAGGCCGCACTGACGAAGGCCGTCTACCCAGAAGGTACGGGGGAGCCAGCGACTTCCCTGTGGAGTCCGCTACACGTGGGCTACGACCGCAATTTGAAGACGACGACGTATGATCCGAATGAAGCTAAACGGCTGTTGCAGAGCGTCGGCAGGCTGGGCCAAAAGGTGCTTCTCTACCAGTACCAGTTCCCGGCGTCGCCTGAAATTCCGAAACTTCAGGAGATCATTGCTGGATACCTCAATCAGGCAGGCTTTGACGCGCAACTGATGCGGGAAGACTACGCGACCTTGCGGCCGAAGATTCTTGAAACGAACAACGTCGCACTCGCGCCGGCTGATGGGCCACTCGTCTTGCTGGTCATCACAGCGAGCGCCGGAGTGTCGATTGATCAAAACGTTCGGCAACTTCTCGTTTCGAAACAGGCAGGCGGTTCCTTCGCACTATTCTGGGATCCGAAGACGCTCGATAAGATGTTGACGGACTACTTGTCGACGCCGGGTGAAGCGGACCGCGCCGCGCTAGGTCTGAAGATGAACGACTACGTCACCAATACCTATGGCGTCAGCCCCTTGGCGCTTGTTGACATCGTCTGGGCGGGATCGAAGCGAGTCGCTTCCTGGAGTCCGATGAACGGCACTGCCTTCGATCCGCGATATGAGACCATCAAGCTGAAGGGGAATTGAGGCGCGGACACCGGTGAGGGCGGCGTATGCCGCCCTCACTCTAAGGGCCGTGCGCTGAATAACCGTTACGGTCAGCCCCTCGCTGCGGGGGTGCCCGCGGCGATGGTGTAGTTCCACTCGCCGTGAAAGTCGGTGAGCCGCTTCCACCAGATCGGCCGTGGCGCGCAGGTATATGAGCCTCGAGTACCTCGCAAAGGGATCAGGAGAGGGGGCCGCGAGTGAGTTGACTTCGCCGCTCGCGCTTGCGAGCTAAAGTGCGCGTGCTGAGGACAGCGCGGTGGTTCTCACACACCATGTCCAGGGACGTAACTCGTACTTCTGCTACGCTGCCATCTGCTTTCAGCGGTTTTCCACTGCGGATGCGGTCTGCGACATCGCGACACGGACGCGACTCTCCACGCAGCACGTATGTCGTCTGGGGTTTCCCATTTCCAGATCCGTTGCCGTACCCATGGAGGCGCACACTCCGAGTCTGCGCGATCACGTCGTGGTGGCTGGTCGTCGCAGCGGCGAGTAGCATGTCGGAGCGTATAGCGGTAGTCCATGATCAAGCGAGGAGGCTTGCGACGATGAAT
>SHYN01000023.1 GCA_009692785.1 Chloroflexota bacterium | reverse complement strand
ACTCGCGAGATCGACCCAGGGAGCCGTTGTCGCGGCGACCGGGCGTGTCGGCAGAGGACGTTCCATCGGGGATCGAGGGTACCGCAGGGGTTCCAGACCCGACCCTCCGGCCGCACCCTCATGAGGCGACGACGGTCAGGGTTCGGGCGTTCCGCCCACGGGTGGCGGCACGACCGGCGGGCCGGCCGTGGGCCCGAATGGTCAGGCGCACGGCCCGGGCACAACCGGCGGCGGGAACGGGGCGCCCCACACGCTGGAGTCTCCGTGCAACGAACTGTGCGAGCGCGCCGAGCGGCTCCTGCAGCAGCTCGAGGGCCTCCACGCGCAGAACCGCTACCAGACGCAGCGCGCGCTCCGCGCCTTCTATGGTGACCCGAGGAGCAAGGCCGCAGGCGGCTACGCGCACTGGTTCACTCAAGCCAAGGTCACCGAGGCGGTCGTCGATGCGAACAACGCGGTGGGAAAGACGCTCATCGACGTTGGGCTGTTCGCGCTGGGCGGCTGGGGCGGGATCGGGAAGATGGCGTCTGCCGCCGGCAAGGTCGGGAAGCTCGAGAAGGTGTTCGGCACCGGCCTCGCCGGAGCGGAGAGCGTGCTGGACGCCTACGGAAAGGTCGCGCTCAAAGTCGGGAATCGGGACCTCGGGGCAATCCTTGGCGCGCAGCTCCGGCACCGGGTCGGACCGCGCCGCTGCCGGCACCGTCAGAGGGAAGGACCGCGACCGGCGCGCCGAGCGCGGCGTCCGGCCCGCGGATCACCGCGTTCAAAGCGGTGCTGCAGCCGCCTGTGACGACGTACTCGGTCAGTGTGGTGAACCCGTCGGGCGGTCCGCTCACCTATCAGTGGACGGCCACGACCTCGTGCCCTGGATTCCAGCCCTCGACGGCCCCCACGGCAGCGTGGGTCCACCCACACCCGCCATGCTCGGACGAAACGTTCCACCCAGGGACGATCACCGTCACGGTGCGTGACGCGGCCGGCAACGAGGCACGTCACGTCTACGGCGGCGGATCGGCGCCGGCTGATATCACGCTCCCGTAGCGGTGGCCGGGTAGCGACAACAACGAAGAACGGCGGGACCCCGGTCCAGGGCCCCGCCGTTCCGCGCGTTCGACGCTCGGGCGATCGCTAGACGAAGAGCGGCGCGAGGACCAGCGTGATCGTCGCGAGGAGCTTGATGAGCACGTGGAGGCTGGGGCCGGCGGTGTCCTTGAAGGGGTCCCCGACGATGTCGCCGACGACGGCGGCCGCATGCTCCGGGGTGCCCTTGCCGATGGACTTGCCATTCTTGTCCTTGAGCATGCCGGACTCGATGTACTTCTTGGCGTTGTCCCACGCGCCGCCGCCGTTGTTCAGGACGGTGGCGAGGATGACGCCGGCCATCGTGCCGACCATGAGGAAGGCGGCCTCGGCCTCGGCCTTGAGGAGGACGCCGACGACGATCGGCGCGAAGATCGCGAGGAGGCCCGGCGCGATCATGTTCCGGAGCGCCGACGCCGTGGTGATGTCGACCACGCGGGCGTAGTCGGGCTTCTCTGTTCCGGCCATGATGCCGGGGTGCTCGCGGAACTGGGTCCGCACCTCCTCGATGATCGCGGCGCCCGCGCGGCCGACCGCGCGGATCGCGAGCGAGGAGAAGAGGTAGACGAGCATCGCGCCGAGGAGTCCGCCGATGAAGACCTCGACCTTGGCGAGATCGACGACGTGGAAGTCCGCCGGCTTGATCCCCGCCGCCTTGCGCAGGTCGGTCACCTTGTCGAGGTAGGCCGAGAAGAGAAGGAACGCGGCGAGTGCCGCCGACGCGACGGCGTAGCCCTTGGTCAGCGCCTTGGTGGTGTTGCCGACCGCGTCGAGACGATCGGTGCGCTCGCGGGTCTCGTGGCTCGCGTTCGCCATCGAGGCGACCCCTCCGGCGTTATCGGTGATCGGCCCGAACGTGTCCATCGCAAGGATGAAGGCGGCGCTCATGAGCATGCCCATGGTGGCGACCGCGGTCCCGTAGATGCCGCCGTGCGGAAGACCGGACTGCTGGCCGAAGAAGTGCGACAGGAAGAGCGCGACGCAGATCGTGATGACCGACGATGCGGTCGTCTCGTAGCCGACCGCGATGCCCGAGATGATCGTCGTCGCGGGCCCCGTGCGTGACGCCTCGGCGATCTCGCGGACCGGACGCCACGAGCCGGAGGTGTAGTACTGGGTGATGAACACGAACGCCAGGCTGGTGAGGATGCCGACGACGCCCGCGTAGAAGAACCAGATGCCGGTGCCGCTGTCGTTCAGCATGCTGTTCGTCACGAAGTACATGCTCCCGATCGAGAGCGCGACAGTGATGTAGTAGCCGAAGTTCAGCGAGGTCATCGGATCACGCTTCTCGTTCCCACGTACGAGGAAGATCCCGATGATGCTCGCGATGAGCCCAAAGCCACGGACGACGAGCGGGAAGAAGATCCAGGCCGGGTTCTTCGTGGCGACGGAGATCGCCACCCCGAGGATCATCGCGCCGATGTTCTCGGCGGCAGTGGATTCAAAGAGGTCCGCGCCACGGCCGGCGCAGTCTCCGACGTTGTCGCCAACGAGGTCGGCGATGACCGCGGCGTTGCGGGGGTCGTCCTCGGGGATCCCCGCCTCGACCTTCCCGACGAGGTCGGCGCCGAGGTCCGCCGCCTTCGTGTAGATGCCGCCGCCGAGCTGGGCGAAGAGGGCGACGAACGATGCGCCGAAGCCGAAGCCGACGATCGTGAACGGCGCCTCCTCGGGCTTCGTGAAGCCGCCGAAGAGCGCGAAGATCGCCCAGACGCCGATGAGCGAAAGGCCGACGACGAGGATCCCGGAGACCGCTCCGCCCCGCAGGGCGATGCGCATCGCGTCGGCGATGCTGTGCTGCGCCGCAGCCGCCGTGCGCAGGTTGGATTTCACCGCGACGAACATGCCGATGATCCCGGAGAGCATCGACGCCGCCGCGCCGACGATGAACGCGAAGGCGGTCTTTAGTGCGAGCTCCTGCTTCGAAATGCCAGGGGCTGTCTCGAAGGCATAGATGACCAGGCCGATGACGATCATCCCGACGATCGTGAGCATCGCGATCGTCGTGTACTGGCGCCTGATGAAGGCGACCGCCGCGGTGTAGATGGCTCCGGCGACGTCCTGCATCGCCGGGGTACCCTTGTCGGACTTCAGAACGTCGTAGGCGAAGTACGCAGCGACCAGGACCGCGACCACGCCAGAGATCGGTACCACCCAGAGCAGGCCATTCAAAGGGCACGTCCTCCCATACCTAGTGTCGAATCTCGGTCCAAAGAAAGAGCGCTCGCCCCGACGGAGGGGGCCGCAGCGCTGCCTCCGCAGTTTAGGTCGCGCGCCACGACAGCACAAACGCGCTACTCTTGCCATGTGCCACCCCAGAAAGCATCCAAAAGCCAGCCCAAAGCCGACGCCTCAGAGAAGGCCAAGGGCAAGGACCGCGAGTGGGTCACCACCGCCGAGCTGGCCACCAAGATCGGCTGGCGCCAGCACGCGCTCCGCGACGCGCTTCGGGGGAAGGACCTTCCGGGGATCCGCCGCACCTCATTCGGCTACCACATCGCGACGGCGTCGATCGACGAGATCGCGAAGGTCCTTGGACCTGCGCCCGCCAAGCCGAACGCCCCGCGACGGACTCCACCCCGCCTCAACTAGTCGTACCGTAGCCAGCGGATGACGCTGACGCCGGAGCTCCCGCTCGTGTGCGCGGCACTGGCGCTGGCCCTTGTCGCGATCCTCCGGGTCCTGCCGTGGCGCGAACATCCCACGGTCCTCGCGGCGACGATCGGCCTTGGCGCGATCGGCGCCCTCGCCCCCATCATTGCCTATCCCTTCGTGCCGCTCGCAGATGTCGCGGGGCGGGCGCTCTGGGAGTGGTCCGCGGCCGGTGGTCCAACGATCCAAGCGTCGTACCGGCTTGATGGCATCGGTGCGATCGGCGCCGGCCTCGTCACCGCGTATGCCGTGGCAAGCCTGATCGCGGCCACGCGAGGCGAGCGCTCGCCCGTGCTGGCCCCACTCATCCTTGCCAGCGGACTGACGACGATCGCGCTCGCGGTGAGCGACGACCTCATCGCGGCGTCGGTCCTCCTCGGCGTGCTCGCCGCATTCACCTCCGCTGCCGTATTCATCGTGGCGCCACCTCCGGCCGCCGCACGGGTCGCCGCCTACCTGGCGGTGGGCCTCCAGAGCTTCGTCCTCGCGGCGCTCCTCGTGTCGCGGTTCGGCGGGGCGTCATTCCGGTTCGGCGACCTCAGGGCCACCGCGATCAGCCCGGGGATCGTGCTTGCCGCTTCACTCGGTGCCGCGCTCTTTGCCGGGCTCTACCCATTCGTGCCGTGGCGCTACCAGCGCGCGAGCACCCGAAGCGCCGAGCGCGAGACCCTGCGTGGGCTCGTCACGATGCCCGCGGGGATCGGCGCGACGCTCGTGCTCCTTCGGCTCCTCGGCGTCACCCGCACGGACCTCACCACGCTTGGTCTGCCCAGCATCGAGACAGGACCCCGGATCCTGCTCGCGCTGATCATCATTGCGATCGTGCTGGGCGTGGCGGTGCGATGGCGAGAGGTCCCGACCCGCGCGATCGTGGTCGGCGCGCTGCTCGTTGCCGCGACCGTCGCATATCCCGAACTCCACTGGAGCCATGTCGTCCTCGCGTCAGCGATCCTCACGATCGCCTACGCCGCCGCGGTATCCCTGGCGCACACCGCCGAATGGGAGGTCGTCCGATACGACGTGGCGCTCGCGACGCTCTGGATCGGGCTCGCACTGGGCACGCCGCTTTCGCTCGGTGCCGCTCTCGTCGTCCTCGTCGGCGATGCGGCCGTCGCCGTGGCGGAGTCCGTGTGGTCGCCGCCGCACCGGGCCTACCTGGTGCTCCAGAGCGGTGCCGCGGTGACGGTGACGGGCCTCGCGGTCATGGCGATCGGCGCTTTCGAAGCCGGTGATGCGGCAAGCATCGCGCTCGCACTGCTCGCGGTCGCCGGCGTGCTCGGGCTGCAACTCGCTCACCTGGCGCGGCGCGCTCAGATCGCGATCGCGCCCATCGGTCTCGAGGTCACGGCGGCCACGACCTCTTTCCTGATCGCGATCCTCCTCGGCATCCTCATCGCACCGGCCGCATACGCCGGGATCGTGATCACGATCGGGCGGCCCTTCCCACCCGAGGTCACCGGGACTTCATTTGCAGCACCCTTCCTCGTGGCGGTGGCCGTCCTTGTGGTGGCCGCGGTGCGCTCGTTCCAACCCGTCGTGCGCGAGGCCGAGCGGATGGTCGAGGGTCTGCATCTCGTGGTCCGACTCGCCGACCCGGTGCCCGCCGGCCTGGCCGCGTTCTCGGCGCTCGATTGGACCGCGACACGTCTAGCCACCGCACTCTCCCTGCTGGAACGCCGTGCCGGCGTGGGACTCGCCATTATCCTCATCGCTCTGCTCCTCGTCTGGTCGGTCCGTTGATCGAGCTCGGTGCGGTGGCTATGACGGTCCTCGCGGCGAATGGCGCTGCGCGGTTGCGGCGCATGGCGGGTGCCTTCTTCCTCGTTTCGCTTGCGGCCGACGCGATCGGCGCCGGCAACACCTCGCTGCCACTGCTCGCCGTCGCGGCGTGCGCCGGCACGGTCGCCGCCGCGATCCTCTTTATCGCCGCCGGCGACGACACGTACGGCGAGGAGCCCGGCTGGCGCCTCTGGATGGCGACGCTCGTCGCCGCGGGCGTGACCGCCGCGGCCTTCGCGTCATTCCGGAGCGCCACCGCGACCGAGGCGGCGACACCGCTGCTCGGAGGCGACACGAGCGGGCTCACACTGCAGGTCGGAGCCTTCTGGCTGCTCTCGTCCGGGATCGCCATCCTTCTGTCGGCGCGGTCGGCTGTCCGGAGCACGCTCGGCGCGCTGCTCATGACCGGGGGCGTGCAGCTGCTCCTGCGCCTCACCGATGGACCGCACCTCGCCCTCTCGCTCCTTATCGCTTGGCTCCAGGTGGTCGTCGCGCTCGCCGGCGCCTATCTGATCGTGAACGAGCGAGTGACGCGCGACCAGTGATTCTCATCGCGACCGGCGGCAGTCTTGCCATCGCAGCCTGCCTCGCTTTTGCCGTGCGGAAGCACCTCCGCCTCGCCGGACCACTGACCCTCATCGCGCTGGCTGTCGCGATCGGTCTGACCTTCGCGACGCCAGCGGACACGACGGGTGACCTTCTGGATCTCACCCTCAGGCTCTCCTCCCTTGGGCGGCTTGCCGCACTCATCCTCCTCGCGACGACGCTGCTTCTCGTCGTCCACGTCCTGATCGACGAGCCCGCGTACAACTTCTTCCCCACCGCGCTGGCCGTCGCGGCGTGCGCCTATGCCGTGCTCGCGCTCGAGGCACCCCTCGCGATGTGCGGCGTGCTGATCCTCGGCCTCCTTGTGCCGGTGGGATCGTTCACGTTCCACGTCACCGAGAACCGCAGCGTCGAGGCGGCGACCCGACACTTCTCGTTCGTCGTGCTCGGTGGCTGCCTCGCGCTCAGCGCTCTCGCGCTCGCGTCAGGATTGCCCCACGACCAGCCCGCCGCGACGTTCGTCCTTCTCGTGGTGATCCTTGTCGTCGCCTTTGCGCTCATGCTCGCCGCGATTCCCTTTCACACGCACGCGGCGCTGCTCGCGAGCGAGGCGCCGGCCGCCGCACTGGGCCTCTACTTCGGAGTGCTCGTACCCGTGACGTTCATCACCTTTGCCGATATCCTCACCCTCTCCGGTCTTCTGCCCGCGATCGTCCAGATCACAAAAGTGCAGGACCTTCTGCTGGGCATCGGGCTCGTGTCGGCTGTCGGCGGCGGTGTGCTCGCGCTCGGCGCCACGGGCCTCCGCCGGCTCGTCGTGTACTCGGTCATCGCGAATCTCGGCGCCGCGCTCGTCGGGATCGGCACCCTCTCCGGCCCCGGCATCGTCGGCGCACTTGCCATCACGCTCGCGACCGGTGCAAGCGCGACGCAGCAGCTGCTCGCGGCCGGCGCGCTCGAGTCGCGAGCGGGGATGGACGACCCTCGCGCGCGCTACGCACCGCTCGCGGCGGCAGCATTCGTCGCCGGGGGGATCGGCATGATCGGCGCTCCCCCGCTCGTCGGCTTTCCCGGCCGCTTCTTCGTCGAGCTCATCGCCTACCAGTACTCCGGCGTGGCGGGCACCGCGCTCGTGGTCTCGACGCTCCTGCTGCTCGCGGCCCAGCTCCGCGCGAGCCTCGCCCTCTTCAGTGACCCACTGGACCCATTCCACATCGAGCGCCGCCCCGTCGCCGGCGTGATCGGCGGCATCATCTTTCTCGGCCTCCTCCTCGGTGGTCTTTTCCCCAACGGGCTCCTTCAACCGATCGCCGTCTTCGCCGAACGCTTCCTGCAAGCCCTTCGCCCGCTGTAACCGCACGCCCGCCGGGACTGGGGAGACGACTTCGATGGAGGCCACGATGCCAAGGGCGCTCGGCCGACCCAGGCAACGTCGCGGCGGCCCGAAAGGTTCTAAAGCCCCGCCGTCAAGGAGCAGCCGGCGGGGTCGAGGGGAGGCGACTTCGAGCGAGGGAGGCCCACGACCGTTGGCCCCGACCGGTGCTCGGCCGACCGAGTCCGAAGTCGACCGACCCGAGGCAACGCCGCCGGCTGCGGCACAGACGCCCCGGCCGCCGCACAGACGCACCGCTGCGGCGAAGACACCGCCTGGCCGCGGCAACTCGCGCCCGGGCCCTTAGGCCGGCGCCCCTTCATCCGTCATCCACCGCTCGACGTCGCGGGTGTACGACACGACGCCCTCGGGGAACCAGAGTGCGATCTCGGTCGCGGCCGTCTCGGGCGCGTCGGAGGCGTGGACCAGGTTGCGAAGCCCGACGAGCGCGTAGTCGCCGCGGATCGTGCCCGGTGCCGCCTCGTGCGGGCGGGTGGCGCCCACCATGGCGCGCACGACCGCGATCGCATTCGGCCCCTCGAGGACGATCGCGACCACCGGAGAAGCGCTGATGGTCTTGACGAGGTCGTCGTAGAAGAACTTGCCGGCGTGGACCGCGTAGTGCGTTTCGGCAAGCGCGCGGCTGACCCTCATCAGGCGCAGCGCGGCGATCCGCAGGCCCCTGCGTTCGAATCGGGCGAGCAGCTCGCCGGCGATCGCACGCTGCACGGCATCTGGCTTGAGGACGACGAGGGTGCGCTGGACGTTTTCGCTCATGTGGCCATCTCCATCGCGACCGGCTCCTCGCCCGGCGCCGCGATCCGCGTCACGGTGGCCCTGGGGCCGACGGCCGTGACGTACGCGAGCTCAGGAAGGAGGTACCGGCGAGCGACGCGGCGGATGTCCTCCGCGCCGATCCCATCGATGATGCCGCAAATCTCGTCCACCGTCCGGACGCGGCCCAGAAAGAGCTCCTGGCCCGCAAGCCAGGACGACACCCCGCGGCTGTCCTCAAGGCGCAGCTCGAGTCGGCCCTTCGCAAAATCACGGACCCGCATGAGCTCATCCAGAGGGACGAGCTCGTCGCGGAGACGGGCGACCTCCACGAGTGCCGCGGCCATCGCATCGCTCGCGCGGTCCGGCGCGACCCCGGCGTAGATGCCGAGATGGCCGGCATCGAGATACTGGGTGCCGTAGGAGTGGACGTCGTAGGCGAGGCCGCGCTTCTCGCGGAGCTCGCTGAACAAGCGACTGGACATGCCCTCGCCGAGGACGGCATTGAGCATGTCGATCACATATCGGTCCGGATCGTCCTGCGGGACCGTTCGCCAGCCGATGCACAGATGCGCCTGCTCGCCGCGGCGCGAGAGCACCCGCGAGCGCCGTGACGACGACGCCGGTGCCGGCACCAGCCGCGCGACCTTCCGTGGGGCGAGGTCACCGAGCAGCCTGTCGACCGCGGCGATGGCCTCGGCCACGTCGAGCCGCCCCGCCAGGGCGACGACGATGCGCTCCGGCGCATAACCCTCGGTCATGAAGGCGCGGACGCCATCGGCGGTGAGCGCGTTGACCACCGCCTCGCGCCCCGCGACCTCCCAGCCGAGCGGGTGCTTGGGATAAAGGAGCTCGTCCATGAGGCCATGAACGCGATCCTGGGGCTGGTCGCGATACATCCGGATCTCTTCGACGATGACCGGCTTTTCGGACTCCACATCCTCCGGCCGGAGCATCGGCCCGCGGATCATGTCGGCGATGACGTCAAGCGCCACCAGGTAGTGCCGGGCGGGCACCCGCGCCCAGAACACCGTCACCTCCTTGTCGGTGGAGGCGTTCACGGCACCGCCCTTGCTCTCGATCTCCTGGCTGATGTCCGCGGCGGTCGGCCGCCGCGAGGTGCCCTTGAAGACGATGTGCTCGACAAAGTGGCCGACGCCGGCATTCGCGCGCGTCTCCGAGCGCGACCCCACGCCGACGTAGATCGCGAGCGAGACGGACCGGGCCGCCGGCATATCGGACACGAGAACACGGATCCCGTTCGCGAGGACCACGCGCTCGTGACGCATCGGGTCGGCGGAAGGCGCCTCGGTCAGAACAGCTCCGCGATGCCGAGGGCGGCATGCGTGATGATGAGGTCCGCGCCCGCGCGCCGGGACGAGGCCACGAGCTCATGCTCGATGGCGAGCGCATCGACCTCGCCTTCCGCGGCGGCGTAGAGCGCGTGCTCGTCGGCCGTATGGTGGGCGATGACCGGAACGGTCACGTCGCGCGTGAGCCGCGCCACGACGTCCAGACCCGGTGCGCCCGGGGTGACGACGATCGCGTCGGCGCCGGCTGCCACGTCGCGGCGGGCGCGTGCCCGGGCGGCGCTCGGATCGTCGGAAGCGAGGAGCGGGACGGCTCGATCCTGGACGGGCACCGCGCCGATCGATCGGCGCTGCACCTGATAGAGCACGCTCTCGAGCGCGGTGGTCGCAGCGACGGGCACACCCGCATGCCCGTTCGCGTCGAGCGCGCCACGGACCGCTCCGGCGGCCCCATCGAGCATCGACGACAGAAGGATGAGGTCCGCTCCCGCGTCGGCGTGCACGAGCGCGATCTCCGCGAGGCGCTCCAGCGTCGCGGCGACGTCTGCGCCGCCGCCGGACGCGAAGAGGACGCACTGCCCGTGCGCGGTGTGACCGCAGACGCAGACGTCGCTCATGACCGCGAGGTCGGGGACGGCCTCCTTCACTGCTCGGATGGCGCGAAGGAAGATGTGGTCGCGCTGGGTGGCGAGGACCGCGTCCTCGTCCTTCCGGTCGGCCACGCCGAAGATGAGGAGACCGCCGATCCCGGCCTGGGCGGCCGCTCGCGCCTCACGCACGAGCTCCGTGAGCGAGAGGCGCTCGAGACGCGCTCCGGCCGGTGTGCCCTCGACCGTCTCGCGGTCCTCGACCGCCGCCGATACCACGACCGGTAGCACGAGGCGCGCCGCAAGCGCCGGAGCCGCGAGGACGGCTCCCCAGAGGGGATGCGCGGCGAGTCGGCCGCGGGTGAGGGTCGTTGAGAAAGTGCCCATCGCTCTCGATGGTACCTCCCGCTTTCGCCTTTCCGAGCGGCTCGGTAGGATTCCGCAATGCGCAGGTTCATCGTCGCCGCCGTGCTGGCGACCGTCGCGACCGGGACCCTCCCCGGGACCGCGCAGGCCGCGCCGGTCACAGCGCAGCGCCCCGTACTCGTCAGGCCTGCCGCGGTGCGGGCCGATGTCGCGATGAGCCATGTCTGGCAATCGCTCAACAACTGCGGACCGGCCTCGGTGTCGATGATCCTTTCCTCGATGGGCGTCCGCGTCTCCCAAGAGGAGGCGCGCATCCCGCTCCGCGGCACAAACTGGCTCCGAGGCATGGGCAGCGCCGGGATCGACGCCTACGTAAGCTCGCAGCTCGGCCTTCACGCCTTCGCCAGGAACAATGGCACGAACGAGCTCATGAAGACGCTCATCACCAACGACTTCGCGCCGATGGTCACCCAGTGGCTCGACGACTCGTCCCGGATCTCCCACTGGCGAGTGGTACGCGGATACGACGACGACCAGGGGACTTTCTATGCGAGCGATCCGATGCGCGGGGCCTCCGTCCCGCTCTCGTACCAGTGGTTTGCGCGCAACTGGCTGCCCTTCCAGTACCGGTACGCGGTGATCTACCGCGGCGAGGACGAGGACCTCCTTCGCGCGATCGTCGGTGACGATTGGTTCGACGTCCCCTCCCGATTCGCCCTTCTCGCTCGCGCGCGCGCCGAATCCGTCTCCATCGACTCGTACGAGGCCTGGTTCAACTACGGCGAGGCCGCGTTCCAGACCGGACGATTCGCGGAGTCCGTGAGCGCATTCGAGACGGGCATGGCGAAGGGCTCCGCGAACGGCATCTTCAGCGTGCGAACCTCGTACCCGGCGGCGCTCAGATCGCTGGGCCGCGAGCAGGAGGCGCGCTCGCTCTCCGGACGCCTCGCCTCGCTCACGCCGGTGCCACTCACGACGCCCAATCCGGAGGAGATCCGCCAGATCGAGTCGCAGATCGGCGGGCAGCCGGTCGTGCTCTTCCGGAACGAGTTCGAGAGCGCGGCCGCGTGGCTCGCCTCGCGCACGACCGTGGAGCCGCTCCTCGCGCAGTAGCGCGCAGGGTCCGCGCTAGCGGCGCCTCCGCGCAAGGTCGCCCGTCATGGCGAGGCGTTCCCCCGCGGCGTGAAGGACCTCGTCGGTCTTGCAGAAGGTGAAGCGGATGAGGTGCCGCCCCAGCTCCGGTCGCGAGAAGAACGAGGAACCGGGAACCCCGGCCACCCCCACCTCGCTCACGAGCCAGTGCGCGAATAACGTGTCGTCGGCGAAGCCGAAGCCTCCGATGTCGCAGAGCACGTAGTAGGCACCCTCCGGCCGGTTGGGCCGGAACCCTGCGGCCTCAAGAAGCGGCAGCAGGATGTCACGACGCGCGCGGTACTCGGTGGCGAGCGTCGCGAAGTACGCCCCTCCCCTGCCGAGCGCGCTCGCCACCGCCTCCTGGAGCGGGGCGGGGGCCCCGACGGTCGCAAAGTCATGGACCTTGCGGATCCCGGCGGTGAGCATCGGCGGCGCGACGATCCAGCCCACGCGCCAGCCCGTCACGGAGAACGTTTTCGACGCGCCGGAGATGGTGACGGTCCGCCCCGCCATTCCCGGCAACGTCGCCATCGGCACGTGGGTGCCGTCGTACAGGATGTGCTCATAGATCTCGTCAGTCACGCAGATCGCGTCGTGCTCGATGCAGAGCGCGGCGATGAGCTCCAGCTCGCCACGCGAAAAGACGCGGCCGGTCGGATTGTTGGGCGTGTTCACGATGATCGCCTTGGTCCGTGCGGTGAACGCGCGCCGCAGCTCGTCGGGGTCCACCCGCTGCTCCGGTCCGCGCATCGGGACAAAGACCGGCGTCGCACCGCAGAGCGCTGCGTCGGGACCGTAGTTCTCGTAAAAAGGCTCGAGCACGATGACCTCGTCACCGGGATCGACGATGGCGAGCAGGGTGGCGAGCATCGCTTCGGTCGAGCCGCAGGTGACGGTGAGCATCGTCTCCGGATCGACCTCCATCCCATACCGCTCGCCGTAGAAGCGGGCCAGCGCGGTGCGCAGCGACAGCGCGCCCCAGGTGATGGCGTACTGATTCACATCGTCCTCAATGGCCTGCTTCGCCGCCGCCTTGATCCATGGCGGCGCGGGAAAGTTGGGGAACCCCTGAGCGAGATTGATCGCACCGTGGACAGTGCTCCGCCGGCTCATCTCGCGGATGACCGACTCACTGAAGCCCTCGGTGCGCCGCGCGAGGTGCCCGTTCAATACCCTGCCTCCGGATCGATGCGATTCTGGATCGGCTCTCCCCGGTTCCAGCGCTCAAGGTTCGCCGCGAACATCGCGATGGTGCGACCGATGATGCTGGGCGACAACGCCGAGGCATGCGGCGTGATGATGACATTGGGCAGGACCCAGAGCGCGTGGTCTTTGGGGAGCGGCTCGACGCTGAAGACGTCGAGCGCAGCACCACCGATCCGGCTGGCCGCGAGCGCGGCGACGAGGGCATCCTCGTCCACGATCGCGCCGCGGCCGATGTTCACGAGCCAGGCGGTGGGCCTCAGCGCGGCGAGGACGGCCGCAGAGATGGACCCCCGGGTCGCTGGCGTGAGCGGCGCCGCCGCGACGAGGTAGTCCGCCTCGCGCGCGACCTCCAGAAGGTGCTCCGGGCCGACGACGCGCCGGACCCACGGGGGTGGCGCCCCCGGACGGCGCCGGACGCCGATGACGTCCATCCCGAGCGCCGCGGCCAGGCGCGCACACTCGGAGCCGATCGCGCCCATCCCATGCACGACGAGCGTCGCGCCGCGGAGCTCCGCCGGCCTGGGCCCGCGCACCCACGCTCGGGCGGCCTGGCTCCTGGTGTACGCGGAAAGACCTTTGGCGGCCGAGAACATCAGAGCGATGGCGTGCTCGGCCATCGACACGTCGTAGGCGCCCGCGTTGTTCGTCAGGACGAGGTCCGGGCGATCGGCGAAGCCCGCCGCGACGAGGCGATCGACACCGGCCGCGGTCGTCGCGTACCACCGCAGTCCAGGTGCGGCGGCGAGGAGCGCTCCGAGGCGCTCGGGGTCATTCCCGCCGATCGCCACCTCCGCGCGCGCCGCATCAGCCAGCGCGCCGAGCGGGTCTACGGCAAGGAACTCGTGGCCGGGGATCGTGGCCCTGAACGCGGCGGCCTTGAAGTCGCCGCGCGCGAGGACCGCAACGGTCGTCACCATCTCGCATACTAGGCATCCTCCGTGTTCCTCTCCGGCACGCTCCTCAACGCGGCGACGGTCCTCATTGGCGGTCTGCTCGGCACGTTGCTGGGCGACCGACTTCCGGAACGCTTGCGGGAGAACCTCGTCAACGGCGTCGGGCTGTTCACGATCGTCATGGGTGTGAAGTTCTCGCTCCAGACCGGCAACCTTCTCATCCTTCTCGGAAGCGTCCTCCTCGGCGGTGCGATCGGCACCCAGGCCGGCATCGAACGGCGTCTGGGAGACCTCGGCGCGCAGCTCCAGCGGCGCCTTGGACGCGGCGAGGGAACGGTGGCCGAGGGACTGGTCACGGCGACCATCGTGTTCTGCGTCGGCCCGCTCACCTTCCTCGGTTCGATCCAGAACGGCCTCTCCGGCGATGCGACGCTGCTCACCATCAAGAGCGTCCTCGATGGCTTCACCGCCATCGCGCTCGCGGCGACGCTCGGCTGGGGCGTCCTCCTGGCGATCCCTGTCATCCTCGTCTACCAGGGCAGCCTCGCGGCGGGCGCCGCGACGTTCAGCGGGCTCCTGTCGAGTGACCAGCTCAGCGAGATGAATGCGGTCGGTGGCTTGCTCATCCTGGGCGTTGGCCTGAGACTGCTTCGTATCCGCGACGTCGCGGTCGCGGACTTTCTCCCGGCGATCCTCGTGGCACCCTTCCTCTTACAGGCCGTCACCATCTTCAAGGAGGCACTCGCCCGATGAACATCCTCGAGTTTCGCAGCGACACCTTCACGCTTCCCACCGACGAGATGCGGCGCGCGATGGCCGCGGCCGAGGTCGGCGATGACCAGTACGGCGAGGACCCAACGGTGAATCGCCTCGAGGACGCCTCCGCAGCCGCGGTCGGCAAGGCGGCCGCGGTCTTCGTCCCCAGCGGGATGATGGGGAACCTCTGCGGCATCCTCGCTCAGGCCGAGCGCGGCGAGGAGGTCGTCTTTGGCGACATGGCGCACATCTATCAGAACGAGATGGGCGCCTTCGCTGTTCTCGGCGGACTCCACGGCCGCACCGTGCCGAACCGCGTGGGCCTGCCGGCGCTCGACGACATCGCGGCAGCGATCCGGCCGTCGGCTGGCACGTACGCCCGCACGGCGCTCGTCTGCCTCGAGAACACCCACAATAACTGCGGCGGCACGGTCATCACCGCCGCGGAAACAAAGGCGGTGGCCGACCTCGCCCACGCTCGAGGGGCGCGGGTCCACCTCGACGGCGCACGGATCTTCAACGCCGCGGTCGCTCTCGGCACGACCGCCGCGGCCCTCTGCGCTCCTGTCGACACCGTGCAGTTCTGCTTCTCAAAGGGGCTTTCGGCGCCGGTCGGTTCAATCCTCTGCGGCGACCGCCTGACCGTCGCAAAGGCGCGGCGCGTCCGGAAGACGCTGGGCGGCGCGATGCGCCAGGCCGGTGTCATCGCGGCGGCCGCGCTCGTGGCGCTCGAGACGATGGCCGACCGTCTTGCTGAGGACCACGCGAATGCCAAGGCGCTCGCGGTCGGTCTCGCGCGGATCATGGGCGTGAACATCGACGCAGCAGGCGTGGTGACGAACATTGTCGGGTTCGAGCTTGACCCCGGGGTGATGGAAGCGGGAACGTTCCAGCGTGCGTGCGCCGAGCATGGCCTGCGGCTCTCGCGCTACCTCGGGGACTCGCCGCGGATACGGATGTGCACCCATCGCGGAACGACCGCAGCGGATGTCGCGAGCGCGCTCACGGTCGTCGCGGGCGTCGTCGCCACGGCCCGGGAAGCGTCGACGAACTGACACCAGACCGCCACCGTTTGCAGGGGAACGGAGCCACCTAAACTCGCGAGATGCGGCTCGGCTTTGAGCGGAGCGAGCGCGGCCAATCGATGGTCGAGCTCGCCCTCATGCTCCCGATCATGTCCTTCCTTCTTCTCGGCGGCGCGGACATGTCCCGCGCGTTCGCGACG
>SHYN01000022.1 GCA_009692785.1 Chloroflexota bacterium | reverse complement strand
CGCACTCCTTCGTGCGGGCTGGCCCGAGGAGCGCGAGCCCGATCCGGAGTGGCTCAAGGCGCATCTCGCCCGCCTGCGCGCCAAGCTGAAGGCGGCCGGGGCGCCGCTGCCGGTGAACATCCGCGCGGTCGGTTACCGGCTCGGGTGAGTCCGCACTCGCGCTGATGCGGCGCGGGACCATCCGCGTGACCCTCGCTCGCTCGCCGCGGAGCGAGCGTGCTCTTGACGCTACCGCGCGGTCACGTTGGCGGCTCGGCGGCCGGCAATGACCAGGTAAGCCACCTGATCCTCCCTCCGGCGAGGCACTCTTCGACGAGAGTCGCTTCCCGCGGCGCCGGGCCGGGACGTCGCTGCACGTAGAGGAACGTGATCGACGAGATCGCGTCCGCCTCGCGACCCTTCACCTCGGAATAGCCATCGAAGACGACGTACTCGACCGGGTGTCCGACGAAGCGAGCATCCGCATGGCGGTACGGAAAGTCGAAGAGCGCCTTCGAGATCTCAGCCCCCAGCCGGGTCTTGATGCCGGTGCGCCGTGACGCGAGATCGTTCCGCCGAAGGCCGGGCAGCACCTCGGAGCGCCAACGGTCGAGCTGCTCCGCGCTGTCCGTGCCTGCTCGCGACCGCAGCAGCTGCCAGGCGAGGAAGATGCCGACGACCAGGCCGACCACGAGGCCGATGAGCGCTTCCGCCACCTCGGTCACGTCGCGTCGAAGACCCGGCAGTGGACCCGACCCTCTTCAACGCACACCTTGAGTCGGCGTTCGATCGCCGTGAGGCGCGCCGCACCGGTCTTGACGTCGATGAAGACGATCTCGCGTAGTCGCTCGGTCAGGCCGGCGCTGACGTCCGTGTAGCCGTCGAAGACGATGAAGTCGAGAGGGCTCCCGAGGAAACGCGCGTCGGCCGGTTCGAATGGGAAGTCGGTGCGCAGCGGGGCGAGCTGCTCGCTGATGCGACCGCGGAGGACCGACTCGCTCATCTGCTGGGCCTCGGCGTTCGAGGCGTGGGCTTCCTGCTCCTGTGCCTCCGCGCGTCGCCGATCGGACTGGCGGAACGCCCGGCCCTTCAGCAGGCGAACGCCGACCACGAGTCCGAAAAGGACGCCGAACGCGAGTGCCCACAGCACGGGGCGAAGCGTACCGGTGGCTGCACCGAACGGCTCGCCCTCGGCCTTACTGCCCTAGAACGAAGCGCCAGGTGCCGACCGCGATCGATGCCGCGGTCGCGCCGGTGGCGAGCAGGATCGCGGCCAGGAGCCACGCTCGATCGCCTGCTTGGAGCGGCCGCGGGCGAGCGCGCGTCCGGGGAAGTCCGGAGTCGAAGCCGCGCGCGTCCATCGCGGCGGCGAGCCGAGTCGCGTGGCGGATCGCGCCCACGAGCAGGGCGAGGGTGCGCTCCGCGAAGCCGCGCACGCGGTCGCCGAGTGACGACTCGTCGATGCCACGCGCTCGGCGCGCGAGGCCGATCGTCTCCCACTCGCGCGCAAAGATCGGCAGCAAGCGGAAGGCGGCGAGCGTGCCGATCGCGAACCGTGGCGGCGCACCGAGGTGCTCGATGAGCGCGTCGGCAAGGTCCGTGGGATCGATCGTGGCGAGCGCGAGGAGGCCGGCGAGACCGATCGCGAGAAGGCGCAGGCCCACGGCGACGCCGCCCGCGATCCCCCCGTTGCCAAAGAGCGTGTTGAAGAGCGCGATGCTCAGTGCGGCAAGGGCGAGGGGCGCGGCGCGGGTGACGAGTGCGCGGGGCGCCAGGCCGCTCGCGGGCAGCGCCGCGAGAAGGACGCCGAGGATGATCGCCGGTGTCAGCGGATCGATCGCGAGGAAGAGCGCGAGGAAGAGCGCGGCCGCCCCGCCCAGCTTTGCCACCGGGTGGGCGCGTGCCAGAGGTGCGCGCGGGTCCGGGCTCAACGGAGCGAGGAGCCTCACCGGACACGTCCGGCCACGAGCGTGAGCCGTTCGTCGGCGAGGGCCGACACGAGGAAGGGGTCGTGGCTCGCGACGCAGAGCGCACCGCCGCCGTCGCGGAAGTCCGCGAGCAGGGCGAGCAGCTGACCGAAGGTCAGGCGGTCCTGTCCGAAGGTGGGCTCGTCCAGGATGAGCGCGCTGGGCGCGGTGACAAGAGCGGTCGCAACGCTCAAGCGGCGCTTCTCACCTCCCGAAAGCGTGAACGGATTCGCTTCAGCGAGCGCGGCGAGACCCGTGCGTTCGAGGAGCTCGCTCGCGAGGCGCCGCGCTTCGACCCGCGCTCGACCCGCGCGGAGCGGTCCGATCGTGAGCTCGTCGACGACCCGTCCGGTGACGAACTGGTGCTCGGGGTCCTGGAAGACCGAGCCGACGCGCAAGATGAGATCGCGCGCGCGGAGTCGCGCGAGGTCGGCGCCGCCCGCATCGCGGGCCGCCCCGCGAGAGGGCCGCACGAGCCCGCCGATGAGGAGTGCGAGCGTGGACTTGCCCGAGCCGTTCGCGCCGACGAGTGCGACCGTGCGTCCCGATCGCAGAGTGACGTTCACCCCGGCAAGCGCGTTGATGATCGCTCCGGGGTAGGCGAAGGCAAGCTCACGTGCCTCCAACACGATCGCGTCGCTCGGCGTGCCACGGCGCGGCGGTGCGAGCGGCGGAGGCCCGGGGACCCAGATCCCGGCCGCGGCCAGCGCGGCACCCTGCTCGCCGAAGACCCGTTCGGGGGTCCCGTCCGCGATCACACCGCCGCCCGCGGCGATGACCACGACCCGGTCGATCAGGTCGAGCGCGTCGGCGACGCGGTGCTCGACCATCACGCACGTTCTGCCCGCAAGCACTCGTTGCAGCGCGCCGCGCACGAGCTGCGCACCGAGGGGGTCGAGGTTTGCCGTGGGCTCGTCGAGGATGAGGATGGTGGGCTGGAGCGCGAGAGCCCCGGCGATGGCGAGCCGCTGCTTCTCGCCGCCGGAGAGCGCGGCGGTGGAGCGATCGCGGCCGTAGGGGAAGCCCACGGCGGCAAGGGCGGTGTCCACCCTCGACCAGATCTCGGACGCGGGGACTCCGGTGTTCTCCGGGCCGAAGGCGACGTCGTCGCCGGCGCGCGCGAGGACGAGCTGCGATTCGGGGTCCTGGAACACGACCCCGGTGGTCCCGTCGACCCGCAGCGTACCCTCGGCCTCACCGGCTCCCGAGCGTGCAAGGAGTCCCGCGATCGCGGCAAGCAGGGTGCTCTTTCCCGAGCCCGAGGGCCCCAGGAGGAGCACCCGCTCGCCGTGCTCGATGACGAGGTCCAGACCGCGGAGCGCCCACGCCCTCCGGCCCGCGTGCCGCCAGCCCCAGCCGCGGGCCTCGATCGCCGGTCGGGTCAGATCCGCTGCTGCGTCCGACCCGCGGCGAACGAGGCGAGCACGCCGGTGCGGGTGAGCGCGGTGAGGAGTGCCTGCGAGCCGAGACCCGCGATGACGGCGGCGCTGGTGAGCATGAACGCGCCGATGACCAGCTGGTCGCCGAGCGCCACCTTCGGGAAGTAGACCGGCATGTCGTGGATCCACGCGCCAAAGCCGGCCGCCGCCCCCGCGGCGACCGCCACGACCGGAGTCCAGACGCGGTACAGCGTGAGCGCGAAGACCAGCTCGGCCGCGGCGCCCTGAACGAACCCCGAAAGGATCGTGTCGAGTCCCCACTGCGAGCCCAGAAGCGAAGCCACGACCGCGGCGACGAGCTCGGTGAAGAGCGCCGCGCCGGGCTTGCGCACGATGAGCGCTCCGAGCACCGCCGGAACGAGCCACATCCCGTAGATGAGGTTCCGGGCCGGCGGCAGGAAGACGAAGGCCGGCTTCAGCACCTCCCAGACGGAGTTCCAGGCAAAGAAGACCACCCCGAACGCCACCCCGATCGCTGCGGCCACGACGATGTCCACCGTCCGCCACCGTTGCTCGACCATGTTCATTTCCTCCTCGCGATCTCGATGATGAGCAGCACGCCGGTTCCGCAGGACACGGCCGCGGGAGCGGCACGGATCTCATTGCTCACGCCGCGGGCACGGCCCAGTGCCAGCGTCTCGCCACGCAGCGCGTAGGCGAGACCCTCGCTCCGCACATCCGTCACGTCCCCGATCGGCACGAGGCTGACGCTCTCGCCGGTCCGGCCCGCAAGCACGCGTCGACCGGGCCCGCGGAGCGCCGACACGGTGGCCGCTCCGCGTACCGCCCGAAGCGCGATCCCCGAGTACAGCGGGTCCGCGAGCAGGAGCGCATTCGCGAGCCCGTGGTCGAGGCGCGCTCCACCGAATGCGCCGAGCACGACGACCTCGGTCGCTCCGGCCGCCATCGCGCGTGCGAGCGCAAGCTCGAGGTCGGTCTGGTCCTTGGAGGTCGGATGCCGTTCGATCGTGGCCCCGCGCGCCGCGAGACGTGCGAGCGTGGCCTCATCGACGGAGTCCATGTCTCCAATGACCGCCTGAGGGACCACACCCCAGGTGTCGAGCGTCACGGCGCCACCGTCCGCGGCGAAGATGAGTGCGGCGCCGTCGAGCTGCGAGCGGTCGCCCGGATCGAACGCGCCGTGCGCAACGACCACGGCCTTCACCGGCCGAGCACGCGATCGCGACGCTCGAGCGCCGCGTCTGGAGGGTTCATCGATCGCGACTCCCTACGCTGATATGACTCAGATCAGGTTCAAGGGTCCACGGTCACCCCGTGTCTCAGCGCCCGGCTCGGGCGCACCCCTGTCGTATTCAGTTGTCTGGGCACCATAGCACAGGGTCTTCGTGGCGGACCGCGGCGGCTAGCTAGTGCTTCTTCCGCAGCAGCGGCATCGTGTCGAGCGCGTCTTGCACGAGCGCGGCGTTGCCGATGATCACCTCGCGCTCGTCCCAGGCGGGCTCCAGACCTTCGGGGCTCCGCAGGGCCGCCGTGCTCTCTCCGCGTCAGCGCGCGGGGGTCTGAGTTCGTTCCGGGCGAACGCCAGTCGATAGGTCCAGAGGGCAGCTTTAGTCGACGAGGTCGGCGATCGCAACGCGACACGTGCGAGCGATCGAAGGTGCATCGATGCCGAACGCCTCGTAGAGCGCGTCGCGGGAAGCCGACTCACCGAACTGACTCACACCTAGGGGATACGCGCGCGCTCCCAGCATCGATCCCACCCAGGCGAGGGCGGATGGATGCCCGTCGATCACGGTGACGACCGGGATGTTCCCGCGCCGCGCGAGCTGCCCTCCGCGCGAGATCCGCCGCTCACGCAGCGTGCCCTGCCACCGTCTGTAGACGAGGTCGGGGCTCACGCAGTTCACCACGGTCGCGTAGATTCCCTCGGCGCGCAGGTCCCCCGACGCCCGGATCGCCTCTGGGACCATGATCCCGGTTGCCCAGATCTCGACCGCATTCTCGCCGGGCCTGTAACCCGCCTCGAGCGCACGATCAACAATCCGATACTGGCCGGAGAGGACTTGGGTGCGGAGCCCAGCGCGATCGCTCGTCGGCAGCAGGCTCTGATCAACCCCCGCCGTGGTGAGTCGAAGATACGCGGACTCCGGTTGCTCTGCCCGGTGAAGAGCGCGCAGAGACTCCAGGAGGATCCACTCGAGCTCGAGGGCGAAGCAAGGCTCCCAGTACACGATGCCAGGTTGGGCTAGTCCGATGCTCGGCGTGATGATCGACTGATGCGCTCCACCCTCCGGCGCGAGGGTGACGCCGGAGGGGGTGCCGACGAGAATGAAGCGCCCACCGCCGTAGAGCCCGTAGATGAGCGCGTCGAGCGCGCGCGACGAATGGGTCGTACAGCGTGCCGATCGGCAGCAGCGGCTCATCGGTCAGCTCGGCGGCGAGGCCGAACTGGCCGAGCGCCATCAGAAGGTTGGTCTCGGAGATCCCGAGCTCGATGTGTTGGCCGCGCGGCGTCCGCTGCCAGGTGATCAGGCGGGGCCCGAGCGTCGTGAACCGGTCGGCGACCTCCTGGGGGGACCACACCCCAACGCGGTTGATCCAGCCACCCAAGTTCGTCGAGATCGCGACATCGGGGCTCATGGTCACGAGCCGCTCCGCGACGGCGGGCGCCTCCCGGGCCAACAGGGTCAGGAGAAGCCCGAAGGACTGCTGCGTCGACGTGGTGCCCGTGTACGCCCGACCGAGGTCATCGGGAACCTGGGCGGCGGCACGGGGCTGCCGAGGTGCGTCGGCCAACGCTCGCCGACGCTCGTCGCACAGCCCGCCGGCCGCCGACTCCGCGGGAAAGCGCGCCCATTGATCGCCCGACGGCACGCCGAGCTGCCCGCCGAGGGCGCGACTTGCTCGCTCGTCAGGAGGGCTTGATGGTTCAGGGGGTCACCGGCGATGGGCAGCCCCCATCCCTTGACCGTGTAGGCGAAGATGACCGCGGGTTGGCGGGATCCGTCGGCCGTCCGGAATGCCTCTCGGAGAACGTCGAAGTCGTGGCCGCCGAGATCGGCGATGAGGGCCGGCAGCGCCTCGTCTTCGTATCCCTCGAACGCGCTGCCGAGCGAGGAGCGCACGACGGCGGCTGGTGCACGGAGGAGGAACTGGTACTCCTCGTTGGACATCTCGTCGATGCGACGGCACAACCGGTCCCCGCCGGCGCGTCGACTGGCCTCCTCGAGACGCCGACCGTACTTCGCTTCGACCACGTGCCAGCCGTTGTCGCGGAACATCGCTGCGAGCTGACGGATGCGAATTCCTGGGATGACCCGATCGAGCGATTGCCGGTTGACGTCGACCACCCAGATGACGTTGTCGAGGCCGGCGAGCGCGGGTTCCGCCACGGTCTCCCAGATCGAGCCCTCGTCGAGCTCCCCATCGCCGACGAGTGACACGTATCGCCGGCCGCCACCATGGCCGAAACGGCCCTGGACATACCGATCGAGGAGGGCAGCGTAGTTCGGGGCGATCGAACCGAGCCCCATCGAGCCCGTCGAGAAATCGACACGGTCCGGGTCCTTCGTGCGGCTCGGGTACGCCTGGAGCCCGTGCTGCTGGCGCAGCATGGTGAGATAGGCGGGGTCTAGGTTGCCGAGGAGGTACTGGACAGCGTGCAGGACCGGAGCCGCGTGAGGCTTGACGGAGATGCGGTCTCCCGAGCGAAGGAACTCGAAGAAGAGGTAGGTCATGAGCGTCACCACCGAGGCGCTGGACGCTTGGTGGCCGCCCACCTTCAGACCGCCGCGATCGGGGCGGACATGGTTTGCGTGGTGCACCATGAGCGTCGCGAGCCACAGGACACGGCGCTGGATCTCGTCCAGGGCAAGTGAGGTGTCGCTCCTCGTTTCGGGCGGATTGGTCGTGGTCAACGTGCCCTCCTCACTTGGCTTGCCGGACGGCGCCGTCGCGGGTGGATACCGGCAACCCCGCGATGATGCGCGCCTCCGCCGGGCTCGCGACCTCGCGACCGATTTCCCGCGCCATACGGACGGCGACCTCTACGAGCTCCGCGTTCGTGCGAGACAGCGTGCCGTCGGGCAGGTAGGGGTTGTCCTCCCAGCCGACCCGCACATGGCCGCCCATAGCGATCGCCAACGGCAGGATCTTCCACTGCGTTGCGGAATCCATGACGCTGACGTTCCAGTTCACTCGCTCGGGCAGGTGCCGCACGAGGTAGAGGAGCGAGTCGTGCGTCGGCGGCGTCCAAGCGCCGCCCGGCCAGCCGAGGAAGAGCGTGGTCCAAACGGGATCCGCGAGGAGCCCCTTCTTGCGGATGAACTCCAGGTTCCAGAAGGCGCCGGTGTAGAAGCTCTCCACCTCCGGCTTGACCCCATGGCTCAGCGCCGCGCGGGTGAAGGTCTCCAGCTCGTCTCTCGGGTGCAGCGCGTACATCTCGTTCGGCGGGAATGCGGGATCGGGCTGGAAGTACTCGTCGTGCACGTTGAACGCGTACGACATCATCTCGGGCCGGAGCTTCATCAGCTCGATCTTCTCCTCGATGCGCGCGCTTGCGATCCCGAATTGCACGATCGGGTCACAAGCTGATCGGATGATCTCCGTCAGGCGCTGCCATCCGCTCACATCCACCCTCGAGAGCCTGCGCCCGTCGGCCTGGATCGCCGGATCGAGGTAGTGCACGCCGTGGTGGTGCACCAGGGACGCACCGGCGTTGACGGCCCGGATGTACTCCTGACCCATCGTCTCGACGTCCTCGATGGGTGGCATGCGCGGATTCCCGGGATAAGACATGCTCGAGTCGCATGTCACGGTGATGATCAGCTTGTCCATCGCGTTCGCTAGCCCCCTTCATCTTGTCCTCGGCGGTCGCGCCATGGTCACGCAAGTCGTCGCATCGAGCGCGGAGATGCCTCGTGCCGCTCCCTATTGCCGCACCGCGATCACCGCCTTGCCGCCGACCTGCCCTGCCCGCAGCGCTCCAAGCGCGTCGTTGATCCCGTCAAGGGGCCAGGTCGTCGAGGCCGGCGCCTGAATTCGTCCTTTCGCCACGAGTGCCAGGATTCGCTCCAGGTCCGTTCGCGTTCCCGACCGCACCCCGCGCACCGTAAGCTCCTTCCGGGCGACCGCGGCCATCTCGAACGCCGGCACGGTGCGGTAGCCCACGGCAATGAGCAGTCCGCGCGGGCTGAGCCGCTGGAGCGCCCATGGCACAACCCCTTCGCCGCCGCTGCACTCCACGATGACGTCGGGGGCATCCTTCGCGTCGGCCAGGGCCGCCAGCACTGCGTATCCCCGCCGCTCGAGCGCGGACCGTCGTACCGGCTGCGGCTCGATCACGACGAGCGGCCGACCGCCCTCGGAGAGCAGCTCGGCGACCAGAGAACCTACGGGTCCGCCGCCCACGACCAGCGTGAGACCCGCCTGCCTCTCGAGGGCGATACCGGCCGCGTTCATGGCGGTCGCGCCGCCATCGACGAGCGTCGCCGCGACCGTGGTAGACAGCGCCGCTGGGATCTCGACCGCCTGAGCGGCCCGGATCAGCATTCGCTCTGCGAAGCCTCCCCAGGCGCCGAGCACGCCCGTGATCGACCGTGGACTCGGACAGAGGCGCTCCGCGCCGCTCAGGCAGAGCGGGCACGAGCCGCATCCCTCGAAGAGTGTCGGCACGACGCGTCGTCCGACGAGTGCGGCAGCGTCCGCCGAGCCGGCGGCGATGACTGTCCCGGCGGGCTCGTGGCCCAGGACGAAGGGCAGTGTCGGTCGGTAGGACTCGCCGGCAAGGATATGCAGGTCCGTGCCGCAGATCCCGCAGGCGTCTATCTGCACGAGGAGCGTTCCCGGGCCGGGAACCGGGTCCGGCACGTCCTCGATCTTGAGGCGGTCGGCCGGAAGCTGCCTGACGAGCGCTGCCCTCACGGCGCGTCGGCTGCGGCGTGGGCTTCGACGAACGAGCGATAGCGGTCCATGTAGCGACGCATCGCCGCTCGGGGACCTGGCCAGCTGAAGAGGTCCCACGAGATCGCGAGCCGACGGCCCGCGAGCACATGGCCGATCCGGTCGATATCGACGATCCCCTCGCCGGGCGGCAGGTGGAGGTCGCATGTGGCACCATCCGTGTCGGCGTAGTGGACGTGGTTGATCGACGCGACGATGTCGGGATCAAGGGCCCGGGAGACGTCTCTCCCCACGCCGATGCCGAAGTGGCAGAAGTCGAGGCAGATACCTGCGCCAACGGTCCGCAGCGCGGCGGCAAGCTCCGCGAGCATCCCGTGCCGCAAGGCGAACGTGTAGGGGTGGCACTCGACCGAGACCTCGGGCGGCTGCGGCAGGCCGCTTCGCTCCTGTGCGCGGGAGATGCACGCGGCGAGCGCCGCCGGCGCGGTGTCGGCAGCGCTCCGATCCTCTACCCTGCCCTCCCAGATGAGGACCCGCGGGGCTCCCATGGCAGCGGCCATCCGCAGGTGGAGCGCGAGTGCGTCACTCGTGGATCGCCATGCGCCGGCGCCGGCGTAGGGGGCGAAGGACTCGTGACCGACGACGTTGAAGGTCGAGACCACGAGACCGCTTCGACGGATGACATCCCCGGCTGCCGCGGCGTGGCTCTCTTGCGCGTTTACGTCGACGAAGCCCGGGCCGAGCTGCGCGATGTGGATCTCCATGCCCTGAAACCCGAGGCTCGCGAGCTCCAACACGGCGGCCTCAAGGTCGAGGCGCGGGAGGGCGATGGACATTCCGATCAGCAGGCCGGCATCGGGCTGGGCCGCCGCGAGCCTCTTCACGCCGTCAATCGTCCCCATGCAGGCGAACACGCGGCAAGCGCCGCGGTCGACTTGACAGTCTTTCCGACTTCACTATATTGCGACCATCTGCAATCCGTAAGTTCGCGATCGTGGGGGCCTAATGAAGATCTGGACCATCGGAGCCAAGGTTGCCGACCTGGATGCGGAGATCGCCTTCATCGAGGCGATGGGAGGCTCGCTCATCGTCGATGACCGTATCGCCTACGAGGGTCAGGTCCACCGGATCCCGCTCCTGAAGTGGGGCGACAAGTATCTGCACCTCGGCCGGCAGATGGTCTACGAAGGGAAGCTAGCGGCGCCGCTGCAGAACGGACTGTGCCACGTCGTGTTCCAGGTAGCGGAAATCGAGGAGCCGAGGCGGCGGGCGCTCCGCGCCGGCGCGAGCGAGATCGCGCCGCCGTCGCGGGTCGAGGCAGGCTTCGGCATCCGCGACGTCGCGTTCCTGCGGTCACCGGGTGGGACGCTCTTCGAGCTGGTCCGCATCGTCGAGGATCGGGTGCCTGCGCTGCCGTGATACAGCGCTCGAGTCCGATCGGTCTCGGGGTCATCGGCGTCGGGATGGCGTCCATGACCGCCCACCTGCCCGCGGTCGCCGCCGGCGATCGGTTCGAGCTGGTAGCACTGCTCGATCGCGACCGCGACATGCTGGCGGCTGCCGTCGCCCGCTTCGGCGAAGTTCCGGCGCATACTGACCTCGGCGCCTTTCTCGCCACCCCCGGACTCGATGCGGTGGTCGTGGCTACGCCACCCGACTCGCACCTGGACCTGGCGCTAGCGTGCATCGACCGCGGGCTGCACACGCTCGTCGAGAAGCCGATGGCACGGAGTGTCGCCGAGTGCGGTCGTCTGGTGGAGCGCGCCAAGGCCCAGCGCGTCGTCCTCGCGGTCGGCCATGAGAAACGATTCCACCCCACGATGGCGCGGCTGGCGCAACTCCTGGCCGACGGGCAGATCGGGCAGCCGTTCTACTGCGGCGTCCACTGGGCCGCGAGCGTCAAGCTCGATCCTGCGAATCTCGTTCCGGCCGGCTACGAGCGCGGCTATCGCTGGCGCTGGGAGGATCCGAGCGTCGGCGGCGGCATCGTCCAAGACCACCTGCCCCACTACCTCGACCTCCTCCGTCATTGGACGGGGAGCGAGCCGGAGGGTGTGTACGCGAGGACGATGAACGTGGCCCGGGACCGGCTCGGCTGGAGTGCGGAGGCGTCGCAGTGGGAGGACTTCGGGCTCTGCGTCGTCCGCTTCGGCGGCGGCTTGCTCCTGCGCCTCGAGACCGGTGTCGTCGGCCGGAGCATCTCGCCGATCTGGTCGCTGGGCTCGGGCAGCGGTGAGTGGACCGAGTACGGCTATCTACTTGGGACGCGCGGCCAGATTGTCTTCGACCTGCTGCCCTGGGACTCGTCCGAGAACGGGCGCCTGGCGGTGTGGCGGCTCGATGCCGCGACCCGTGACCAGATCGGCTGGTCGTACGTCGAGCAACCCGAGCCGTCACGTCGGGCCGGTCCCCCGTCCGGGGCATCGTTGGCGATGTTCCAGGGACAGCTCGCGGCGTTCGCCGATGCGATCGAGGGTGCGCCCAGCGCGATCGCAAGAGGGCGTGACGGGACCGTCGCGGTTGCCCTCGTCGAGGCAGCGTACGAGTCGTCGGCGACCGGTCGCGAGGTCGAGATTCCAGCGTCGTTAGGAGTCAGCTCATGAGCGCAACCCCGTATCTCCGCCCTCTCCTCGGCCGCGGCAAGCCGGTCTGGGTGATGGGTGCTCACGATGTCCTCTCGGCAAAGATCGCCGAGCGCGCTGGATTCGACGCCATCGGGATCCAATCCCTGCAGATGGCCATGGTCAACGGCTTGCCCGACATCGGCATCATCGGGCCCGAAGAGCTGGTGCGCGTCTGTCGCGGGGTCCGTCGTGCCACGTCCTTGCCTATCGTCGTCGATTTCGAGCAGGGGTTCGGCGAGCCGTATGCGTGTGTCTACTGGATGAAGGAACTGCAGGCCGCGGGGGTCGCCGCGCTCCACATCGACGACTACGGCCTCCCCTACAAGTGCCCCTTCATACCTCCGCACGTGCTCGGTCTCGAAGACATGGAGGGCACCGCAGCCAAGATCAGGGCGATGGCCGGCGAGAAGGATGACGACTTCATGATCATCGGCCGCCCGGGCACGTACGTCGCCAACATCCACCCCGATGAGCAGCAGCTCCGCGAGGACTGGCTTCGCCGAGCACGCGCGTACAAGGCGGCCGGCTCTGACGCGATCTTCACGGTCTGCTGGACCGTCGAGCAGAGCCGCTACTTCAGGCAGCAGATCAGCGGGCCGCTCATGACGATCCGGACGCTCGGGACCAAGATCAACGTCGACAGGGTCCAGTACGACGACGAGATCATGGGCCTGTCGATCGACGAGCTCTACGCGCTGGGATATGAGATGTACATCGAGCCGACCACGCTGCTCGGCGTCGCCGCCAACGCGATGCAGGCGACGGCGGAGAAGGTCCGCGCCAGCGGACGGTCCGACTCGGCCGCTGAGGACCACGGGAGCCTCTACGACCTGCTCGAGAAATGGATGGATGTCGCCGAGGTCCGTCGCGTCCGCACGACGTACGTCGAGCGCGGCCTGGTCGCCCGCAACGAGGCTCGGTGAATTCTTGGCTGGCGCGCGCGGAGGACACCGCTCGCCACCTGGTGGACCTGCGCACCCGCACGTATGAGGGCGCAGAGGAGAGGGGAGCGCGCGAAGCGGTCTTCCGGCGCGCGTTCGCTCTCACCACGCCCGTGGCGCTGCGCGTCCTGTCTGCGCTCAATCGTGGGATCCTCAATGGCACGGGCAGCGTCACGGTCGGCGGGCCCGAGCGGGACGGCGCGGGCGGCCTCTTCGGCCACTGGGAGATCACCTGGCCCCTTCTCGAGCAGAGCATCGACAGGTTCAGCGGAGCTGCGATGCCTCCCGTGCGCGTCGCGGCCATCTATCCCGCCGACTTCAGCCATGGTCATCTCGCGGTCCTCAGAGCCGTCGAGCCGCGAGATCCCCTCCTCGCGTGGCCCTTCCAGGTGACGACCGAGGTGGACGCCGAGCGTCAGGAGGCGATCCTTTGGACGATCGCTGAGGGAGAGGTGCACGAGCGCGTCTTCCGCGCCGGTGTGAACTGGCGGGTGCTCCCGCAGCCCGAACCGCCGGACAGCTGGGGAGCCGGCCGCACTCGACCGGCGACCTGAGCCCGCCATTAGGTGCGCGGGCGGCGAGTGACCTTCGGTCCGGCGGGCGATCTGCCGGTTCGCGGCGATCGCACCGCGAACCGCTCGCCGCCGATCTCCTCGCCGTCAGAAGGACGGCGGGGTAACGGCCGCGAGGGCGGTGACGGTGCGTTCCGTCAGGTTTTTCACGAAGTGCGGGCGGCCCGAATCGTACGTGATGCTGTCGCCCTCCGCGAGCTGAAACGACTGGTCCTCGATGTGCACCTCGAGGTCTCCGCTGAGGACGTGGATGCACTCCTCGCCGCGGTGGGTGATTGGTTGGCCGGTGCTATCGAAGCGAGGCGGCAGGTGGAACATGTACACCTCCAGGCTGCGCTGGAGGTCCGGGGTCAGGAGCTCGTAGGCCAGCTTGTCGTGCGGGACGACGATTCGCTTGCGCTCGTTCTTCCGAACGACCATCCGCGATTCCGCCGCCGGACCAGCGAAGAAGCTGCCGACCGGAGCGTCGAGGGCCGCCGCGAGCCTGGAAAGCGTGATGAACGAGGGATTGCCGAGCGCACGCTCCAGTTGGCTGATGCGTCCGCTGCTGACGCCGGAGCGCGCCGCCAGCTCTTCGATCGTGAATCTGCCGGCGCGCGCGGCGCGGAGCATCTCGGCGAACGAGTCCATCCACTTGCGGGTCCCAGCTCCATCGGGCGCGCTCCGTTTGGCGCCGGCCGGTGCCGGCCTCCTGGCGTTGGCATGCGCGGGTCCTTTGGCGCTGACGCGGGCTGATCGCGCGGAGCCAGTCTTCGCTGATTTGGGGGAGGTCATCTGGCCCCAGTCTAGGGTCACCGCGCGTGCCGCGCCCGCGCCGGCACGTGGCGCCGGTGCGGGCGCGCCCTGCTCTTTCGCTCGCCGGAAGCCAGGATTCGCGAGCGTTCCCAGCGGGCAGACGATCAGGCTTGACAGTTCGACTTCACTAAATGAATATCGGCTGCAATCCGCGATTTCGGGAGGAGCCCGAGGTGAGTCAGTGACGATTGAGGCCTACGTGCCCATGTCCCCGGCCTTCGAGCGGTTGGTCCCGCTCGAGCCCGCCGATGCCGGCGTCCCCAACCGCGGGTACGGCACGACCCTTCGTGAGGTCGGCTGGCTCGAGCGGGTTGCCGGAGGCTTCGGATTCACCGAGGGCCCCGTCTGGCTCGGTGACAGCCTGATCTTCTCGGACATCGTGCGATCCCGGATCGTTCGCTTCCGTCCGCTCGACGTCGGACCTGAGATCACCACGTTCCGGCAGCGGTCCAATCGCACCAACGGCATGACGCTCGATCGGGAGGGTCGGCTGCTGGCCTGCGAGGGCGGCACACGACGGGTCACGAGGACCGAGGCCGATGGGACGCTCGTCACCCTCGTCGATTCGTTCGAAGGACGCCCGCTCAACGCTCCCAACGATGTGGCAGTCTCTGCCTCGGGCGCGGTGTACTTCACCGATCACCCCTGGGCCCATTTGTTCCGAGACCCGGACGGGCCCGAGTATCGGCCGGACGAGAACCCACAGGGGACCGGTGGGGTCTATCGCGTCGATCCCGATGGTCGTACCAGCCGTGTGGTCGATCGGCTCCGTCTGCCCAACGGCGTCGCGTTCTCCCCCTCCGGAGACATCCTCTACGTGACGGACTCCGGGTCGGACGAGCTATGGGCGTTCGGGGTGAGAGGTGACGGATCGCTTGACGAGGGGCGGTGCATGGCGACGCTCCGGGCTGGGGCGTCATGTTGCAGCGTGGATGGCTTGAAGATCGACGTCGATGGGAACATCTTCACGACCGGAAATGGCGGGATCTGGGTGCTCACGCCCGCGGGTGAGGTCCTTGGGCGGGTCGTTTGTCCCGAGCCCGCGATCAACCTGGCCTGGGGCGACGCGGACTATCGCACGCTGTATGTCACGGCCTTCACGAGCGTGTATCGCTTTCGGACGGCGCGGCCGGGCATCCGGACGTGGTAGGGGGCCGGACCCTGCGGTCGGCGCATCGGCTGCGCACGGCAGCGATGCGGGCCGCGGTGGACGAGGCGGCGGCGGGTTGCGCGATGCTCGTACGCCGAGCGGGGTGGTGAGGGCGGAGTAAGGATCTCGCGGCCTCCTCGGGCGCGACCCGACGTCGACAACGACGTCTCGCGCGGCCCGCCACGCGGGCGGTCGCGGGACGATCAGGGCGTCAGACCGGGGTCACCACAGCGCGACAGTGAGAAGCAAGTGAGAAGCGAAGGAGAAAGTTCATGCAAGCAGACGGCCGCCTGATGCGGCATCTCACGGCGGCAATCGCGGCAGCCCTCGTACTGGCAAGCTGCACGCAGGCCACCACCCCAGTTCCGGGCGCGGCGCCCGGGTCACAGAAGCAGTTCACGATCGTCATGGTCGGTGCCACTGCGACGCAGGCGTTCTGGCAGACGGTGCAGAAGGGCGCCGAGCAGGCGGGCAAGGATCTCGGCGTGACCGT
>SHYN01000021.1 GCA_009692785.1 Chloroflexota bacterium | reverse complement strand
TTGCTCCACGACGTCGTGTCGAAGCTGGGCGGGTCCCGTCTCGCGACCGGTCACTACGCCCGCGTGGCTACGGGCACGGATGGGCGCCGCCGGCTGCTCCGCGCCCGCGACCGCATGAAGGATCAGTCGTATGCCCTCTACATGCTGGGGCCGGAGGTGCTGGGGCGGGTCGAGCTGCCGATCGGCGAGCTTCGCGACAAGGCCGAGGTCCGTGAACTCGCGGTGCGCTACGGGCTGCCGAATGCGACCGCGCCCGATAGCCAGGACATCTGCTTCGTCTCCGGCGATCACAACGACCTTGTCCGCGGCCGCGCGCCCGAGGCCTTCCGGCCGGGGCCGATCGAGCGACTGGACGGAACGGTGGTGGGGGTGCACCCCGGCATCGGTGCGCTGACCGTTGGACAACGGCGTGGCGTCGGCGCGGCGACCGGGGAACGGCTGTACGTGCTGCGTCTGGAGCCGGAGGCGAACCGCGCTGTCGTAGGACGCCGCGACGAGATCACGTCGACCCGGCACCGGCTTCGCGACCTGCGGTTCACCGCGGGACGGTCTCCGGGAGCGCAGTTCGCTGCGGGCGCGGTGCTCCGTTATCACGGCGTCCCGATACCCGCTGTGGTCACCGTCGATGTCGCAGGGCTCCTTGCGACGGTGGACCTCGAGCGACCTGCGCTCGTGGCCCCCGGCCAGGCGATCGTGCTCTACGACCCAGAGGCGGGCGACGAGGTGCTGGGCGGCGGCGTCGTCTGTCGCGCGGCGTAGGTGACCGAACGAGCGCCTGCTGCGCCCGCGGGTGATCATTCTCCCTTCACCCGCATCGCGCGGGTCGGCATCGCCGGCACGCTCCTGTTTGAGGCGGGCCTTCTTGACGGCGATGTGCATCGCCGTCCCGACGCGTGGACCGCGGTCGCGGTCGTGGTGCTTGTCGCGGTCGCGCTCGTTCTTCTGCTGCAGGCGGTGCGTGGCGGCACTGCCGAAGTGTCGAGTGGCGTCTCACGCGCCACGTGGCGCGCCGAGCGGTCGCTGTGGATCGTCGTCTCCGCTGCGGCCCTGGTCGGCCTCGTCTGGGCGGTCGACCCGCCCCGTCCACCGCTCGGGGACGTGACGCGTTACCGCAACGACGCGATCGCGCTGAACGAGTGCGGCGCACGGCTCGTCCTTGCGGCGCGCAATCCCTACACCGACCTTGATCTCGGAGCGTGCTACCGCGACCTCGACCTCGGTCCGGACCACACCACGCCGCTTCGCGCAGGACGGTTCGCGCAGCTCGCGCACTACCCCTCGGACAGCGAGCTCGAGGCGGCGTGGGCCGACGTCGGCGCGAGGCGCGATAGCCGGGAGTTCGTCGTCCGGCTCTCGTACCCCGCGCTGACCGTCCTGCTCGTGGCGCCATTCACCCGGCTCGGCTGGGACCCCAATGCGCTCCACCTCGCGTTCCTCTACGGCGCCTTCGCCCTGGTCACCCTGCGCGCGTCCGCCGTGCTGCGGCCCTTCGTTCTCACGGGGCTCTTCGGGGCGATCTGCCTCACGGCCTTCACCGCCGGGGGGTCGAGCGATCTGCTCTACGCGCTGCCGCTGGTCGCGGCATGGCTCTGGCGCGAGCACGGCTGGAGCGGCCTCCTCCTGGGCGTGGCCCTTGCGACGAAGCAGCTTGCCTGGTTCTTCGTGCCGTACCTTCTTCTGGCGGTCGCGACCGAGCGGGGGAGCCGGGAGGCGGTCCGCCGTCTGGGGCTCGCGACCGGAGTCTTTGCCGTCGCGAACGCGCCATTCATCGTCCACGATCCGGCGGCGTGGTTCGCGGGGGTCTTCACGCCGCTGGTCGCGAACACCTTCCCGCTGGGCTCGGGCCTGGTGCTCCTGGGGACGTCGGGCGCGATCCCCATGCCACCCTCCGCGGTGCTGATCGTCCTCACGATCGCCGCGGAGATCACGGCCCTCACGTGGGCATTCCGAGCGCGCCGCACGAGCCCCGAGCTCGGCACCGTGCTCGCGCTCGCACCGCTCTTCTTCGCGACACGCAGCCTCTTCTCTTATTTCTTTCTGATCCCGCTCTTCGCGATGGCCGGCATCGCTCGGATGCGCTGGCCCGGGCTCACCTCCAGGGCGGCCCGCGCGACCGGCGCGCTGACCCCGTTCGTCAGCGCAGAGCGTTCGCGCTGATGCCACCGGCATTCGCGGTGATCGTCATCATCGGCGTCGGCGTGCCGGCGGCGGTCCGCGCGCTCGTGGGTCGTCCGCGCGCGATTGTCGCGAGCCACGTGGCCGCGGTCACCGCCGCTCTCCTGGCGCAGGTGCTGGCGGAGGTCGCCGGTTGGCGGACCGGCGTGCTCGGTGACGCGCAGGTCCTCGTGTCGGGGCTCGGTGCTCTGGGCGCCGCGCTCGCGGTCGCGCTGCTGGAACGACGTCCCGAGTAGCCTTAGATGCGGGTAGGAAGCCGCAGCGCGGCGGGGCAGAGGGCCGCGACCCACCGGCCTCCGCACTGCGCGGTCGGAACGGAGCACAGAGCGCGTGGATAGCGAAACGATCCGCGAGCGATTCCAGCGCTTCTTCGAGGAGAAGGCTCATCAGCGGCTGCCCAGCGCACCGCTGATCCTCCGCGAGGATCCGAGCGTGTTCTTCACGAGCGCCGGGATGCAGCCGCTGGTGCCCTACTTCCTTGGCAAGAAGCAGCCGCCGGCCAAGCGCATTGTCACCGTGCAAAAGTGCTTCCGCACGACGGACCTCGAGGAGGTCGGAGACAGTTATCACCAGACCTTCTTTGAGATGCTTGGGAACTTCGCCATCGGGGATTACTGGAAGCGCGAGGCGATCGAGTGGGGCTGGGAGCTCCTCGTCAAGACCTTTGGTTTCGATCCGGCGACGCTCGTGGCGACCGTGTACTCCGATGACGACGAGGCCTATGACCTGTGGACGAAGACCCTGGGCCTCCTGCCGGCCGAAAAGGTCTACCGGCTCGGCGACCTCGCGCGCGGCGATGACACGAACTTCTGGTCGCCCGGCCCCACGGGCCTCTGCGGTCCGTGCAGCGAGGTCTTCGTCGATCGCGGTCCGCAGCTCGGCGTCGCGACGCATGACTGCTCGCCTGCGGAGAACTGCGGGCGCTGGCTCGAGATCTGGAACTTCGTGTTCCAGCAGTACGACCGTCGCGAGGACGGAACGCTCGTGCCGCTCGCGAAGCGGAATATCGACACCGGGACCGGCCTCGAGCGCCTCGCCCAGGTGCTGCAGGGCGTCACCGACACCTACCGCACCGATCTCTTTGCGCCTCTCGTGAAGAAGATCGAGTCGCTGTCGGGGGCGACGTACGGCGCGGACCCGGAGCGCGATCGGGCGATCCGGATCGTCGCCGAGCACAGCCGCGCTGCCGCGTTCCTCATCGCGGACGGCATTGCGCCCTCGAACGAGTGGCGCGGCTACGTCCTGCGCCGGCTCATCAGGCGCGGCGCGCTCTACGCCCGACGACTGGGTCTGCGCAGCGGCGCGCTCGCCCTCGTGTCGGGCGAGGTCGTGAAGACCATGCAGCGCCATCACCACGAGCTCACGGGCGCGCGCGACCGCATCGCGGAAACGATCGGCGGCGAGGAGGAGAAGTTCGAGCGGACCCTCGCCGCGGGCCTCGAGATCCTCAATGTCGAGATCGCCCAGACCACGGCGCGAGGGAGCAGCGTCCTGCCGGGAACGACGGCGTTCAAGCTGTACGACACGTACGGGTTTCCCCTCGATATGACGAAGGAGATCGCCACCGCGGCCGCGCTCACGGTGGACGTTAAGGGTTTCGATCAGCTCCTCGAGGAACAGCGCCATCGCGGTCGCGCGACCGCAAAGTTCAGCCAGGATGCGATGCGGTTCGGCCGGCTCTATGCCGACCTGCGCGAGAAGACCGGACTTCAGAGCGAGTTCATCGGTCACGAGCAGCTTCACGGCGAGGGGGTCGTGCGGAGCCTCGTCGTGGCTGGCGAGGGTGTCACCTTGGCCGAGGCGGGAGCCGAGATCGAGATCGTTCTCGATCGAACCCCCTTTTACCCGGAGGGCGGCGGGCAGGTCGGCGATCGCGGCGAGATCACCACCCCCGACGGGCGCGCGATGGTTGCCGACACCCAGACGGCGGCCCCCGGCGTCATCGTCATGAGCGCAAAGGTCATCGACGGCGTCATCCGGGTCGCGGCGCTCGCGCATGCGCAGGTCGACGAGCAGTGCCGCCGAGACACAATGCGGAATCACACCGGCACCCACCTGCTCCACGCCGCACTCCGGGGTGTCCTTGGTGATGAGGTGCATCAGGCCGGCTCGCTCGTTCATGCGCCGAACCTCCGCTTTGATTTCAGCTTCGGACGCGGCCTCACGGCGGAGGAGCTGCACCGGGTCGAGGATGACGTGAACATCGCGATCCTTGCGAACGCCACCGTTCGATCGTCGACGATGCCCCTGCAGGAGGCGCTCGCGACGGGCGCGATGGCGCTCTTCGACGAGAAATACGCCGACGTCGTCAGGGTCGTGGAGGCCGGGCCGAGTCGCGAGCTCTGCGGGGGCACGCACTGCCACTGCACGGGCGATATCGGCCTGTTCCTCATCGTGAGAGAAGAGTCCATCGGCGCGGGCGTCCGCAGGATCGAGGCCCTCACCGGTCATGGCGCATTGCGGGAGGTCCGCGAGGTGCGCGACCGACTTGCCCGCGCTGCTGCCGGGCTCAAAGTGCCGCCGGCGCGGGTGCCCGAAGCCGTCACGCAGCTGCAGGAGACACGCGAGCGGATCCAGCAGGAGCTGGTGACGCTCGAGCGGCAGGGCGTGGAGTCGCGGGCGAGGGAGATGGTCGCGGCCGCGGAGACAGTGGGCACCACGCGGCTCGTCGTGGCCGATGCGGGTAACGCCGACGTCGCCCATCTGCGCGCGCTGGCCGATCGCGTGCGCGACCTCCTGGGCTCCGGCGTGGCAGTTCTCGGCGGCATTCGTGACGGGAAGCCTTCGCTCGTGGTGACGGCCTCCAAGGATCTCGCGAGCCTTGATGCGGACGCGATCGTGAAAGCGGTGGCGTCGCTCATGGACGGCAAGGGCGGCGGTCGAAAGGACAGCGCGTCGGCGGGCGGCAAGGATCCCGCACGGCTCACCGACACCATCGCCGCGGCCGGCCGCGCGGTGCGCGAGCGACTGAACGGGAGCGGTGGCTAGGCTCGGCCACGCGCGACGCGGGCCCGCTGTGGGACCGCTCGTCGCCGGCGTCGAGCTCGCCGCGGGCGCGGTGCGGGTCGCGAGCGGTCATCGCGACGGCGGCAGGCTCCGGATCACCACCGTTGGCTCGCGGACGCTCCCGACGGGAGCGGTCGTCGGCGGTCTTGTTGTCGACCGGCCAGTGGTGGAGGCGGCGGTCGCCGGGCTGCTGGCTCAGGCGGAGGCCGGCGGCCGCGTGACCTGCGTGGTGCTGGCGCTCGATGGCGACGACGTGCGCACGTTCCGCCTGACGACGCGTGTCGAGCGCCCCACCGCGACCTCCCCGGTCACGGCCACGGAGGTGGCGCGGGTGGAGGATCGCGCGCGGGCGGACCTCGCGGAGCAGGCGCGCACCGTCGCCCTCGCTGATCTCGCGCTCCGCGGTATCGCCACGGTGCAGGCGCGCGAGGACCGCTCGGGCTACCTCCTCGATGGCCGGCCGCTCGCCTCCCTCGTTGGCTTCCAGGGGCGCCTGATGGATGTGCGATCGGACCACACCATCCTGCCGCTCGTCATGAGCGGCGCTGCCCTCGCGGTCCTCGGGGGACGCAGAGCGACCCTCGCCTGCGGGACCCACGCACTCGGCCGATCGCTCATTGGCTCCGTCGTGGGCGACACCGTTGCTGTCAGGGTCGGCGCCGACCTCACCTCCGTCGCGGTGCTCCGCTCCGGCGATGTCGCCTCGACCCGTTCGTTCTCCCTCGGCCGCAACGAGCTTGAGACGCGCCAGATGGAGGGCGACGCCTCGGTCTGGGCCGCTGCGGTTCTCGAGGCATGTGGTGATGGCGAGACCCCGGTGCGCTGGTTCCTCGTGGGGGTCGCCGACGAGCTCGCGCAGGCACTCGTCGACGCCGCGAGCGAGCGTCGCGGTTCCGCGGTCGAGGTGGCGCCGCTCCGTCCAGAGATGCTCACGCGTGTCATCGCCGGGCCGACGCTCGAGATGGCGGACCTCGTCGCCGTGGGCGCGGCGGCTCTCGCGGCTGAGATCGACCGATGACCCGCACGGTGATCACCCTGGGTGGAGATGGCTCGCTCCTCGAGGCGGCGGACCGGATCCGGCTGGCTCCGGCGGACGGCGACCTGGCGCTTGTGCTGCCCGTCGGCGCGGCGCTCGCGCGCAGCGGGGTCCTGCTGGCGGTCGCGCACCGCATCGCGGGTGGCAGACCCTTCGCGGTGGTTTCGGCGGATCCGCGAGCCAGGGCGATCGCCGCCTCCGCGCACGTGCGGTCCTACGCGAGCCTTGCGGCGCTCGAGCGCCATGAGGTGGCTCCGACCGAACCCGACACGCTGCCCGGCGCCGCGCCTCGCCACGTGCCCGTCGCCGGAGGCGCTGGCTTGGTCCGGCGAGCGGCGATCATCCTGAGCCTGACCGCGGCCGCGCTCCTCGTGCTCGCCGTCGCCGTCCCCTCCGCCACGCTGCAGGTCGTGGCGGCGGCGGCACCACTCACGATCCCGGACTTCGAGCTGCGGGCCGGACCCGGCGGGGAGATCGCCGCCCAGCGGCTCACCGAGAGCGTGGCACTCCGCCTCACCGGCACCGCGACCGGAACGCGAACGCTCGAGACCAGGGCCGCCGGGAGCGTGCGCTTCACGAACCGCACCGGGGAGGACATCCGGCTGCCGCGGGGGACCCTCGTGCGGGCTGGCGCCGTGCGTTTCGTCACGACCGAGGACCGCTCGCTGCCGCGGAGCCTCGCGGTCCCCGTTCTTCTCTCCAGTCTGGATATTCCGGTCGAGGCGCTCGACGCCGGACCGAGCGGGAACGTGGACGCGGGCAAGGTCGTGTCCAGCGATCCGCTCCGGTACACCGCGACCAATCCACAGTCGATCCGTGGCGGCGAGTCGAATACGGTGCCGGTGGTGACCCAGGCCGACTATGACGGCACCGAGCGCCGCATCCCCGCCGCTCTCGAGGCGGCCGCCCAGAAGCAGGTCTCGGCGTGGCGCTCCGGAGGAGTGAGGGCCGGCGCGCAGCTTGTCGGCGGCGCGATCTGGAGCCTCGACCAGCAGGTCCCGGCCGGGCAGATCGTCGGCATCGAGGCCACGACCTTTGATCTTCTCGTCGCGGGGACCATCGTGGCCTTTGCGATGCCGAACGAGCAGCCGCGAGCCGCGGCGCTCGCGCGGCTCCGAACGGCGGTGGAGCCCGGGAGCGACATCGATGAGACCGGAGCCGGTGTTGACGTGCTGTCGGCAAAGGTGGCGGAGAACGGGGTCACGTTCAGCGTGCGTGCGACGGCCTTACAGTTCCGCCGCGCGAATGCCGTCGCGCTGCGGTCGCTCGTGGCCGGGCGCTCACCGAGCGAGGCCGAGGATCAGCTTCGTACGCGTGGCGTGCGGCTTGCCGAGCTACAGCGTTGGCCGAGCTGGTGGCCGATCCTCCCGCTCCTCGACTCACGGATCACGATCGTCGAGGGAGTGGCACGGTGAGGTATCTTGCACTCGATGTCGGTGACCGCCGGATCGGTCTCGCGGTCGGCGATGACCGCCTCGGCCTCGTGCGCCCGCTTCCCACCGTCAGGCGGAAGAGTTTGGCGCGTGATCTGATCCTGCTGGGCGAGGTCGCCCGGCGTGAGGAGGTGGCGGCGCTCGTGATCGGCATGCCGCTCACGCTTCGCGGCGAGGTCGGCTACCAGGGCGCCCGGGTGCAGCGCTTCGCCGACGCCGCGCGGGTCGCGCTGGCGCTGCCCCTCTGCTTCGCCGACGAGCGGTTCACGACCGCGGAGGCGGCGGCGCGCGGAGCGACCGACCTCGACGCCGGGGCGGCGACGGTGCTGCTCGAGGCGTTCTTTCGGGAAGGTGCGCGATGAGGGATCTCGCCGCGCGCCCACGGCGCCAGCCTCGGCCGCCGCGCCGGCCCAGGTCGGCCGCGGGTCCGCTCGTGTTCCTGGCGGTGGCGCTCAGCGCGCTATTCCTCGGTGTCGTGCTCATCCAGCCTCTGATCGTCGACTCCTTCGCGGAGTTCGCGAAGGACAAGGACAGCATGCTGCGGCAGGCACCGGTGCGTGCGCTGCTGCTCGCGCGTGTGGGTAACGACGCCGACCGCGCGCGAGACTCCGGTGGGAGCGTTCGACCCTTCGTGGTGAAGCGCGGCGAGACGGCGCGGGATGTTGCGGTGCGGCTCGAGCGAGAGGGGCTGGTGCGGAGCGCGCTCTGGGTCACGCTCGTGCTCTACGATGAGGGCCGCGCGGACTCACTCCAGGCAGGCACCTACAGCGCGTCGCCGGCCATGACCTCACGGGAGATCGCGCGGCTCCTCGATCGCGCCCCCGGTGAGCAGACGTTGCTCCGGATCATCGAGGGCTGGCGCGTCTCCGAGATCGCCACGGCGGTGGCGAGGGCGTTCCCGGGCGTGAGCGCCGGAGCGTTCACCGCGGCCGCCGTGGTCGGTGAGCGCAAGGACCCGCTGCTCACCGGTCTCGATCCCACGACCTCGCTCGAGGGGTTCCTCTATCCGGACAGCTACTTCTTCCGTCCGTCCGCGAGCGCACAGGAGATCGTCGACGGGCTGTTCGCGACCTTCCGCGAGCGGATCGGCCCGGCGCTCCTCGCGGCACGGGAGCGTGGTCTCAAGGTCTACGACGTGGTCCGACTCGCCTCGATCGTCGAACGCGAGGCACAGGACCGCGGCGAGAGCGCGGTCATTGCCGGGGTGTATGCGAATCGGCTCCGCATCGGCATGACGCTGGACGCCGATCCGACGATCCAGTACGCGCTCGGTGATTGGCGCGTCCTCACGCTCCGCGACCTGCAGATCGCGTCGCCGTACAACACGTATCGGGTCGGGGGACTCCCGCCGACCCCGATCTGCGCGCCTGGTCGAGCGGCGCTGGAGGCGGCGGCGGCGCCCGCGGATCATCCGTACCTTTTCTTCGTCGCGAAGAGCGACGGGACCGGCGGACACGCCTTCAGCCGGACGCTCGACGAGCATGAGGCAAACCGCGTGAAGTACGGGAACCGGTAATGGGTGTTGCCTTCGTGCTCGGCCATCCCGTTGCGCACTCGCTCTCACCCGCGATGCACAACGCCGCATTTCGTGCGCTCGGCCTGCCGCACCGCTACGAAGCGCGGGATGTGGCGCCGGCGGAACTGCCGGAGGAGGTGACCCGCCTTCGCGGGCTGACCGACCTCGTCGGCGCGAACGTGACCGTGCCCCACAAGGAAGCGATCGGCGGGCTCCTCGACCTGGTGACGCCCGAGGCGCGCGCGATCGGCGCGGTGAACACCATCGTCCTGACCGGGTCTCGCCTGGAAGGCCACAACACGGATCGGGTCGGCTTCGCCGCCGCGCTCGCCGAGCGCGAGGTGGCGGTCACCGGCCGAAGGGTTCTCGTGCTTGGCGCCGGGGGCGCGGCGCGGGCGGCGGTGCTCTCGCTCCTCGCCGCCGGCGCAACGGTCGTCGTGGCGAACCGCACCATGGCGCGCGCCGCCCAGCTCACGGCCGCGCTCGGCGGCACGCTTATCGCCTGGCCGGAGGCCGGTGGGGACGCACTTGCCGGTATCGACATCCTCGTCAACGCGACCTCAGCCGGACTGCAGGGTGAGGATCCGCTCCCCGGTGTCGCGCTCCCGTCAAGGCTTGCGGTCTTTGATCTCATTCCCACCGCACGCCTCACGCCGCTGCTCACCCGGAGCAGCGCCGCCGGTTGCCGTACCGTAGATGGGCTCCTCATGCTCCTCCACCAGGCCGCCGCATCGTTCACACTCTGGACCGGCGAGAATGCACCTATCCCCGCCATGCGGGCAGCGCTGCCAAGGAGGGTCTGAGCAGGCATGAGGCTACTCACCGCCGGCGAGTCGCACGGTCCCGGGCTCATCGCGCTCATCGACGGCGTCCCGGCGAACCTCGTTCTAGCCGCCGCCGACATCGACGCCGACCTCCGTCGTCGCCAGCTGGGTTACGGCCGGGGTGGGCGACAGCGCATCGAGCGCGATGCCGTTCGCATCACCGGCGGCGTGCGGCAAGGGCGAACGACCGGGGCACCGATCGCGCTGTGGATCGACAACCGCGACGCCGTGAACTGGGAGCGGGTGATGAGCGCCGCTCCGGTGACCGAGCCGGCCGAGCCCGTCACCCGCCTTCGACCCGGGCACGCTGACCTGGCGGGCGCGCTCAAGTTCGCTCATGGCGACGTACGTGATGTCATCGAGCGGGCGAGTGCGCGGGAAACAGCCGCGCGCGTCGCCGGAGGCGCGGTGGCGAAAGCCCTGCTCCGACTCGTGGGCATGGACGTTCTCTCGGAGACCAGGGCGATCGGCCCGGTGCAGAGCGCACCGTCCTTTGACCGCGTGGCGATCGAGACGAGCGATGTGCGGTGTGCCGACCCGGCGGTCAGCGCCCTGATGATCGAGCAGATCGCCAAGGCCAAGGCCGAGGGCGACACGCTCGGCGGGATCGTTGCGCTTCGCGTCAGCGGTGTGATCGCGGGTCTGGGGACGTTTGCCGAGTGGGATCGGCGGCTCGACGGCCGGATCGCGCAGGCGCTCATGTCGATCCAGGCGGCCAAGGGTGTGCAGTTCGGCGACGCGTTTGCGCAGGCGCGCGAACGAGGCAGCGTCGTGCACGATCCGATCGTCACGAGACCGGACGGCGCGTTTGCTCGCACCCAGAACCGGGCCGGCGGCATCGAGGGCGGGATCACGAATGGGGAGGATCTCCTTCTCGAGGTCGCGTTCAAGCCGATCTCCACGCTGATGCGCCCGCTGCCTTCGGTGGACCTGCGGTCGGGCGCGCCGGCGCCCGCGCACGTGGAGCGGAGCGACACCTGCGTCATCCCGGCGGCCGGGGTCGTTGCGGAGGCGATGCTCGCCTTCGTCCTTGCCGACGCGCTCTGCGCGAAGTTCGGCGAGGACGATGCCGGCGATCTCGTGGCCGCCGTCGAGCGTTACCGCTCGCGACTCCGACCCATCGACCGGCGCTGATGTATCTGTTCGTCTCGGGTCCACCAGGCATCGGCAAGACGACCGTTGGTGCGCTCCTCGCGGAGCTGCTGGGTGCGGTCTCCCTCGACATCGATGCCGTCATCGCGCGCCGCGAGCACCAATCCGCCGAGGGGCTCATCAAGAAGCTCGGCCTCGAGCGTTTTCGTGACCTCGAGACGGAGGTGCTGTCACGGTTGGAGTCGACGCCGGCCTGGACGGTCGTCGCGGTCGGTGGCGGGACGGCGCTGCGCGCGGAGAATCGTGCGCGGATGCGGGAGCTCGGGATTATCCTCTGCCTCTCCGGTTCACTCGCAACGGTCACCAGGGGCCTCGAGCGAACGATGGCCAAGCGGGTGCATCTGAGCGAGACGCCGCGCGAGCACGCCAAGCGGGTGCTGGCCGAACGTCGCACCGCGTACGCCGACGCCGATGCGCGGTTCGTCGTCGATGGCGTCACCGCGGGGGAGGTGGCTCGGGCGATCGCCGCATGGCTGGCCTCGTCGCGTGGCGTTCGGATCGAGGTCCAGGGCGAGCGGCCGTACCCCGTGCACCTCCGGGCGGGGCTGCTCGCGGACGCCGGCCGGCACCTCGCCGAGCTGGGCTGGAGCGGAGCGGTCGCGGTCGTGAGCGATCCGACGATCGCTCGCCTGCACGGACCTGTGCTGCTGGCCTCGCTGGCGCAGGCCGGCCTCGTCGCGCGGCCGATCAGCGTTCCGACGGGGGAGCGCGCGAAGTCGCTTCCCGCGCTGCGTCGGCTCTGGAACGAGCTCGCCGCTGCCGGGATCGGGCGGGACGGGGGCGTGATCGCCCTCGGCGGCGGGGCCACCGGTGATGTGGCAGGCTTCGCGGCAGCCACCTATCTCCGTGGCATCCGCTTCGCCCAGATCCCAACGACGCTTCTCGCGATGGTCGATTCCTCGATCGGAAGCAAGACCGGGATCGACCTCGCCGCGGGCAAGAACCTCGCGGGCGCCTTTCACCCACCGAGCGCGGTGCTCGCCGACCTTGCGGTCCTCCAGACGCTGCCCGCACGCCAGGTCTCGAACGGTCTCGCGGAGGTCATCAAGAGTGCGTACCTCGTTGATCGTCCCGCGGTCGCGCAGGTGTCGCGGACAATCGAGAAGGTGCGCTCCGGTGACCTCGGCGGGCTTCTCGCCACGATCTCGCTGACCGTGGAGATCAAGGCTCGCGTCGTGAGCGAGGATGAGCGCGAGAGTGGCATCCGCGAGCTTCTGAACTTCGGTCACACTTTTGGGCACGCCTACGAGGCAGCGATGGGATATCGCGTCGGCCACGGGGAAGCCGTAGCTGTCGGTCTCGTGTTCGCGACCGCGCTTGCCGAGCAGCTCGGCCTGGCGCCCGGCTCGCTGCGCCTTGAGCTCGAGGAGCTGCTCGTGCGGTCCGGCCTTCCCGTCCGGGCCAAGCTGCCCGCAACGGTCTGGTCCTACCTGCAGCGGGACAAGAAGGTCCGTGCCGGCAAGGTCCGGTGGATCCTTCCTCGCCGGATCGGGCGATTCAGCGAGGTCACGGACGTGAACGATCGTTCACTCCGCGCGGCGGCGAAGGTCGTCACGGGGGGGCGCTCGGGCCGATGAGCGTCTACGTGCTCGTCAACGGGCCAAATTTGAACACCCTTGGGACGCGCCAGCCCGAGATCTACGGGACGACGACGCTCGTCGAGGTGGTGGCCCGTTGTCGCGCTCTCGTGGGATCGCTCAACACCCTCGTGGATTTCCAGTCGAATCACGAGGGTGCGCTCATCGATTTCCTCCAGCGACAGCGTGGCGTCACAGGTGGCATCATCAATCCAGGAGGGCTCGCTCACACGTCCGTCGTCCTGCGCGATGCCGTCGCGGCCTGCGTATTCCCCATGGTCGAAGTGCATATCAGCGACATCACGAAGCGCGAGGCGTTCCGCGCGCACAGCCACCTCACGGAGGTGACGGCTCATCAGGTGATCGGAAAAGGGGTTGCGGGCTACGAGCTCGCGCTCAGTTGGTTGATGGAGAAATATGGTCAGCACGGGTGAGATCAAGCGCGGCATGACGATCGAGCTCGATGGCATCCTCTACCAGATCGTTGAGTTCCAGCACATCAAGCTCGGGCGGGGCAGCGCGCAGGTCCGGATGAAGCTCAGAAACGTGCGCCGCGGAGACCTCGTGGAGAAGACCTTCCAGGCCGGCGACCGTTTCGCGCGCGCGCGCCTCGATCACCGGAACGTCCAATTCCAATATCACGACGGCGACCTCTACCACTTCATGGACACCGGCAACTATGAGCAGGTCGCGCTCGATGCGACGCAGTTGGGCGACGCGGTGAGCTACCTCACCGATGGGATGGTCGTGATCCTCAACGAGTATGAGGGAGATCCGATCGGGGTCGACATGCCTGCGTCCATCGTTCTCGAGGTCACCGAGGTGGAGTTCGGCATCAAGGGCGACACCGCCACCGGCGCGACGAAGCCGGCGACGCTTGAGACCGGCCTCAAGCTCAACGTCCCGCTCTTCATCTCGAAAGGCGACAAGATCAAGGTCGACACAAGGAGCGGTGAGTATCTCGAGCGGGCCTGAGCGGCCCGTCGGGGTCGGCCAGCTCGCGATGCGGCTCGTCGAGCACGTTCAGGCGACCGACGAGTTCAAGGATCTCTGGGTCGAGGGCGAGATCAGCGGCGCGAACACGTCGCAACTGGGGCACACCTACTTCACGCTCAAGGATCGCATCGGCGGCCTGCGCTGCGTGCTCTTTGCGACGCAGGCAGCCAACGTCCCTCTGACACCCCGGGATGGGATGAAGGTCCTCGTCCACGGGTACGTGGAGGTCTATCTCGGCACGGCGCAGTGCCAGATTCGCCTCGATGACGTCCGCCTGGCCGGTCTCGGCGAGGCCTGGGCGCGCCGCGAGGCGCTCAAGAAGCGGCTCTTGGAAGCGGGGCTCTTCGCACAGGAACGGAAGCGGCCGCTCCCGAAGGCACCGCGGCGGATCGGTGTGGTGACGAGCCCAGCCGGCGCCGCATGGCGGGATATCCAGAGCGTCGTCATGCGCCGCGACCCCACGGTCGAGCTCATCTTCGCCCCGGCGCAGGTCCAGGGCGTCGGTGCCGCCGACACGGTGATCGCGGCACTCGACGGTCTCGCCCTTATCGACGACCTCGACTGCGTCATCGTCGCGCGCGGCGGCGGCGCGAGCGACGATCTGGGGGCGTTCGACGACGAAGCGCTCGCGCGCCGGATCGTACGGATGAAGGTCCCGGTCTGCACGGGGGTGGGGCATGAGACGGACGTCACGATCGCCGACCTTGTCGCCGACGTTCGGGCGGCAACGCCCTCGCAGGCGGCGGAGCTCGTCGTGCCGGACCGCTCCGGTGATCTGGTGAGCGCGCGAAAGCACAGGCAGCGGATCGAGCAGCGGGTGCGGGCAACGCTTGCCCTGCGGTCGCGGCGCGCGGGCGATATCCGGCGAAGGCTCGACGCGCGCTCACCAGAGGCCCAGCTCGGCGCGCGCCGCCAACTTCTCGATGAGGCGTGGGCACGCGTCGAGCGTGAGGGGCCGCGCGCCCGGGTCGGCCTCCTGCGCGCGCGCCTTGCGGTGGGGCGACGCGACATGGAGCGCGCCGTCGCACGGCTCGGTCCCGACCGCCGCGCGCGATCGCTGGCGGCGCACCGGCGCCTCGAGGCGCTGTCGCCGGAGAACGTTCTGCGACGCGGCTACGCCATCGTGCTGGCGGCCGACGGAAGCGTGCGGGGCTCGGCCGCGGGTCTGCGGAAGGGTGAGCACGCCCAGGTGCGGTTGCGGGATGGGCGCCTCGCGATCACGGTGGATCAGGTCACGGTCGAGTGATCTCGGCCGACGCGAGCGGGCTTGACCGGCCAGCAAGAGAGGGTGGCACGTAGTGGCTGAGAAGGAGCGGTCCGTCGAAGAGGGTCTCGCACGGCTCGAGGCGATCGCAGAGGAGCTCGAGGGTGCCGACGTCGAGCTCGAGACATCGGTGAAGCTGTACGAGGAGGGCTTGCGGGTGTACGCGGATGTCGCAAAGAAGCTCGACGCGGCGGATCTGCGCGTCACCCAGCTGCAGAAAGCGCTCGAGGAGCAGGCGAAGAAGCCTCGGTAGCCCTGGCCCGCCGCGGGTCAGAGCGTTCGGTTGGCCCTGAGGAACGGCTCGAGCGGCTCAAGGAACGGCTCCGGGCGAGTTCCGTGGATGCGGTGACCGACCCCGGGGAATCGGACCAGCGATGCCTGCCAGGTCGCCCTGAGCGCTTCGGCCTCGCCGTCGGCCAGCGTGGTCCCCTGCCGAGGGTCCGCGGCAAGGAGAAGCACCGGGACGCGTGACGCGGCGACCGCAGCGCGGAGCACATCCGCCTCGGCCGAGGACTGCGCTCTGAAGGCGTCGACGAAGGCGGGGTCGAGCGGCGTGAAGTAGGTCACCAGCCGCTCGGGCGCGTAGAAGCCCCGCACGTCGCTCACGGTGCGTTCGCCCCGGGGTCCCGCGACCGGCAGGGGCAGACGCCCGATGGCCGTCCTGAAGGCGCCGGGCTCGGCGACCTTGTCGAGGGCCGCACGTAGGAGACGATAGTAGTCGTCACCCCAGCCGGTGCCGAACTGGGCCAGGTAGGGATCCTCGAGCACGAGGCCCCTGATCAGCCCGGGCCCCCGGGTCGCCGCGACCACGGCCACCGCTGCACCGAGCGAATGCGCGATGACGATTGCCGGTGCCTTGACCACATCGCGGAGCACGCGCAGGAGGTCGCCGGCGAGCGCGTCGAGCGAGTAGTCGGCCGCGTGGCCGCTCTTCCCGTGTCCGCGCTGGTCGTAGGCGACGACGCGGTAGCGCGTTGCCAGGCGCGGGTGGATGTTCTCCCAGTCCTCCGAGCGGAGCGTGGCGCCGTGCACGAGCACGAGCGGGGTTTCGCCGGGACGACCTTCGCCCTTGTCGTAGTAGACGAGCTTGGGATCGCCCTTGAGGGTCTTCGCACGCGGGAGACGGTTCGGCACTCGAGGTTCAGTCTACGGCCCCGCTCGCGCACGGACCGGCCCGCGCCTGCTCCATACAATCGACCGCGTGGCGGAGCGCGTGCGTCTCGACCAACTCCTCGTCGCGCGGGAGCTCGCACCGAGCCGCGAGCGCGCGCAGGCACTCATCCTTGCTGGGGCGGTACGGGTCGGAGGCCAGCGCGCGGATCGGGCGGCGGCCCCGGTCGCGGCCGACATC
>SHYN01000020.1 GCA_009692785.1 Chloroflexota bacterium | reverse complement strand
GTGCAGGAGCTCGCGCAGGTCCTCGTGAAGATGGGTGCCCGCATCGAGGGCATCGCCACGAACACGCTCCTTATCGACGGCGTCGCTCGCCTTGTCGGCGTCGACCATCGCATCGCGAGCGACCACATGGAGGTCGGCTCGTTCATCGGTGCCGCAGCGATGACCCACGGGGAGATCACGATCAAGGACGCGGTGCCGCAGCACCTTCGCATGACCCGCCTCGTGTTCGCCCGGCTGGGCGTGGCGACCGAGGTGCGTGGCGACGATCTGTTCGTTCCGGCCCGCGAGGCCTACCGGATCCAGCCGGACCTCGGCGGCGCGATCCCGAAGATCCAGTCGCAGATCTGGCCGGGGTTCCCTCCCGACCTCACCTCGATCGCCACGGCGGTCGCGACGCAGTGCGAGGGCACCGTGCTCATCCACGAGTGGATGTTCGATGGGCGCCTCTACTGGGTGGACTCGCTCGGCACGATGGGCGCGCGCGTCGTGCTCGCCGATCCGCATCGCGCGGTGGTCATTGGCCCATCGCCGCTCTACGGCTCGGAGCTCCGGAGCCCGGACATCCGCGCGGGCATGGCGCTCCTCGCCGCGACGCTCTGCGCCAGGGGGACGAGCGTCATCCACAATGTCGAGCAGATCGACCGCGGCTACGAGGCGCTCGACGTGCGGCTCCGAGCGCTCGGGGCGAAGATCGAGCGGGCGGCCTGAGCATGCGGTCATCGGCGATCGGACCGCAAGACGCCGGCGGCGCCCGGGAGCGGTGCAGGATCAGCGTGAGACAGTTCTCCCGACATTCTTGATGCCGTGGGCGGCACGCCGCTCGCGTGAGGTCTGCATCCATCCGGCCGTGGAGGTGGAGGTCCGGAAAAGTTCGGCGCGCGTGCCCCGGGCCTGACCCGCGGTGGCGCGCTCGATCATCGATCCGCAGGAGGGTGCGGCCCGCGCGAGCCTGCGCCTACCCGCCCCGCCCAGAACTCACGGCGGGCCATCGCGGCGGCGACCTACGGCTCGATAGCTACCCGAACGAGACCGCCCGCCATGACGAAGCGGACTCTGCCGAGCGCGCCGATCTCTTCGGTCGGGTCGCCTTCCACTGCGATGAGATCGGCCCGCTTGCCGACCTCGATCGTCCCGGTCTCACCCTCGATACCGATGGCGGTTGCGGCGGCAGACGTGGCTGCAATGGTCGCCTGGGCCGCGCTCAACCCTGCTTCTACCAACTGGTGCGCTTCCGCTGCCACATCCGCGAAGTCGCATATCCCGGGCTCCGCGTCCACGCCTGTCGCGATCCGCACGCCCGCCCCGAGGGCGAGTTGGAGGCTGCGGAGGCTTCCCGCCCTGCGCCGAGGGATCGCGCGGAACATCGGGACATCGCGCCACTTCTCGTATTGCTCCATCAGTCTCCGGAAGACCAACATCGTCGGTACGAGCGTGACCCCGCGGTCGCGCATGATCTGGACCGACTCAGCATCGAGTTCGCACCCATGCTCGATCGTGTCGACGCCCGCGAGCAGCGCCTTGCGCACCGACGGAAGGATCGAGGCGTGGCACGCCACCTTTCGGCCGGCGTTGTGAGCCTCGTCGACGATCGCGTCGAGTTCCGCTTGCGTGAATTCCGGGATGTCGAGTGGGCCGTTCGTCGTGATCTTGACGAGATCGGCTCCTCCGCGGATTTGCTCACGCACCGCGCGGCGACAATCGTCGGGACCGTCGGCTTGCCGCACCGAGCCCGTCTCGCCCTCCGAGCCGTGGCCACCGGTCATGCAGATGATGTTGCGGGCTGTGTAGATCCGCGGTCCGGCAAGCAGTCCCCGTGCGATTGCGTCGCGCGCCGCGGGTCCCGTATCACCATAAGAACCGACGTCACGGATCGTCGTGACGCCCCGATCGAGCGCGGCGCGGAGATTCGCGACCGCCTGATACGCGTATGTCGTTGCAGCTTGGTGCCGGGCCTCCGGGAGCGTCGCGTACGCCGTGAGGTGCGCGTGCAGATCGATGAGTCCGGGCATGAGCGTGAGCTCCCCGAGATCCACGACCCGAGCACCGGTCGGGACCGGGGTCGCGCCGGCCGGCCCGACCGCCGTGATGTCCTCACCCGTCACGATGACGGCGACGTTCGGGAGCGGTCGGGCGCTCGGGTCGCCGAGAACGCGCGCCGCGCGGAGATACGTGACCGGTCGGGTCACAAGGCAGCGCGTTTGAGCGAGAAACGCGAACCCATCCCGGAGGTGCTCGGGATGATGACGGCCGATCCGCTGCGCTCTGTTCGCACGTTCGCGCGGTCCAGCATGTCGAGCGTTGCCTCGAGGTCCTCGATCTCGAGCGTGACTTCGAAGATGCCCTCGCCGGCCGACGTCATCCGCTTTCTGAGCCAGCCGGGGCCGGTGGATTCATGGACGCCGATCTCGCAGCCGTTCGTCTGAAAGACGCGGCAGCGGGACCCGAGCTGCGGCAGCACGGTGTCGGCACCACGAGCAAGCCCGAGTTGCCGTACATACAGATCGGTCGCGGCGTCGAGATCGCCAACGGCCAGAGACACGCCGGCGACGCGACGCGTCCCGTTCGGGTGGGCACCCGGCCGTTCCCAGCCGAGCCGCGTGCCATCGTCCTGGTCCCATTGGATGAAGAAGGGCCACGGTCGACCCCATGGCGATCCTCCCGGCTGAAGGAGCCTCCAGGAAAGCAGCCTGCCGTCGGGCCTCAGACGCTCCATCGGAAATGGCCCCTCCGCGGCCAGGCCGTTCTCGCGCAGACGCGCCGCGTCTTCGTCGATCCTGGTGGTCGCGAGCGCGAAGGCACCGAGGCCTGTGTTCCCACTGCGGATCCGGTCGACCAGCACCGACCTCGTGCCACCGGCACGTAGTGCCTCCGCCTCATCGCGAACGGAGAGCAACTCGAGGTAGTCAAGGCCGAACCGGATGATGGCGTTGTGAGTTCCCTGGCCGGTGTGCTCTCCCCCGCGGGCCACCGCGAACCCAAGACCGCTGAACGTTGCGGAGGCTTCGGCGAGATCGGCGACCAGGATCACCGCGTGGTCGAACCGGCCTTGGAACTGAGGCATCAGAGCAGGCTCTCGCGCAGGAAGCGCAGGACCCTCGGCCAGGATCTCTCGCGGGCTCTCGCCTGGCCCGGGGGCGTGCCGCCGAAGGCAAAGAGGTCCCTCGTCACCGGATGCACGGACGAGGTCACTGTCGTCGGAACGTACGGGAAGCCAACGAGATGCCCGCAGTCCGGATAGCTGAGGTGCTCGTCGCGATAGGGATGCGCGTTGCGGGAGAGACGCTCCATGACCATCTCACCATAGCGCCACGACGGCCACATCTCGTCATCGCGGCCGGAGATCAGAAGCACCGGGCCGCGGATGCGCTCCACCGGGATCAGTGCGCGCCCGACGGCTGCCTCGTCGCTAAGTCCAGCGATGAATCCCGGCGTGAGCGCAAATGGCTCTCCCGACGGCCGCGGCGCGGGTGCACCGGCCGCGGGCGGATGAGTCGGACGGAACCATGGCACGGGTTCGCCATGGTACGTCCACGCGGAGTCGATTCCGCGTCCCGCGGTCCGGCGGATGCTGCCGTAAACGAGGGCGCTTGGCGCATACGCGACGACGGCGCGCACACGCGGAAAGGTCGCGCCGAGCAGGAGCGCGAGCTCACCGCCGCGTGACGTTCCCATGACCGCGAGCCGGCCGGTGTCCGCGTTCGGGCATCCGGCGAGCCAGTCGATCGCTGCTTCGAAGTACTCGAGCGGGATCAGGGCGAGGTCCTCCGGCAGACCCGGCATCGCGAAGTAGGCGAGCGAGAGGGCGGCGAAGCCGTGCGATGCCAGCAGGGCAGCGGACGCGTCGGACAGTCCGCCTCCCGACCCGCCGAACACCAGGACGATCGGGGCGGGGCGACCGTCTGCCGGCTGAAAGAACGTCGCGACGAGACCCATCTCGCGCACATCGGTACGCTGGACGTCAGCGGAAACGGATGCTCGCCGGGCTACGGCTTCCGCTCGCCCCCCACCCATCACGCTGGCCTCGAAGGTGATCGTGAGCGGGTCGAGCCGGCGGCGGAAGAGGAAGGGATTCCGTGCATCCACGGAATCGGCTCGCATGGACCACACCAGGCCCATCGACTCGACTCCCTCGTACGAGCCCGCGACCGGAGCCTGCGCAGCGAGGTCCAGGTTCCCGTCCAGGTCGGCGCTGAACGTCGCCTCCGACGACCACGTCGCCCCATCGTCGCCGAGCAGCCGGGCGCTCACCCGCACGATACCTTTGGGTCCGACGCCGCTGCCGTGGATGCGAAGCGGTACGTCGACCAGACCGAACGCGGGCGAGACGTCGAGATGCAGCGGTGGCGCGCCCTCGGTCGCCGTCACGGTCGGGGGAGAAGGAGCACATACGAAATGGCGGGACTGCTAAGGCACATCGGTCAACTGATATGCTATAGCCCGGCAAGCGGCGGCGGCCCTCGCATATGGCTGGGAGGAATCGCATGAGGAGTATGAAGTTGGCTGGCGGAAGCGATGGTCTGACGCGTCGCCAACTCCTCGCGCTCGCGGGCGGTGCCGCCGCCCTTTCCGCCCTGGCTGCGTGCACCCCGTCCACGCCCACGACGGCCACGGCCGCGCCGAGCGCCGCGGCGGCCAGCCCAGCCACGACGGCCACGGCCGCGCCGAGCGCCGCGGCGGCCAGCCCAGCGAAGAAGCCCGGCGGGCAGGCGGTCATCTCGCTCGGTGAACCGGACACGCTGCTCTCGACCGCATCGCGCGCTCTCGTGTTCTCCTATATCCGCAGCTTCATTTCGAACGGCATGGTCCGGCTCAAGTACCCCGACATGATCGTCGTCCCGGACCTTGCCGATACGTTCACAGCCTCCCCGGACGGGAAGACCTACACCTTTAACCTCCACCCGAAGGTGAAGTGGCAAGACGGGGGCGCGTTCAGCTCCGAGGACGCGAAGTTCACGCTCGAATTCTTCTGCCATCCCCAGAACCCGGCGCCCATGACGACCGATTTCGCGAACATCGTCGGCGCGAAGGAGTTCAAGGACAAGCTCGCCGGCGACGTCACCGGGATCAAGATCAGCGGCGACAAGGTCGAGATCAGCCTGCTCGCCGCCTCGCCGACGTTCCTCACAAGCGTCGCGGTGACGACGCTGCTGCCGAAGCACATCCTCAAGGACGTTGCCCCGGCTGATTTCGCAAAGCACGCCTTCGCGCGGAAGCCGGTCTACACGGGCCCCTTCAAGGTGGATGAGTGGAAGGCAGGGGAGTCGATCACCTATTCGGCGTTCGCAGATCACTTCCGGGGTCGGCCGAATCTCGACAAGATCGTCCAACGGATCTATCCCGATCCGAGCGCCCCGCTCGCCGACCTGCGCACCGGCGTCCTGCAGCAGGGATTCGTCACGGCAGATCAGTACGCTGAGTTCAAGAGCAACGCGAACTTCGCGACGCAGGAGCTCGCCGGTACGCTCGGTTGGTTCCTCTCGTGGGACATGACGAACAAGACCTTCCCATTCGGCGAGAAGGACTTCCGGATAGCGATGAGTCATGCGGTGGACCGAGCGACGCTCGCCAGCGCGTTGTTCAAGGGCCTCGCGGAGCCAAGCTACAGCCTCGCCTCGCCCCTGTCGTGGGTCGCGAACGCGAACGCTCCGAAGTACGCCTACGATCCGGCAAGGTCGCGGCAGCTCCTCGACGGCCTCGGATGGAAGGTCGGACCCGACGGCATCCGGGTCAAGAATGGTCAGAGGCTCGAGTTCGCGACCGTGTTGACCACGACGACGAGGGACTGGTTCCTCGCGATCCAGCCGATGCTCCAGGCCATCGGCGTCGGTACGAGCAAGGTCGACGTCGTCGACTTCGGCACGTGGGTCAGCCGCCTCGCTGTCGGCAAGTACGAGCAGACGATGAACGGGTGGGGCAACTTCGCCATTGACCCGCGAGCTGATCTCGCCAGCCACTTCCACTCGCCGACCAAGGCCGCGCGGGGCGACGCGACCGGCTACAAGAACGAACAGGTCGACCAGCTGTTCCTCCAGGCAGCGAAGGCCGCCACGCGCGACGAGGAGAAGCGCCTCTACGACCAGATCCAGAACATCGCGGACGGCGACTGCGTGTACGGGTACCTGTTCCGGCCAAAGGTGTTGAACGTGAACGCGAAGAACGTGCGGCTTCCACAGGCGAAGATCCAGGCCGAGGTCTACGACGGGATGCCGACCTGGGAGGTCGGCTAGCGCTCGCCAGCTAACCTCGTCACTCGCCGGAGGGGCCCGTGGGTCGCTATATCGTCCGACGCCTGCTTCAGATGATCCCGCTGCTCATCGGCGTTTCCGTGCTCTCCTACGCGATCATCATCCTCGCGCCCGGCGATCCGGCGAAGTTGCTTGCCGATCCCGAGAAGATGACGGCCGAGAGCTATGTGGCGATGCGCGCGGAACTCGGGCTCGATGATCCGGGGCCGGTGCGGTACGCGAAGACCATGTCTTCTCTGATCACCGGCGAGCTTCGCTCGTTCCGGACCCAGCAGCGCGTCGTGGACGCCATCGGCGAGCGCCTCCCCACGAGCCTTGCGCTTGGTGCGCTCGCGATCCTCTTCGGTCTGACGCTCGGGATGCTGATCGGCATCGTGCAGGCGCTCCGCCCATACAGCCGTGTGGACGACGTCGGGACCATGCTGTCACTCACGGGCTTCTCGATCCCGCACTTCTGGTTCGCGCTCATGCTCGTGATGCTGTTCTCGGTCCGCCTTCGCTGGCTTCCGTCGAGTGGGATCCGGCCGATCGGAGCCTCAGGGTGGAACCCCCTCGAGATGGCGCCGTATGTCGTGCTTCCCACCATCGTGCTCGGCACCGGCCTGCTTGCGTATGTCGCCCGATTCGTGCGCTCCTCCATGCTCGAGGCGCTCGAGCAGGACTACACGCGTACCGCCCGGTCGAAAGGCCTGCGCGAGCGTGTGGTCGTCGTCCGCCACGCGCTACGGAACTCGCTTCTCCCGGTCATCACGATCGTCGGCTTCCTTCTGCCTCTTCTCATCGGTGGCGCGGTCGTGGTCGAGTACGTGTTCGCCCTGCCTGGGATGGGTCGACTGGCGGTCGATGCCGTCTTTGCCCGGGATTACCCGGTGATCCTCACGATCACGATCTTCAGCGCGATCGCCGTCATGATTGGGAATCTGGCCGCCGACGTCCTCTACGGCGTTGCTGATCCGCGTATCCGTTATGGCTGAGCGCGTGCGGAGTGGGGGCGCTCCCGTTGCGAGCCTCGAGACGGTCACGCGGCGCCGGCCGCTCTGGCGGCGGCTGCTCGGGAACCAGCGCGTGGTCGCGGGAGCGGCCGTGCTCCTCGCAACCCTCGCCGCCGCGCTCTTCGCGGGTTCGCTCGCACCATACGACCCGAATGCCCAGACGCTGGCGGATCGGCTGCTTGGCCCCACCGCCGCGCACCCGTTGGGCAGCGATCAGCTCGGTCGCGATGTGCTTAGCCGCGTCATCTGGGGAACGCGTGTCTCGTTGGGCGTCGGCTTCTCCTCCGTCGCGATCACGATCGTCATCGGCACGGGGATCGGCGTGGCAGCCGGCTACGCCGGGGGATGGGTGGATGGCCTGCTCATGCGCTTTGTCGATGTCTTCCTCTCGATTCCCGTGTTCATGCTCCTGCTGACCGTCGTTGCTATTTACGGCTCGAACGTGAACCTGCTCATCGCGTTCATCGGGATCTCCGCGTTCCCGGGCGCGGCGCGGATCGTGCGGGCTGATGTGCTGTCGCTGATGCCGCGCGAGTTCATCGCGGCCGCGCGCGTGATCGGTGCAACGCCCGCGAGGGTCATGGTGCGGCACCTCCTGCCCAACCTCGTGCCGATCATCGTGGTCTCGGCAACCCTGCGCGTCGGCGCCGCCATCCTCACCGAGGCGGGGCTCAGCTACTTTGGACTCGGTGTGCCGCCGCCGGCGCCGACCTGGGGCGGGATGGTCGCGGACGGCCGGGCCTTCCTCGATGTCGCGTGGTGGGTCTCGACCTTCCCGGGTCTCGCGCTCCTCGTGGTGGTCATCGCCACGAATCTCGTCGGCGACGGCCTGCGCGACGTATTCGACCCGCGACGTCAGCATCTATCATGACCGCCGACTGCCCGGCGCGCTTCAGCGAAGATCGCGAAAAGTAAGGACGGAAGATGGACATCGGCCTGACTCTCCCGAATCGAGGCGTGCTGCTCGGGCTCACCACCTCCGACGAGATGCTCGATCTTGCGGAGGCGGCGGACCGGTCGGGCATGTTCCGCTCGGTTTGGGTCGGCGACAGCCTGCTCGGCAAGCCCCGGATGGAGTCGGTCACGCTCCTCTCAGGGGTCACGGCGCGCACGCAGCGCGTCAGGCTCGGGCCGGCCTGCATGGCCAGCTTCGTCCTGCGCGATCCTGTCCTGCTCGCCTACCAATGGGCCAGCCTCGACCTGATGGCGCATGGGCGGACCGTGCTCGTCGGCTGCACGGGGATCGTCGAGCAGGAGGGCGCCCGCATCGAGGGAGAGCTCTACGGACTGACCAGCAAGGATCGCGTCGGCCGGCTCATTGAATGGATCACGCTCATTCGGCGGCTGTGGACCGAGGACAACGTTACCTTCGAAGGCAAGCATTACCGGTGCTCCGGGATCACCATCGAGCCCAAGCCGGCGGCGCGGCCTCGTCCGCCGATCTGGATCGCGAACAACGCAAAGGAAGAGAAGCCTTTCGCGGAATGGACCGCGGATGACTTCGCGCTCGTCGAGCGCACACACCGCCGATGTGCGCGACACGCGGATGGCTGGCAAACGTCGGCGTGGGATCCGAAGGACCTCGAGTGGCGGATCAAGGACACCGAGAAGAAGGTCGCCGAGGAGGGCCGCGATCCCTCGACCTTCGAGACCCACCTCTATCACAACATCAACGTCAACGAGGACCGCGAGGCCGCACTGGAGGAGTCGAAGCGCTTCCTCGAGGCGTACTACGTCCCGACGAAGTTCCCACGTACCTTCGTCGAGCAGTGGGTCGCGGCAGGATCACCGCGAGAATGCGCGGCGCAGCTTCGACGGCTCGGTGACCTAGGGTTCAAAGAGGTGACTGTGCGGCTCACATCATGGGATCAGCGAGGCCAATACCGTCGACTGGTCGAGGATGTCCTGCCCCTGCTCGGCGCACAGAGGTCCGTATAAAGGTCGGGCTCACTCTCCCGAACCGCGGCGTCCTCATCGGTGTGACGACGGTGCCAGAGATGCTGGAGATGGCCGAGCGCGCCGAGGAGTCAGGCCTCTTCCAGTCCCTGTGGGTCGGCGACAGCCTCCTCGCCAAGCCACGTCTGGAGTCGGTCACGCTGCTCGCCGCGCTCGCCGGGCGCACGCACACGTTGCGCCTCGGCCCAGCCTGCATGGCTAGCTTCCCCTTGCGCGATCCCGTCCTGCTCGCGTACCAGTGGGCGAGCCTTGACCTGATCGCCGGCGGCCGCACTGTGCTCGTCGCCTGCACCGGCATCGTCGAGCAGGAGGGTGGCAAGGTCGAGGCTGAGCTCTACCGTGTAGCGCCGAAGGATCGGGTCGGCCGCCTGGTGGAGTGGATCAAGATCCTCAAGCTGCTGTGGACCGAAGATGACGCCTCATTCGCGGGCGACCACTATCGATTCGAGCATGTGACGATCAACCCGAAGCCCGCCGCGAAGCCGCGTCCGCCTATCTGGATCGCGAGTAACGCCCGTGGCGATCGATCAGTCATCGAGCGCACCCACCGCCGGGTCGCCCTCCACGCAGACGGCTGGCAGACCTCGATCTCCGACTACGACGACATGCGTTGGCGGATCTCCGACATCCGGGCCAAGGCGGTCGAAGCCGGTCGCGACCCGAACTCGATCGAGATGCACCTCTATCACAACGTCAACGTGCAGCCTGACCGGAGCGTCGCTCTCGAGGAGTCGAAACGTTTCCTCGACGCCTACTACATGATGTCGTACGCGCCGGAGCGCGTGGCCAGCTGGACCGCGGCCGGCACGCCAGGGGAGTGCGTCGAGCACCTAGTCGAATACGCGCGGATGGGCATCGACGAGGTCACTCTTCGTTGCACCTCGTGGGATCAGATGGGCCATCTGCGGCTCGTCATCGAAGAAGTGCTGCCGCGGCTGAACGAGGCTCTCCGCGAGGTGAAGCCGGCGTATCGGTCGATGTAGGCCTGGGTCCCGGTCAACGTCAGGCCGAGTACGCGCCGTCCGGCGCTTCGGGTGGCGCCGCGAGAAGGTCCGCGGGCGTCATGAGCCGTCCGGCGGTGACGACAATTCGGATCGCGCCGACGTTCCTGACATCAGTGAGCGGGTCGGCGTTCAGCACGAGCAGGTCGGCGGCCTTCCCTCTCTCGATCGACCCAAGTTCGTCGCTTCGCCCGAGCGCCTCAGCTGCGACGATGGTCGAGGCGCGCAGCGCGGCCAGCGGAGTGAGGCCGCATTCGACCAGGTACGCGAGTTCACGCTGCACACCGCGCCCAGGCAGATCATCACCAAGACCGGTGTGGTCGGTCCCCGTCACGAGCCGGACTCCCGCGCTTGCGCACATCCCGATGAAGCGCTGACGCTTGCTGAAGCCGATCCGAGCGCTGTCGCGCAGCTCCGGTGGCATGTCCGTCACCCGCTGCGGGTCACCCGCCTTGCGCGCGCCGACGGCCTGGCCGATCGCCGCGCCGACCCAGGGGGGTAGGGTGACCATCGCCTCCGCCTGTGAACGTTCCCGCTCGTCTCGGAGCGCTGCCGCATCGACCACGAAGGTCGGATCTAGAAAGACTCGTGCTGAGGCGAGACGTGCAACGAGCGCATCGAAGCGCGGCGACGCGAGGTCGTATCGTCCCCAGAGGAGCGTCTCACGGCGGCCGACCGGGAGGTAGTCGAGCTGCGCGGCCTCGTCCGCGGCCAGCATCTCCCGTCCCGTGATGCGGATGTGCTCCAGTCCGTCCATGCCGATCTCGATTGCGCGGGTCATGGTCATCGATCGTGGGACGTGGCCGGTCACCGGCAGCCCGAGCTCGTGGGCGACTCGGACGATCGTCTCGAGGGAGGTCTCGGGGACGGAGTTGTAGACCTTCACCGCAGCCACGCCCTGGGTCGCGAGGAACCGGACCGCCGCCTCGGCTGTCAGCGGGGTCTCGACGAGAGTCGTCATGTCGGGCCAGAGCGGCGGTATGCCATCCAGGATCGGACCGACGAAGTAGAAGCGTGGTCCGACCCGGCGTCCTGTGGCGAGGTCACGTTGGAGGAGTCTCGCGCGCGTGAGGCCCCCGCCGCACTCACGGACGGTCGTCACGCCGTAGGCGAGGTAGATCGGCAGCATGGCGGGGGAGCGGAGGTGGACATGCATGTCCGTGAGACCCGGAATGAGCCAGGAGCCGCGCGTATCGATCCGGCGCGCTCCTGTGGGGATGCGAACGGCGTCGGCGGTGCCGACCTCAATGATCTTGCCCCCGTCGATGACGATCGCGGCATTCGGCGTGACACGCCCCGTACGGACGTCGATCAGCGAACCACCGACCAGTGCTGCGGACCCGCCCACCAGCGGCTCTGTCACGGTCCGAGCGTTCCCGCACACGCGAGGAGGTCGCTCGGTGCCTCGATGGTCGCGTGATGCCGATGTCGGCCTGACCTCATCGCGCGCGCTCGACTAGGGTGCCGCCTTGGATCACGTACCGGATGTCGCGGGTCCGACTGATGTCGGCCGTCGGATCCCCGGCCACGACGACGATGTCGGCGAGCTTGCCTTGGGTCAATGTCCCGACCATGTGCGACATGCCGAGAGCCAACGCATTGCCGCTTGTCGCCATCGCGAGCGTCTTTCGTGGCGTGAGCCCGGCGTGAACGAGCAGCTCGAGCTCACGATGCAGCGACCAGCCCGGCACGACATACGGGTTCGGGGCATCCGACCCGACAAGGATCGTCCCGTTCGCGGCGACGACCTCTCCGACAAAGGTCAGGGCGACCTCGAAGGCGCGCCGGGCCGACGCGAAATCGGCGGGCGTCCAGGTCGCGCGCCCCGCAACCCGCTCCGCCCACATCGCTCGGCTCGTCTCCGAGGCGAGGCTGACCTCCGGCGCCCCAGTGACCTCCGGATCGTCGAGGCGAGCCTGCCGGTCCAGGACGACGAGCGTCGGATCGAACCAGACGCCGCTTTGCGCGATCCGCCCAGCGATGATCCGTGCTGCGGGGCCGGTCGGGTCCGCCGCGGCCAGTCCGAGATTGAATTGGCGCCGCCAGACGGCCGCCCCGCGCTCGTGGAAGACCTGCATGGTGACCTGTTGGTCACGTGGGACGAGATCCGCATAGACGACGCTCGCGTGCTCGAGTCCCGCGATCCCCGCCTCGATCGCCTCGGACGCGCTCGTCGCGGAGAGGTCGCCGATCACCGGGAGCCCGTAGGCTCGTGCCCTCGATACGATCTCCCGGACAAGCGCCGGCCCAATGCCCGAGTAGACCTTCAGTGCGTCGACCCCTGCCTGCGCGAGGCGATCGACTGCCGACCGGGCATCCGCGGTCGACTCGACGACAGCGCTCATTTCCGCAGGCCAGATCGTGGGCGTTCCGTCCAGCAGCGGGCCGCAGATGCGCAGCCGCGGCCCCTGCCACGAGCCCGATCGGGAGCGCTCGCGGAGTGCCACGAGTCGTTCGAGCACCCCTCCGGTGTCGCGAACGCTTGTCACGCCCGCGCTGAGGTACAGCGCGCCGTCATGAACGGGTTCGCGGCCGACGTGAACGTGTGCGTCGATAAGGCCGGGCAGGACGGTCATGCCGCTCGCGTCGAGGACGTTGGAGATGGCGCGACCGTCGAATCCGCCACGCGGGCCGATCTCGCCGATGCGATCTCCATCGACGATGAGGTCCGCCGGTCGTGGCGGCGCTCCAGTGCCATCGAAGAGCGAGCCGCCCCGGATGAGCAACGGGCCGGGACCCGCGGACCTAGCCGCGGCGGCGCCGTCCACGATCACTTCCACGCGTGTTCAGCACATCGTCAACCTATCATGCCATCCGCGACATGTCGCCCTCTGCCATCGACGACCCGTTCCGCTCGGCGACCGAGATGGTCCGCGCCCTGCGTGACCGCGAGATCTCGGCGACCGAGTTGCTTGCGCTCCACGTCAAGCGGCTCGAGCGGTTCAACCCGATCTTGAAGGCGATCGTCGCTTCCGACCTCGATCGCGCCGCAGCGACGGCACGTGCGATCGACGCTCGGCCGGCGTCGCTCCGCGGCGCTATCGGCGGTCTGCCGATCACGATCAAGGACAACCTCAATGCGGCCGGTCTTCGCACCACCGCCGGCCTCTCGGAGCGTGCGGAGGCACCAGTCGCGGACGTGGACGCCACGGTGGTCGCGCGACTGCGGGCCGCGGGTGGAGTGATCCTCGGCAAGACGAATCTGCCTCCCGCGGCCTCCGACTACCAAACGGCCAATCCGATGTTCGGGCGGACCGTGAATCCATATGACGCCCTGCGCACACCGGGAGGCAGCACGGGTGGTGGCGCAGCGGCCGTCGCCGCGGGCCTTTCGCCGCTTGAGATCGGCACGGATATCGGTGGGTCGGTCCGCGTTCCCGCGGCGTACTGCGGGATCTACGCGCACAAGCCGAGCGAAACCCTTGTGCCACGCGATGGGCAGGTGCGCGACTTCCCGGTGCCGAACCCGGCAAAGGTCGGCAACGTTCAGGGTCCGCTCGCGCGCGATGCCGGCGATCTGGAGCTCGCGCTCGAGATCATCTCGGGACCGCCGGCGGGCGAGGACGTCGCGTGGCGGGTCGCGATCCCGCAGTCGCGGCACGAACGGCTCGCCGGCTTTCGGGTCGCGATCCTGCCGCGGATTCCCTGGCTTCCGTTGGCGGACGAGATCGGTGCGGCGCTGGACGAGGTCCGAACGACGCTCTCGCGTCTCGGTGCCACGGTCGGCCAGGCGCAGCCGGCATCGTTCGGCGACCTACGGGAGCACTATCGCGCCTACCTCAGAATGATCGGCGCCACGCTGTCTCCCACATGGGATCCGGCGTGGGTCGCCGATCTCGCGGCCCGGAACGCCGACGACGAGTTCGCCCCTGGGATCTTCGGTGGAGGGATGGCGCGGGCGCGCGACTACTTGATCTGGCTCGACGAGCGCGAGGCTCATCGCCAGTCCTACCGCCGATTCTTCTCCGAATGGGACGTGCTCCTGGCGCCGATGTCCCCGGTGGTCGCATTCCCCCATGACGATCGGCCGTTCTCGGAGCGCGATCTCTCCGTGAACGGCGAGCGGATCCCGTACGGCCGCCTAAGCGTGTATCCGTCGCTCGCGACGCTTGCCGGACAGCCCGCAACGGTCCTCCCGATCGGTCGCACCCGATCCGGCTTGCCGATCGGCATCCAGGCGATCGGCCCGTACCTCGAAGATCGCACGCCGATCCGCTTTTCCCAGGTGCTCGCCCGCGAGGTCCTTGGCTACGTGCCACCGGACGGATACTGGTGATCGACCGAGCTCACCCGCCGGCACCGTCCCAGGCGCACGAGTACCCCTTCCCTCTGACTGGCGGGTGTTGGGGTCGAGGATACGGCCTGCTCTCTTAAGCAGGGAGGCCGGAGTGTCTGCCTCGAACGTAGGCACTACGCTCTAGCATCGACCGTATGCAGGTAGCCCCGGACATCCTCCATCTCGTCGGTGGCACGCCCCTCGTGCATCTCGCGCGCTTCGGCCGCGAGGTGAAGGCGACGCTGCTCATCCACGAGTGGATGTTCGATGGGCGCCTCTACTGGGTGGACTCGCTCGGCACGATGGGCGCGCGCGTCGTGCTCGCCGATCCGCACCGCGCGGTGGTCATCGGACCGTCGCCGCTCTACGGCTCGGAGCTCCGGAGCCCGGACATCCGTGCGGGCATGGCGCTCCTCGCCGCGACGCTCTGCGCCAGGGGGACGAGCGTCATCCACAACGTCGAGCAGATCGACCGCGGCTACGAGGCGCTCGACGTGCGGCTCCGAGCGCTCGGGGCGAAGATCGAGCGGGCGGCCTGACGCGTGTCCGGCCTGACCCATCTGGAATGCGGGCGCTGCACGGCCAGGTACGACCATCGAACCCGCGCGCAGCTCTGCACCGCGGACGGTGGGCCGCTCCTCGCTCGCTATGACCTCGCCGCCATCAGCGCATCCGACCGCGACGCGCTCGCCGCGCGGCCCGAGACGCTCTGGCGGTATCGCGAGATCCTCCCGCTCGACCGACCCGATGACGTCGTGAGCCTGGGCGAGCCGATGACCCCCCTCGACCGCGTGCCGCGGCTCGGAGCGGCGCTCGGTGTTCCCGGCCTTTTGATCAAGGACGAGGGTCTCCTGCCGACTGGCTCCTTCAAGGCGCGCGGCGCCGCGGTGGGCGTGTCGCGCGCCCGCGAGCTGGGCATCACGGCACTCGCGCTGCCCACCGCGGGCAATGCGGGTGCGGCGTGGGCCGCCTACGGTGCGCGTGCGGGGATGCGGGTGAGCGTCGTCATGCCCGAGTCGACCCCGGCGGTCATCAAGCGCGAGGCCGCATCGTACGGCGCGCGCGTGTATCTCGTGCCCGGCTCGATCGCCGATGCGGGCGCGGTCGTGAGGCGCGCCTGCGCCGCCGACCCGGACCTCTACGACGCCTCCACGCTGAAGGAGCCGTACCGCATCGAGGGCAAGAAGACGATGGGCTTCGAGCTCGTCGAGCAGCTGGGCTGGCGGGTCCCGGACGTCATCCTCTACCCGGCCGGAGGCGGGGTGGGTCTCGTCGGGATGTGGAAGGCCTTCGCCGAGCTTCGCGCCATCGGCTGGCTCGCGGCCGGCCGCGGGCCGCGGTTCGTCGCGGTGCAGGCGACGGGGTGCGCACCGATCGTCAAGGCCTTTGCCGAAGGCGCCCTGGAATCCGTCCTGTGGCCAGACCCCGTGACGATGGCCGCGGGCATCCGCGTCCCCAAGGCGCTCGGTGACTTTCTCGTGTTGCGGGCGCTCCGCGAGTCGAGCGGCACCGCGGTCGCCGTCAGCGAGGAGGAGATCGCCGAAGCGCTGTGGCTGGCCGGTGAGCGCGAGGGTCTCTGCGTGTGCCCCGAGGGCGGTGCGGCACTCGCGGCCGCTCGGCGTCTCGCGCGCGAGGGCTGGATCGGTCAGGGCGAAGACGTCGTCGTGTTCAACACGGGCAGCGGACTCCTCTACGCCGAGTCCCTGCAGGGCGCCGCGCCGGTGCGGCTTGCGGCGGGGGATGACCTTCCCGCCGACTAGCATTCGTAGCATGGAGATCGCGCCGAGCATCCTGGAAGTGGTAGGAACCACGCCGCTGGTGCGGCTGTCGCGCGTCGGGCGCGACCTTAGGGCCACACTCCT
>SHYN01000019.1 GCA_009692785.1 Chloroflexota bacterium | reverse complement strand
AAGGACTTCTCGATCGACGTGACGATCGAGGAGATCAACGTCGGGCCGGTCGTGACGCGCTACGAGCTTCGCCCCAAAGCGGGCGTAAAGCTCTCGAGGATCGAGGCGCTCCAGGACGACCTTGCGCTCGCGCTCGCCGCCCGCAGCCTCCGGATCGAGGCACCCGTGCCGGGCAAGAGCGTGGTAGGGGTCGAGATCCCGAACCTCGCGATCGGTCTCGTGTCGCTGAAGGACGTCGTGGAGACGGTGATGTTCAGAGATGCCCTGTCACGACTGACGGTCGCCCTCGGGCGCGACGTGGCGGGATCGCCCATCGTGCTGGATCTCGCGACGCTCCCGCACCTTCTCGTCGCGGGCCAGACTGGTTCAGGAAAGAGCGTCTGCCTCTCGTCGATCATCTGCAGCCTGCTCCTCGCCTCGACGCCCGACGAGGTGCGCTTCATCATCGGCGACCTCAAACGCGTCGACTTCGCGGGGTTCAACGGCGTGCCGCACCTCATCGTGCCGGTCATGACGGACCACGAAAAGATCCTGAACGCGCTCTACTGGCTGACGGGCGAGATGGACCGCCGGTACCGGCTGTTCGCGCGCGCCTCCACGCGGAACATCGCGGGCTACAACGAAACGCGGATCGGCGCGGACCGGATCCCCTACATCGTGTTCATCATCGACGAGCTCGCCGATCTGATGCTGCAGGCACCGATCCAGGTGGAAAAGCAGATCACGCGGGTCGCTCAGCTCGCGCGCGCAACCGGGATCCACCTCATCCTTGGGACGCAGCGCCCGTCCGTGGACGTCATCACCGGGCTGATCAAGGCGAACATTCCGGCCCGCATCGCGTTCGCAACGGCCTCATCAGTGGATTCGCGCACCATCCTCGACATGACCGGTGCGGAGAAGCTGCTCGGACGCGGTGACATGCTCGTGCTGCCTCCGGACCTGGCAAAGCCGGTGCGCGCGCAGGGCGTCTTCGTCTCGGACCGGGAGATCGCTCTCGTCACCAAGTTCTGGCAGGACCAGGGAGGCCTGAGCTATCACCCCGCGGTGACCGAAGGTGAGGAGCGCATGCACCGGACCCGGCTGGACGGCGGTGATGACGAGATCGACGACGCCCGCTACGACGAGGCCGTCGCGATCGTTCAGCGCGCGGGGCAGGCGTCCGTGTCGATGCTCCAGCGAAAGATGACGATCGGCTTCGCGCGCGCCGGTCGCCTCGTCGACATCATGGAGCAGCAGGGCGTGATCGGTCCCAGCGTGGGGCCGGGCAAGATGCGTGAGGTTTACAGCGCGATCGCTCCGCGGAGGTCCGGGGACGGTGCCGCGGACGACGAGGGGTCCTGATGGCGAGCCTCGGTGAGATCCTCCGTGCGCAGCGCGAGCGTAAGGGCATCGTCCTCGTCCAGGCCGCGGACGACACGCGGATCCGCCTGAAGTTCCTCCGGGCGCTCGAGGACGGTGACCACAACGCGCTGCCGGGTGCTGTCTACACGAAGGGCTTCCTCCGGAACTATGCCGAGTACCTCGACCTCGACCCCCAGGACCTCATGGCCGCCTACAACGCCGAGCGGGGCGTGACCGTCGAGCCGGTCCGGACCTTTGAGCCGATCCGCCCGATCCTCCGGCGGAACCTCATCATGACCCCCTCGGTGCTCGTGCCCGCCTTTGTGCTCGCCGGCGTCGCCTTCTTCGTCGCGTACCTCTACTACCAGTTCACGGCATTCGCGGTCCCGCCGCGTATCGAGGTGCTCGACCCTCCGAGTGACACGATCGCCCAATCGGCCGACTACGTCGTTCGCGGGCGCACTGTGCCCGAGGGCAGGGTCACCGTACGCGTGTTCCCCGGCCCGGAGACGTTCAATGTGCGGCCGGCGCCGGACGGCACCTTTTCGGTGAGTATTCTCCTCCGGCCCGGCGCGAACCACGTCGAGGTGGAGGTGCTTGACGCCGCGGGGAAGGTGAGCCGACAGGCCCGCGCGATCCGCTACGAGGTCGCACAGAGCACAGTTGAAGAGACCGCGCCGCAGCTCATCGTGGAGCAGCCGTCGAACGGCGGCACCTTCACGAACGCTCCGGTGACGGTGTCGGGCCGCGTGGCGCGCGTGGTCACGAGCGTCCTTGTGAACGGCTCGCCGGTATCGGTGGGGAGCGACGGCCGCTTCACCGTCACGGTGAACTTCACCTCGGGACCGCAGACGGTCCGGGTCATCGCCCGGACGGCGACGGGCGGTGAGGTCCAGGAGACCCGCGCGGTCTCGGTCTCGTATTCGTCGGCAATCGTGACGGTCAGGATCAAGGGTGGGAATGCCTGGATCCTCGCGACGGTCGACGGGTCGCAGGCGCCGAACACCAACCGCGTGTACAGCGACGGCCAGACGCTGTCCTTTACCGGCAAGGAGGTGAAGGTGCGGACCGGCAATGCGGCCACCACCTTCCTCACCTACAACGGTCAGGACCTTGGGCCGATGGGCGATCCAGGGCTCGTCACCGAGCGGACCTTCACCGCGCAGTGACGAGTCCGAACCTCCTGACCCTCGCCCGTGCGGCCGCCGCGGTCCCCGTGGCGCTTCTCGTGCTCCGCGGAGAGCCGTGGGCGGCGGCGCTCGCGCTTGCGGTCTTCGCGCTGGCAGCCCTCTCCGACCTCGCGGACGGCGCGCTCGCGCGGCGACAGGGTTCGACGACCGACCTCGGCGCATTCCTTGATCCCCTTGCTGACAAGATCCTCGTCACCGGCTCTCTCGCCGCCCTTGCCCTGAGTGGCGTGGTGCCCGCCTGGGTGGTGCTCATCGTCATCGTCCGCGAGGTCCTGGTCACGGTGCGACGTGGGACACCAGGAGCGCGGGGTGCGGGGATCGCGGTCCGGTGGGCCGGAAAGGCGAAGGCCGTTGCCCAGGACATCGCGATCGCGGGACTGCTCCTCAATCTGGCGGTGCCGATGCCGCTCCTCGACATGGCCGCGAGCCTGGCGCTCGCGGTCGCGGTCGTGCTCACCATCGTTTCAGGCCTGGCCTATCTCTCGCCGTCGGCCGTACGTGCCGAGAACTAGGACTCCGCCCACCTATGCGGAGCTCGCGACGCGGACCGCCGCGCTGCAGCCCCGTCTTCGCCGCCGGCGGGTAACGGTCGCCACGGCCGAATCCTGCACCGGCGGCCTCCTGGGCGCGCTCCTCACTGAGCATGGGGGAGCCAGCGCGGTGTACCGCGGGGGTGCGGTCGTCTATGCCAACGCGGCCAAGGAGACCCTCGCCGGTGTGCCACCCCAGCTCATCCATGCCCATGGCGCGGTGTCGGCGGTCGTTGCCGGCGCCCTCGCGCGGGGCATCCGGGCTCGACTCGGCGCCACCGTCGGCCTCGGCATCACCGGTGTCGCCGGACCGGGTGGCGCGACACCCGGTAAGCCGGTGGGCCTCATGTACGTCGCGGTGGACAGCGCCCGCGTCCGGGCGGTGAAGAAGTGCGTGTGGCCCTTCGACCGGTCCGGGAACCGCCTGGCGAGCGTCGGCGCGGCGCTCGACCTCCTCGAAAAGGTGCTCGCATGACGAAGACCATCGGCGTGGGTCTCCTCGGCCTGGGAACGGTCGGGTCAGCCGTCGCGCGAGCCATCGCGGACCGCGGCCCGCGGCTGGGCGCGGCTTCGGGTGGCCACACCCTCAGGCTCATTGCGGCGTGCGTCCGGGACCCCTCCAAGACCCGTGACGCCGGCGGGGTTCCCCTGACGGTGGACCCATTCGCGATCCTCGATGATCCGGAGGTCCAGATCGTGGTGGAGGTCATCGGTGGCCGCGCGGTCGCTCGCGACCTCCAGCTCGCAGCCTTCGAGCGCGGCAAGCACGTCGTCACCGCGAACAAGGAACTCATCGCCCGCAACTGGAATGAGATGCACGAGACCGCGCGCCTCGCCAAGCGGCAGCTCCGCTTTGAGGCCGCCGTCGGCGCATCGATCCCGCTCATCGCCGCGGCGCGCACGCTCGGAGCAAACCGGCCGCGGCTCGTGCGCGGCCTGATCAACGGCACGACGAACTACATCTGCTCGCGGATGGAGAGCGGAATGGGCTTTCCCGAGGCACTAGCGGAGGCCCAGGCGCTCGGCTACGCCGAGGCGGATCCGACGAACGACATCGACGGATTCGACGCCGCCTACAAGCTCGCGATCCTCATCTCGCTCCTCGACGGCCGCTGGTACTCCCCGGACAACATCCGCCGCACCTCGCTGCGCGACCTGACCCCGGCGGCCATCGCCGAGGCCGCCGGCCGGGGGAATCGGGTGCGGTACCTCGCCACGGCCGACTTTGGCCAGAGGGCCACGAAAGCACGGGTGGGTCCCGAGGAGGTGCTCGCTGGATCGCTCGAGGGTCTGGCGAGCGGCCCGACGAACGTCGTCACCATCGACACCGATCTGGCCGGCGAGCTCACGTTCCGTGGACCTGGGGCTGGCGGCGATGCGACCGCGTCCGCGATACTCGGAGACGTGATCGAGATCGCACGGTCCCTCCCGTGAGCCCGACTCGATGAGAACCATCTTGAAATTCGGCGGCACGTCGGTCGCGACGAAGGCGGCGCTCGACGCGCTCGTCCGCATCGTGGCCGAGGTCTCCGGCGAGCGAGCGGTGGTCGTGTCTGCGACCGCTGGGACCACGGACGCGCTCGTCAGCGCGGCGGAGATCGCGCGCAACGGAGACGGCCCCGGGGCCGAGCGGATCGCCCGGGAGCTCGAGGCAAAGCATCGCGCGCTTGTCGTTGACCTCTTCGGCCGCGACGAGCTGCCCGCCGCCATGGAGGCGGTCCGTGAGCTTTCGGCCATCACGGAGCGGACCATCGAGCTGCTGCACAGTGTCGCCCTCCTGCACGAGCTCACCGCACGGACCCGCGACGCGATCCTCTCGTACGGCGAACGCGTCTGCGCTCCGGTCGTCGCCGCGCTTCTGAGCGCGCGCGGCGTTCCGGCCACCGCGGTGTCCGCCGCGACGGTCATCGCGACCGACGGGCAATTCGGCAACGCGAACCCACGGCTGGAGGAGACGCGCACGCAGGCGCTGGCAGTGCTCGCGCCGCTCTTGGTGAAGGGCACGGTACCGGTCGTCACGGGCTTCATTGGCGCCACAGGCGACGGCGTCATCACGACCCTCGGTCGCGGCGCGTCGGATTACACGGCGGGGATCCTCGCCGCAGTGCTCGACGCGGACCAGTGCCTCATCTACACCGACGTGAGCGGGGTGATGAGCGCGGATCCGCGTACGGTAAAGGACGCAAGGCCGCTCCCAATGCTCTCGTACGCCGAAATGGCCGAGCTCGCCTACTTCGGGGCGAAGATCCTCCACCCGCGCGCGGTCCTTCCCGCGCTGGAGAAGCGCATCCCGGTGCGGATCCTGAATACCTTTGCGCCGGCGGATCACGGGACGACGATCAGCGGGTCGGCGGTGCTCGACGGGAGCGTGGTGAAGGCGACGACCTCGCTCGGAGGGCTCGGGCTCGTGACGGTGCAGGGCGTGGGGATGAGCGGCGTTCCGGGCTTTGCGGCCCGCGTCTTCGACACCTGTGCGGCCGAGAACGTGTCGGTCCTCATGATCAGCCAGTCCTCGAGCGAGAACTCGATCTGCCTCGTCGTCCCGGAGGATGCGAGCGGGCGCCTGCGGACGGCGCTTGAGCTGATGTTCAGGGCTGAGCTGCAACGGCACGACGTCGAGCGCGTGAGCGTCGAGGCTCCGGTCGCGATCGTCGCGGCCGTGGGGGAGGGGATGCGTGGTGCTCCGGGAGTGGCCGGTCGCGTCTTCGGCGCCCTCGGGCGAGCCGGGGTGAACGTCATGGCGATCGCCCAGGGTTCCAGCGAGCTCAACATCTCCCTTGTCGTGGCCGAGCGGGACCGTGACGGCGCCGTGCTCGCGATCCACGGCGAGTTCCACTCCGGCAGCGACCGGCCCGCGTAGGCGGCCGGAGCGATGTCCACGCCCGTCGACAAGGTCTGCGCGTCGGCCGACGAAGCGGTCGCAGAGCTCCAGAGCGGCAGCACGATCATGGTCGGTGGTTTCGGCGACGCCGGCGTACCGTGCGCTCATCGCCGCCGTGGTCCGGCGCGGTCTCAGCGACCTCTCGATCATTTCGAACAACTGTGGGACGGGCGAGCGGGGCCTGGCCGCCCTCTACAAGCACCGGATGGTCCGTCGCGTCTACGCCTCGTTCCCGGCGCAGGCCGGGAACGATCACTTCAGTGAGGCGCATCGTTCGGGCCACACCGAGCTGGTGCTCGTACCCCAGGGCACGCTCGCGGAGCGCATCCGCGCCGGTGGCGCCGGCCTCGGCGGCGTTCTGACGCCAACCACCGTGCTGCCGGGTGCGGCGATCGTGGACCACGCCACCTCGTTCGCGCTCATCCGGGGAGGCCGCCTCGACGCCGCGGTCCTCGGCGCGTATCAGGTCTCGTCGACCGGCGATCTCGCGAACTGGCGGGTCGGGGGCGAGGGTCTGGGCAGCGTCGGCGGCGCGATGGACATCGCCATCGGCGCGCGCAATCTGTTCGTCATGATGCGTCACCAGGAGAAGGACGGGCGGCCAAAACTCGTCGAGGCCTGCACCTACCCGCTCACCGTGCGGGCGTGCGTGAAACGCGTGTACACCGAACTCGCGGTGATCGACGTGACGGCCGACGGGCTCATCGTGCGGGACCTTGCACCCGGGATGACGCGGGAAGCGCTGCAGCAAATGTCCGCCGCCCGGCTCGGCTGAATCCGGTCCCTCCGACGGGGTGCGGTCCGCCGCGCACGTGACTAGAGCGCCGAGCGGACTCGGCTAGGTCGGTAGCGCGTAGGTTTCCAGGCCAAGCCGCTCGAGCGTTGCCGGGAGCGGAACACCATCTTCGCCCCAGCCGTGGGCCGTGTAATACGCGAGCACCTGAGCGCGCAGGGCATCGGGATCGAGCGCGACGCGGCTGAGCGGCCCCGAGACGTGGGGCTTGAGGACCTGTGGCGGAAGACCGTCGTCCGTCGTGCCGAAGCCCTCGCGGACATTGAACAGGCGCGCGAGCGTCAGACCTCGCTCGGCGATCTGGTTGTACTCCTCCGGGGTCAATCCCCAGCCGGTGACGGCGTTCACGATCTCGAGAAGCCGAGCGTCGTCGTAGGCAAGAAACAGGCACATGCCGATGACATTCTTCGCACCACCTGAGGTCGTATTCGTGTGCATGTGATCGCCCCCGGTCGGGCTCGTCATGTAGCTCGTACGGACCGTGCGGCCGTACTCCGTTCGTTGCCGCGGATCGTGCATCGCGATCTCCAGGCCCTTGACGGTCGTGAGGTACTCGCTGCCGCCGAGCTGCTTCGCCGCCCGGGCCGACCCGTCCGCGAGGATGTTCCCCAGACCCCGCCGCGCCGCGATCGCCTCGACGCCCGCAAGGAGCGCGGCCGCGCTGCCGAACTCGGCGGGCACGCCGTCGAAGTTCGCGTCGGGGAGGATGCCGTGGCGGCGGAGGTCCATCGCCCAGGCGATGGTCGATCCGGTCGAGATCGTGTCGAGGCCGAGGGCATTGCACCGCTCGTTCGCCTTGGAGATCGCCGCGAGGTCGCCGATGCCACAGAGGGAGCCGAGCGCGCCGAGCGATTCGAACTCAGGACCGCCGTACTTGGGGTCGATCCGGTAGGGCTCCTCGAGCTTCACGACCTTCTTGCAACGGACCGAGCAGGCCCAGCAGGCCTCCATCTTGATCCGCATCCCGTTCTCGACGAGCGTCTCGGCACTGATCGCGGCGGCATGCTCGAACTGGCCGCCCTCGTAGTTCCGAACGCCAAAGCCACCGACCAAGGTATAGCCGTCGAGTCCCATTCCGGTCCCGTAGTTGTGGAACATCCAATGCTTCTCGTCGAGCGTGTCTGCGACCCAGCGACCAACACGCTTCACCGTGACGAGGTCGGCGATCGGAACGCTCTTGCTGCCCTTCACGATGATCGCCTTGAGCTTCTTGCTGCCCATGACCGCGCCGAGGCCGCAGCGGCCGGCGATGTCCTTCATGTCGCTCATCACGCCCGCGACGAGGACGAGGTTCTCGCCGGCGGGCCCAATCTCGCAGACGCGGGCGAGGCGCTCGCCAGTCTCGGTCTTGAGGCGCTCCTCAGTGTCGATCACCTCCAGGCCCCAGAGGTGCGTGGCGTCGCGGATCTCGACAGCCTCATCCTTGATCCACAGATACACCGGGGATGCCGAGGCACCCTCGACGATGATGCCGTCCCAGCCCGCCCGCTTGAGCTCAGCGCCCCAGAAGCCGCCGACCTCGGCCTCACCGAAGCCGCCGGTGAGGGGCGATCTTGCTCCAACGGAATGTCGTGACGCTCCCGAGAGCGGCGCTCCCGTCAGGACCCCGGGTGCGAACACCAGCCGGTTCTCGGGGCCGAGGGGATCGGCTCCCTGCGGCACCTCGGAGAGCAGCACCCGCGCGATGAGCGACCGGCCGCCGGGCAACCTCCTGTAGGTTTCGTCGTCGTGCTCTTCCACTCTGGTCGTGCCGCGGGTGAGGTCCACGCGCAAGATGCGGCCCCAGGAACCAAAGCGCTCGGTCACTCAGATCCCCCCAACATGGCACCATTATCCCATGCCCGAGTACCGTTTGATCTGTGACCGATGCCACCTGGTGGTCGGAACGGCCGACGGCGTCATCTGCTGGACCGCAGAGGGCATCACAGAACGTGATCACGCGCTGGTCCACGCGGCGTGCCTGCCCGAAGCGGCCACGGACAAGGTCGAGATCTCATTGCTCACGAGCTCGGTCAGCTTCTTCGGCTTCGTCACCGACCGGTTCGGACGGCACATCGCCGACCCCCTGCCGCTACGGGCGATCGTCTGGGCCCTCGTGCCGTTCGTCAGCCGAGCCGATAGCGGAGCGGAGATGCAATCGATGCGTGCGATCAGTATCGGGAACACCGTGGGCGTGAAGCCCGCCGACGTGGCTGGGATCAATCGCCGTCGGCTGCCCGGCCGCGATGGGACCCCGAGCCGCTAGGTCTCTCGTCCGATCGCCACGCCGCGCCCCTGTGGCCGGTCGTGGCGGCAGGGGCGAAGGACCTCCGAGGGCGATGGCAGACGAGCCGGCCCCGACCTCGCCCGTGCCTCGCTTTGCTACACTTTTGACGATGTACCGTGCGACCACCACCGCGAACACGGCGACCACCCGTACGGAGGGTGGGGCCTCGTAGCGCGTCCGAAACGTAGGGCGACGAGCGAGGCCTCCCGAATAGCGGGAGGCTTTTTCGTGCCCGGCAGGGAGTGAGCGTCAGGTGAAGAAGTACAAGGTCGCGGTCCTCGGTGCGACCGGAACCGTGGGGCAGCGGTTCATCCAGCTGCTCCAGGGCCACCCCTGGTTCGAGATCGCCGCGCTCACAACCTCGGACCGGAATGTCGGCAAGCGTTACGACGAGGCGACGCGCTGGCATATCGGCGAGCGGATCCCGGCGGCGGCAGCCGCGATGACCCTGGTGCCGACGAGCGACGACCTCAACGCCGACATCTGCTTCAGCGCGCTTCCGGCGGAGGCGGCGGAGGAGTGGGAGGCAGCGCTCGCACGGACCGGCCACCACGTCTTCTCGAATGTGAAGACCCACCGGATGGATGCGGACGTGCCCCTCATCATCGCCGAGGTCAATCCCGATCATGCGCAGGCGGTCAAGGTGCAACGCGCGCGGCGTGGCTGGTCGGGGTCGCTCGTCACGAACGGCAACTGCTCGACGATCCACTTCGCCCTCGCGGCGGCCCCGCTCCACCGCGCCTTCGGCATCCAGCGCGCGATCGTCACCACGATGCAGGCACTCTCCGGTGCGGGGTACCCCGGTGTGGCCTCACTCGACGCGGTGGACAACGTCGTCCCCTTCATCGGCGGCGAGGAGGAGAAGATGGAGGCGGAGACGATGAAGTTCCTCGGCGGGTGGGATGGCTCGGCGTTCACTCCCGCGACCTTCGCCTTTTCCGCGCATTGCAATCGCGTGAGCGTGCGCGACGGTCACACCGAGACCGCGAGCCTCGAGCTCGGCGGGGATCCCTCGCCCGAGGACGTCATCGCCTGCCTCCGCGCCTTCCGCGGCCGGCCACAGGAGCTCGCGCTGCCGAGCGCACCGGCCACACCGGTCGTCGTCCGCGACGAGCCGGATCGACCACAGCCGGTCCTCGACCGCGATACGGAACGGGGAATGGCATCAGTCGTGGGGCGGGTGCGCCGCGACGCGGTGCTCGGTGTGAAGTTCGTCGTGCTCGGCCACAACACGATCCGCGGCGCGGCGGGTGCATCGATCCTCAATGCGGAGCTGTTCGCCGCGGAGGGGCTCGTCTGACGTCAGCGCCGGCCGGACCGCACGAGCCGAGCACGCTCGGCCGGCTCAATGTGCTTCCGGCGAACGGCTTCCACGCGCGACTCGCTCTGGTCGCCGGGACCGCGCTTCTCGCGGCCTCGGCCACGGGGCTCCAGCCGGGCGCGCGAGCGGTGCCCGATCTCACGTTCGCGATCGCCCTCGCGCTGGGCGGGGTCGGCGGCGGGTTCGTCGCGGACCGGGTCGGCCGCCGTCCGGTGGTGCTTGCCGGGTCGATCACCGCTCTTGTCAGCGCGGTCCTTGCGCTGGCAGGAGCCTGGAGCGGGCTCGCGGTGGCGGTCGCGGGTGTCCTCGGTGCCGTCGCCTGCGGAGCCATCCTGGCCGCGGGGCTGACGCTCGTCGCGGAGACCGCGCCGCCCAACGGCCGTGTCGCTCTCGTGCTGCTGCTGATGCCGTTCATCGCCGCGGGTCCGCTGCTGCCTCCGCCGGTCGGTGCGGTCCCGGCTCTCCTCGCGCTCGCCCTCCGCCGCTGGCTCTCCGAATCGCCGAGGTGGCTCCTCGCGCGTGGTCGCGCGGTGGAGGCGGACGCGGTCGTGCGTCGTGCCGAACGCGCGGCGGGGGCGCCGGCGATCACGCTCGCGCGGGTCGCTCCGGCGGCCCCCGCGCCGACACGCCTTCGCGATGTCGCGCGCACGGGCGCGGTCGCGCTCGTCCTTGCGGTCCTTGTCGCTCACGCCGCGGGTGCGGGCGCCGCCCTGCACCTCGCGCTTGCCGTCGCGCTCGGTCCCGCCGCGCTCCTCGTGTGGCTGGAAGGCTCGGCGACACCGGTACGTGCGTTCGCGGTCGGCTTGGGTGTCGCCGTGTTCGCCACCGGGGTCCTCGAGAGCAACGCGCTCGGCGCTGCGGTCGCGGGCCTGTTGGCGCTCATCGCCTTCGCGCTCGCGCTCATGCTCCGGCCGGCACGCGGCCGCACGCTCGAGGCGGTCGATCCCTAGCGGTGCAACGTCGGCGACCAGGCGCCTGGGCGGGGCGCCTGGGCAAGCGCCTGCGAGTGGATGAGCGGCGGCAGGGTTTCCTCGATGACTCACGCCGGTTCAGGCGCCCCGCCTCCGGCGGGGGCGTTGCCTACGGTTCGAGGCCCCGTTCCTTGCGCTCGGATTCGTCGAAGTGGCGCTTGAGCTCCGCCGACGTGATCTTCGTATAGCGGCGGGTCGTCTGTGGGCTCGCGTGCCCCGCAAGCTCCTGGGCGGCGAGAAGGCCGGCGTGCCGGGCGACGATCGTCAGCCGGCCGTGCCGGAACCAGTGCGGCGAGAGATCCTCCGGAAGGCCCGCACGGAGCGACAGCCGGGCGACGAGCGACTGGACGGCTCGCGGGGAGAGTGGGTAGATCGCCCGCACGGACTTCCGCTCGCCGCTCCCCCTGGGCTCGAGCACGCGCCGGACCCGCTGGCGGCTCACGAACAGGTGGGGCGAGTCGTCCCGGCGCGTGCCGAGATAGCGTCCGAGCCAGGTGGCGGCGTCGGCGGTGAGGTACGTGCCCCGGAGCTTGCGCCCTTTTCCAAGGACCTCCACCTCGCGCGTCCTGAGATCCACCCGGCGCCTGGTGAGCGCACAGAGCTCGGCAAGCCGGCAGCCGGTCGCGAAGAGCACCTCCAGGATGGCGCGGTCGCGGAGCCCGTTAGCGCTGGCCTTTGGGATCGCATCCTTGAGGGCGTCGAAGTCCGCGGACTCCATCCGCCTGGTCGAGCGGTCACCGATCTTCGCCATGACCACGGTGTCCGGCGCGGGAAGGTCGAGCCCGAGCACGGTCACGCCGTGCCGCAGGACACCACGGAGGGCGGAGGCGTAGAGGTTGCGGGTGGCGAGCGCGAGCCGACCGCCAGCGGTCGTCGTGCGGCCGGCGAGATCGAGCTGGTAGGCCGTGACGAGCTCGCGGGTGATCCGCCGGGGCGCAGACGCCGCACCAACGCCGTGGGACGTCGCAAAGCGCAGGAAGTCGTCGACGTAGTCGTGGTAATGGGCGATCGTCTTGTCCGCCCGCCCGGCGAGGGTTAGGTGGCTGAAGTAGTCGTCGACGACACCCTGAATGGTGGCCACCTACCTAATCAAGCGGCAAACGTACATTGTACGCAAGAATAGGGGAAGCCCAGCCCCTGTCAAGTGGCCGAAGCCCCCGGCGTCCGGGGTCAGGGTCCCAGCCGAGAAGAGCCTTCGCCGCTGCCTGGCCTGACAGGTAGGCGCCGTGGTCCTCGGCAGGAGCAGAGCCCCCCGGTAAACTGCCGACATGCCGCTCGCTCGCCCTGAGCTGTTCTGGTCGACTGATCAGGTCGCGGCGCGGCTCGACGATCCGCGAGTGCGCCTCGTCGACTGCCGGTTCTCCTTCGAGGCCGACGCGAGCGTCGCCTACCGCGCCGGCCATCTCCCGGGAGCCGTGCACTGCGATTGGTCGCGGGACCTCTCCGCACCGCCGCCGCCGTCGGGGCATCCGATCTGGATGCTCCTCGAGCCCGGGGCGTTCGCGCTCGCCATGGCGCGGCTGGGGATCGGCGACGACACGCTGGTCATCGGCTACGACGACGAGGGCGGCCACCACGCCTCGCGACTCTGGCTCGGACTACGCCGCTACGGGCACGATCGGTTCGCGATCATGGAAGGCGGGATCCAGGCGTGGACGAGTCAGGGGCGAGCGCTCACGAGCGAAGCTCCCCCGTCACGCGCGACCGTCTTCACGCCTCGACCTCGCGAGGGCGTTCTCGCGTCGAAGGAAGAGGTCCAGGCCGCGGTGCGCACCGGCGATCCGTGGATCCTCGACGTCCGACGCGAGAGCGAGTACACCGGAAGCGAGGTGCGGGCCGCGCGCGGTGGGCACATCCCCGGCGCGGTGCATTGCTTCTGGGGCGACGCTCTCACTCCGGACCGCCTCCTCAAGGATGCCGACACGCTCGAACAGCTCTACGCCGACCTCGGCTTCGGACCGGAAACGAAGACCGTCACGTACTGCCAGGGCGGAGTGCGCGCAGCGTTCACGCATCTGGTGCTGACGGCGCTCGGCCACGATGATGTTCGCACCTACGACGGCTCATGGGAGGAATGGGGAAACGATCCGGCTGTGCCGGTCGTGCTGGGGCGAAGCTAGAAGCTACGGGAGCGCCGCCGCACGCAGCTCGGCAAGAAGCTCCGGCGGAACGTCGGCCTCGAGCTCGATCCCCCGCTCCACATAGTCCACCCGCTGCAGCGAGCCACGCTCGCGAATGCGTTGCACCAGCGCGCCGGCCTGGTGCGGAACCGTCAGCGCGACGTGGGTCCAGCGCCGAGCCGCCGCGTCGCCGATCTGCGAGCAAAGCACCTCAAGTCCGGTGCCCTCGCGCGATGAGATGAACACTGCCTCGGGGAACTCCGCCTCGAGCGCGGTCCGCAGGGCTCCGGGCAGCGCATCGGCCTTGTTCAGCACGAGAAGCTGTTCCCGGTCGCCGAGGCCGAGGGTTGCGAGGGTCGCATCGACCACCGCGATCCGCTCGCGCAGATTCGCGTGAGGCGCGTCCACCACGTGGACGAGAAGGTCTGCGTCACTCATCTCCTCGAGCGTCGCGCGGAAGGCCGCCACCAGCGTGGGGGGAAGCTTGTTCACGAAGCCCACCGTGTCGGACAAGAGAACAACGGTCCCGTTCGGGAGCGCGGCGCGTCGGGTGGTCGGGTCGAGCGTCGCGAAGGGCTGATCGGCGACGAGCACTGCGGAGCCCGCAAGGGCGTTGAGGAGCGTGGACTTCCCGGCGTTCGTGTACCCCACGAGCGCGACCTGGAAGAGTCCGTCCTTTGCACGCGACAGGCGGCCACGCTCGCGTTGCGCGGCCATGAGGGCGACCTTCTGCTTCAGCTCGTGGAGCCGGGTGCGGATGACCTGCCGCTCGCTTTCGAGCTTCGTCTCACCGGGGCCACGCGTCCCGATCCCGCCACCGAGTCGCGAAAGGCCCTTCCGGCTCCCCGCGAGGCGCGGCAGGCGGTACTCGAGCTGTGCGACCTCCACCTGGAGTCGACCCTCTTTGGAGGTGGCGTGCTGGGCAAAGATGTCCAGGATCACGGCGGATCGGTCGAGCACGGCGACGCCCCAGAGCTCCTCGAGCTTCCGCTGCTGGGTCGAGGTGAGCTCCTCGTCGCAGACGACGAGGTCCGCGCTCAGGGCCTCCCGTTCCGTGGCGATCTCCCCAGCCTTTCCCTTCCCCACCCAGGTGTTCGGGTCGGGGGTTCGCCGCTGCTGGAGCGCCTGGCCGACGACGATGCCGCCGGCCGCGGCGACGAGCGCGGCGAGCTCGTCGAGCGAATCCAGGGCGGTGAAGCGCGCGCCGGGCCGGTCGAGCCCGACGAGGAACGCGCGCTCCGGCGGCGCCGCCGTGTCGATGGTCAAAGGGTCCCTTCAAAGACGTACTCCGCGGGGCCAGCGAGCACGTAGCGTGTCGCCTCGCGGTGGACCACAAGTGTCCCACCCGCGAGATGCACGCGGACCGGGGTCCCCAGAGCGGCTCTCTCGGCGACCAGCGCGACCGCGGCGCAGGCTCCGCTGCCGCAGGCGAGGGTCTCGCCCACGCCGCGCTCGTCGACCCGCAGCTGGAGCTCGTCGCCGCTGATACCGCAGAGCACGACGTTGCCCGGGCCCGCCTCCGCTCGCGCGAGCTCGGCGAGGCGCGGGAGGTCCTCGCGGGCAGGGTCGGCGACGGTGAGGACGAGCGTCGGATTCCCGGATCGAACGCGCACGCCGCCGATGCGCCGGTGCCCGAGGGTGACCGCGAACGGCTCACCGATCTGCGGGACCTCGAGAGCCACCGCGATGCCTTCCGGCGCGCGCCAGGCACGCACGAGGCCGGCTCGGGTGATCAGCTCCACCCACTCGCCACCGTGGCGATCCAGCAGCAGCCGTCCGACGCAGCGGAAACCGTTCCCGCACGCCTCGGCAATCGAACCGTCCGCATTATGGACCTCGACCGGCCAGCGCCGCTCTCCGCGCACGCGCGGAGTGCCGATGACCAGCACGCCGTCGGCGCCCACGCCCCGGCGGCGGTCGCAGATCGCGCGCGACCGAGCCGTGTCGAGGGTCCACGGCCCATCCGCCGCGTCGATGACCACGAAGTCGTTCCCGCAACCTTCCATCTTCGTGAATTTCACCGCGCGGAGACCTGTGCTTCGAGCGCCCCAAGGACATCGGTCGTTGTCGGATCCACCCAGCTGATGCGCCCGTCGCGGCGGAACCACGTCATCTGCCGACGCGAATACGCCCGGACATCGCGTGCGGTGGAGCGGATCGCTTCCTCCAGCGTGAGCGCGCCACGAAGGTGAGCGGCCCAGTGGACGTACCCATGCGCGCTGAACGAAGGAAGCGTCGGATCGACGCCGGCCAGAACGAGCGCTCGAGCCTCGTCCAGGACCCCGTCGTCGACCATCTGGCGGACACGGCGGTCGATCGCGTCGTCGAGCCAGGCCCGAGGCGGCGCGAGCCCAAGCCACGTTGCGGCAATAGCCGGTCCGCGCTCCTGTAGAGCGGACCATGAACCGGTGAGCGTCGCCACCTCCAGGTAGCGGACGGTCCGCCGGATGTTCCGAGCGTCCACCGCGGCCGCCGCCCCCGGATCGATCGCGCGGAGGCGCTCGTGAAGCGCAGGGCCGCCGTCACGCAGCGCGTCCGCCTCGAGGGCTGACCGGAGCGCAGCATCCCGTGGGAGTCCATCAAGCGCCAGGCCATCGAGGAGAGCGCGGATGTAGAGCCCGGTCCCGCCCACCACAAGAGCGACGCGACCGCGCGCCTCCAACGCCGCGAGCGCGGCGCGAGCGGCCAGCTGATAGCGCGCGAGGTCGTACCGCTCCTCAGGATCGGCGACGTCGATCAGGTGGTGAGGGACCTGGCGCCGTTCGGCTGCCGTCGCCTTGGCGGTCCCGAGATCGAGACCCCGGTAGACCTGGCGCGAATCGGCGCTTACGATCTCGCCATCCCAGCGCAGGGCAGCGCGCATCGCGAGGGCGCTCTTGCCGGAGGCGGTCGGACCGACGATCGCGATCACCTTGGGCGTGGCGGCGCTCACCGCGGCGCCCGTCCGCGGACCCGCCGGCCAGGCGCCATTGCCCGCTGCAGTCCGGCGAGCGCATCCTCTGCGGCCCCGAGGAGAGCCGGATTGGGGTCTCGCTCGCCGTAGCGCGCCGCGGTGAACGCGCGGAGGACCGGAGCGGCGCTCCCCCACCTCGCGTCCAGGCGCAGGAGCCGCGCCACGTGCTCGGCGGGGGTCTCCTCCGGGGCGCGCCAGCCCGCGCCGGCCCGCTCGGCGAGGCTCAGGAAGCGCCAGTACAGAAGCCGTGCCACGGCCGCCGGGCTAGCGTCGCTCGGTGGCGCCTTCCGCCTGGCGGTCCGTGGACCGCGGAGCGCGCCGAACAGATTGGCAAGATCGATGCCGTCCACACTCGCGCGCTCCAGCGTGGCGCCGAGCGGAAGGCTTGCGCGACGCTCGCGGATCATTCGCTCGATGAGCAGAACTCCGACCCCGAGAGCAACGAGCGCGAGAAGAACCTCGGCAACCCCGATGACGAATGGCCGGGCCGCCTCGAGGGTCCGCACATTGGCCGCCTCCTCGGCCTGACTGCGGACGAGCTGGGCCGGCCCGATAACGGGGATGGTGAGGTGACCGGCGAGCATCTCGCGGAGGATCTCGGTGAGCCAGCCCGCAACCAAAGCGACGGGCCAGATCAGGAAGAGCACCACGCGTGCGATGAGCTCGTCCAACGCCCGCACGATGAGACCGAGCGTGTCCTGCGCGACGGGCTCGATGAGCGCGGCAACGAACGCGCCGACTCCAAGAAGGAGCGGCCCGCCGCCGGCGCCCGGACGTGCGCGATCACCCTGGATCGCAACGCTCTCGTCGCGAAGCTCTTCGGTCGCGCGAGAGAGAGAGAGCGCGGCACCGCCCGCCACGAC
>SHYN01000018.1 GCA_009692785.1 Chloroflexota bacterium | reverse complement strand
CCGCGTCAAGGCCGAGATCGGTCTTTACGATGACCCAGTCATTGACCGCGTAGTCCGTGACATCACCCGGATCGAAAAAGTACATCCGGCCGGCGGTCTGGAAGCGGATTCCGACGACCTGGCGATTGATCATGTGACCCCTTTCAGCACATCGGTGTACGGGAGCTTCAGCGCGAAGAGCTCGAGCATCGCGCGCGCGTTCGCATTGACGGCAAGATCCTCGTGGAACCGTTCGGTGAGCTGGATGCTGTCAACGAGCTCGCGGGTCGCGACCGCGGCACCAAAGGCCGCGCTTTCTTTCGCGCGGTCGCCACGCATCGGCGCACCGGTGAAGCCGGCCATCGGGGTGAGGGCGGCGTCACGGAGAAGCTCGGCCCACTGCGCAAGGCGTACGTCGATCGCACGGGACCGCTTCTGCGTGTCCCTCTCGTCGGCCAGGGCCGCGGCCCAGGCGAAGCGGTCGGTGTGTCCGCTCGAGACGAGCCGGTAGAACTCCAGGTCAAGCGCGTTCCGTGCCGCGCGTTCGGTCGCGTCCGTTGCCAGCCGTAGCGCGAGGCCGGGGCGCCCCCCGGCTGCCGAGGCATGCGTGGTCGCGTCGGCAAGCCCTCGTCGCTCGAGTCCGGCGGCGATCTCCGCCACCGCCACGAGGCGGAAGGCGAGCGTCTGCACCCGTGACAGCGTCGTCGGCTTAAGGAACGCGGGAGTCGGCGTCACCAGGAGCATGAGGGCGTGCGAGGGCGGCTCCTCGAGCGTCTTCAGAAGCGCGACCTCGGCGAACGGCGAAAGGTCCGCGGCGTCGTCGATGATGACCACCCGCCGCGGTCCCTCGAGCGGCCGGAGGGCCAGATCATGCTGCATCGCGCGGACCTGCTCGATCCCGATGTTCTTCGCGTCGTCATTGTTGGCACCGCGATCCATCAGGCGGGTGACGACGAGGACGTCCGGGTGCACGCCCTGCTCGATCTTGCGGCAGGCGAGGCACGCACCGCAGCCACCCGGCAGGTCCCTTGCGCAGATGACGGTCTGCGCGAACCGGGTCGCGATGGTCCGCTTGCCGATCGAACGTGGTCCGCTGAGCACATAAGCTTGGGCGAGGTCGCCGCCGACCGCACGCTTCGCGAGCGTGCTGAGGAGCCGACCCTGCCCGATAACATCTCGCATCGAGTGAAGCCAAGTCTAGCCGTGCCCCGCCCTGCGGAGCTGCGCTGCTCGCCCAACCCGCGGAGCCGGGGTTCCTCCTCGCCGGAATGAAGGCCCACGCGTCGTCTCGCTCAGCGTGAAGCGTTCCTCTGCACCGCCGCTCGGTAGGCTTCCTCGGTCCGTGCCGCGACCGCGCTCCACGTCCAACGCGCGGCCCGCTCTCGCCCGCGTGCTCCCATCTGCCGCGCTCGCTCGGGGTCACCCAGGAGCTCCAGGATCGCGCGGGCGATGGGGCCCGGGCTGTTCGCGACGTGCAGACCATCCTGGCCCTCGCGGACGATCTCGCGCACGGGCGGGATGCCGCCGGCGATCACCGGCTTGCCCGCATGCCACGCTTCGAGGTACCCGAGGCCGAACGTCTCGTGCTCTGACGGCATGCAGAAGAGCGTGCAGCGCGCGTACGCCTCCGCCTTGTCCGCTTCGCTGACCACGCCGCGCTCGTCCCATCGAGGATCGGCGAGCGGTCGCGGGGACATGAATCGCGTCTGACCGATGAGGACGAAGCGCGCGTCCGGGCGAACGCGCCAGACGAGTGGGGCGGCGGCGCGGAGCGCGTCGTATCCCTTGTAGCGCTCCTTCCGGCCGACGAACAGCACCGTCGCCGGATCTGCCGGGACAGCGGGGAGCGGCGCCAGCACGGCGCCCGCGCCCGTCGTAAACGCTTGCTCAACGCCACGTTCGCGGTACCAGGCTGCCTCCCACTCGGTGAGTGCCAGGACCGCGTCGTCGCGGCGGTACCGCCGGACGTCACCCGAGCCGGCGCCGCTCCAGGGCTGTCCGGGGTGGACGAGCGGCGTCTCGACAAAGGCTGCACCCTCGTCACGCGCGGCACGCTCAAGTTGGCCTGCCCACTCGCGCGCGATCGAATGAACGAGGTTGGCGCCGGCGATCGCCTCGCGGAAGCGCGCGGGCCGCACAAGCGAGGTGGGGAAGAGCGAGTCGATCGCGCTGAAGCGGGTTCCGAGGAAGGTGAACCGGAGCCCGGACTCAACGATGGTGCTGTCGCCGCGGGAGCGGTACGCCGCCTCGGGAATGCCGGGCCTGCGCCAGGGCGGCCGAAGGCCGACAAGTGACACGTCGTGGCCACGGAGAAGGAGGGCTGTCGCAAGACCGCGGGCGAGTGCTTCTGACCCACCCACCGTCGACAGGAGCTTCTTCGCGATGACTACTCGCATTCGCTCGAAGGCTAACCGCCCACCTGCGCGGGTCGTGCCTCAGTGCGTCCCGCCCGCCGTCGCGGTCGGCTCCGCTGTCATTGAACGAGGACCCGTTCACGATGGGTCCCCAGCGCGATCTCATAGGAGCGCTCGACCCGGTCGATGATCCCGTCCCAGCTCCACCGGGTCCGGACCTTGTCCCTGCCCTGCTGACCCATCCGCCTCGCGAGCGCCGGGTCATCGAGGAGCCGCAGGATCGCGGCCGCGATCTCGTCGACCTTCTGATTCACGAGGATCCCGTCGGTGCCGTGCGCGATGACGTCGCGCAGTGCGGGGATGTCGCCGCCGATGACCGGCTTGCCGTGGAGCCAAGCCTCGAGGTACCCAAGACCGAACGTCTCGTGGAGAGACGGCATGGCGAAGATGTCACAGGCGTCGAGGGCGGCGTCCTTTGTCGTCGCCGTCGCGTCCTCAACGTCAACTACTCGCTCGTCGACATGACGGCGGAACTCGTCGAAGAACGATGAGTAGAAGCCCTGCACCCCGATGAATACGAAACGGGTCTCGGCATGTCGCCGCCAGACCTGCTCGGTCGCGTCGAGGAGCTGGATGTAGCCCTTGTAGCGCTCTCGCCGTCCGAGGTACAGCACGACGGGAGCGCTCGCGGGGATGCGGTGCGCCGCTCTGAAGGCGGCCCCGCCACCGGAGATCGCGGCATTCGGTCCCATCCCGGTCGTGATCAGCCGTGCGGGGTCAACGCCGTGCTCGCGGTACCAGCCGCCCTCCCAATCCGTCAGGGTCGTGATCGCGGCGGCGCGCTGGTAGCGGACGAAGTCCGAAGGCTGATCACCGCCGTGGAACTGTCCGGCGTGGGCGAGCGGGGTGAGGACGACCGGCAGGTCCAGTGCCAGGCCGACGGCAAGCGTTGAGTCGAGATACTCCCGGCCAACGTTGTGGATGAGCTCGCGATCCTCGGCGTAGCGGCGGAGTACCTCGACCCGCATCAGATCGAGGAGCGTGGTCGCGTCGGCGGCCATGCCGATCAGGCCGCCACGGGGGCGGACCTGGACGACCTCCACGCCACGGTCGTGGAACACACGGTGATCGCCGGACGTGCTGGCCGCTGCGACACGGGCTGCGCGGTAGTGCACGGTCTCCCGTTCCGAGGGCCAGGCGCACACGACCCGGACGTCATGTCCGCGCGCCGCGAGTCGGGTGGCGAACTGGTAGGCGAGGGACTCGGAGCCGCCGACCGGCGCATAGCCGCGCTTGGTGAACAGAAGCCGCACCCCTAGGAGGCCGCGGCCGGCTCGTCCATCCCGACGAATTTCCCCCAGGCGCCCTCGCCGCCGCGAACGTATCCCCCATAGAGGTAGCTCGGCGTCGAGGGTGGCCGGAATGGCGCGCGCACCGGCACCATTCGCGACTCGATCGTCGTGCGTCCGCCCTTGCGGTGATTGCAGCTCTTGCACGCCGCGACGACGTTTTCCCAGATGTGTTGCCCCCCTCGGTGGCGAGGGATGACGTGGTCGATCGTCAGATCGTGTGCCCGCCTGCCGCAGTACTGGCAGGTGTTGTCGTCGCGCTGCAGGACCTCTTTGCGGGTCATCTTGACGACCGGTCGCGGGCGCTTGATGTGGTAGGCGAGTCGGATCACAGACGGGGATGGCAGGTTGAATCGCTCGCTCGTGATCAGGTGGCCGTTGCGCTCGATGACGACGGCCTTCTGCTTGTCCAGGAGCACGACCGCACGCCGCACGTTGCAGACGTTCAGCGGCTGATAATCCAGGTTGAGGACCAGAACGTTCGCGTCGACCATGGTCATCGTGGATACCAATTCTACGGTGCGAACGAACTGTGGCCGGGCCCCGTCGAGGTGCCGCCCAACGGCACGGGCAGAGCGGCGCGGACCCCGACCGACCGTTCGTGCGAAACCGGTGAGGTCGCGCCGGTGGCGAAGAGGGTACGATGAGAGACAAATGCCATCCCGTCCGGCCCCCACCAGGGTCCTCGCCCAGCCTGTCACGGGTACCTGGCTGGTGAAGGCAGGGCACGCCAAGATGCTCCGTGGCGGCGTGATCATGGACGTCATCAACGCCGAGCAGGCGAAGATCGCCGAGGATGCTGGCGCGTGCGCCGTCATGGCGCTCGAGCGTGTGCCATCCGATATCCGCACCGCGGGTGGCGTCGCACGCATGAGCGATCCCGAGATGATCATCGGGATCATGAAGGCTGTCACGATCCCGGTCATGGCGAAATGCCGGATCGGTCACTTCGCCGAGGCGCAGGTCCTCCAGGCGCTCGGCGTGGATTACATCGATGAGAGCGAGGTCCTCACTCCAGCCGACGAGCGTTATCACGTGGAGAAGGGAACCTTCACCGTTCCCTTCGTCTGCGGCGCCCGCGAGCTCGGCGAGGCGCTGCGGCGGATCGCTGAGGGCGCGGCGATGATGCGCAGCAAGGGTGAGGCGGGCACCGGAAACATCGTCGAAGCGGTGCGTCACATTCGCGCGATCACCGATGGGATCCGCGCGCTCGCCGCTCTGGACGCGAAGGGTCTGGCCAAGGCGGCCAAGGAGTACCGCGTGCCGCTCGCGCTCGTGCGCCAGGTCGCGAAGGACCAGAAGCTTCCGGTCGTGCTCTTCTGTGCCGGTGGCATCGCCACCCCAGCCGACGCGTCGCTCATGATGCAGCTCGGTGCGGAGGGCAACTTCGTGGGTTCGGGCATCTTCAAATCGAGCGACCCCGCGCGCCGGGCAAAGGCGATCGTCGAGGCGACGACGCACTTCATGGATGCAAAGCTCGTCGCGAGCGTGTCGACCGGCCTCGGTGAGGCGATGCGCGGCATCGCCCTCGAGGCGATCCCCGCCGGCGAGCGCCTCGCCGCTCGCGGCTGGTGACGGCAAGGACCACGAAGGCCCGCGTCGGCGTACTTGCGCTCCAGGGCGACTTTCGCGAACACCTCGAGGTCCTCCGCGCCCTCGGCGCGACCGGTTCCCTGGTCCGCCGTCCCGAGCATCTTGATCTGATCGACGCTCTCGTGATCCCCGGCGGCGAGAGCACGACGATCGGCAAGCTCGCGTTCCAGTACGGCATCATCCCGAAGCTTCGCGAGCGGGCCGCGTCGGGGATGCCGGTCTGGGGCACCTGTGCCGGTGCGATCTTCATCGCACGGCGTGTCCCCGGTCATCCGCACCCCATCGCCGACCTGATGGACGTCACGGTCGTGCGGAACGCATTCGGTCGTCAGCAGGAATCGTTCGAGCTGGATCTTGCGATCCCGTCGCTCGGTGCGGTTCCGTTCCCGGGTGTGTTCATCCGCTCGCCAACGATCACGGCGCTGGGACCGAACGTCGTTGCGATGTCGAGCCTTCCGGATGGAACCGTCATCGCTGCCCGCGAAGGCCGGCTGCTCGCGACATCGTTCCATCCCGAGCTCACGCGCGACCTTAGGTTCCACGAGTACTTCCTAGGGATCCCTCGGGACTAGCGGTGGGCAGCCGTGCCGCTGGTCCGGCGGACCTGCGTCGCATCGGCGTCTTTCTCGAGCGCACCCTCACGGAGGGTGATGGCATCGTGGCCTCCGCTCTGCCGATCACGCTCGCGGCGAACGCCGCCAGCTCATGGCTGCGGTATCTGCCGAGCGTGCTGGGCCTTGGCGGGCGCCTGCGCGTCTACCTGGAGGAGCAGCAGGGGAGCGTCCGGAGCGTCGCGATCGTGTGCGTCGGGCGTCGGCCCGAGTGGGTCGTGCTCACGCTCGCTGCGCATTCCGGACCGGGTGGCGCCGATAGCGCCTTCGGCCTCCTCGCGGACCTCACCGCGGAGGCCGTTCGCCACGGCATGCACCGCGTGTTCGCCGCGGCCCCCGATCGTCCCGGCGCCCACGCCGCCTTCTTTCAGGCGGGCTTCTACTCCTACACCCGCGAATCCTGGCTCGTCGCGCCGAGGACCACGCCGCCCGATCCGGCCACCCGGTCGGTCGCACGCGAGGCGAGGAGCCGCGATGCGCACGACCTCTTCCGCTTCTATGTCGCCACAACGCCGCACGCGGTGCAGCGCGCGGAGCAGCTCAACGTGGAGGACTTCGATCTTGGGGGGCGTGCCGGCGCCTACGACCCACCGCATCTCGTGGGCGGTGACCCCCTCGGGCTGCGGCGCGTTGCGGTCCTCATCGACGGCGGTGAAGGCGCGCTGCGCACGCTGGCCCTGTCGTATGAAGGCCGAGGCCGGCATTCGCACGTCCTGAAAGTGCGGAGCGCGACCGGCTCGGTGGACGCCGCCCGCGACCTTGCACGCAGTGCCGTGCGGACACTCGTGCCGGGTCGGTCGATCCTCTCGCCGGTCCGCTCGTATGAAGAGCATGTCGCCCGAGCCCTCCTTTCCGACGGCTTCCGTGACGCGGGCACGACTATGCTCTTCGTCAAGGAGCTCGCAATTCGCATCGAAGAACCGGCCCTCGCGCCGGCGGCGGTGAGATGAAGAGCAGAGACCTCGACCGGCCGGCACCCGACGACCTCGACGCGCTGCTCGACGCGCTCCCGTCCGAGCTCGGGAGCCGCGTGCGCGCGCTCCCTTCACTCGACGGCCTCCTCGAGATCGTCATGGATCTGGGGCGCCTACCCGAGGCACGTTTCGCGGGGTCTGAGGAGCGTCTCTCCGAGCGCGAGGTCAGCGCGGACGACATCGCCTGGGTCACCGCTCGCCTCGGACATTTTGGCGGCGACAACCGCGCCGGCATCGAACGCACCCTTCACCGGATCAGCGCGCTGCGGAACCGCGATGGCAGGATCATCGGGCTGACGCTGCGCGTCGGTCGTGCCGTCTACGGGACGATGGAGATCATCCGGGATGTCGTCGAGTCGGGGAGCAGCATCCTCCTCTTGGGCCGGCCGGGGGTGGGCAAGACCACGCTCCTCCGCGAGGTCGCCCGCGTCCTCGCGGACGACCTTCGCAAGCGCGTGGTCATCGTGGACACGTCGAACGAGATCGCCGGCGACGGCGATATCCCGCACCCGGGGATCGGGCGGGCGCGGCGGATGCAGGTAAAGTCCCCGCCGCTCCAGCATGCCGTCATGATCGAAGCGGTGGAGAACCACATGCCCGAGGTCGTCGTGATCGATGAGATCGGCACCGAGCAGGAGGCCGCTGCCGCCCGCACGATCGCCGAGCGCGGCGTGCAGCTCGTGGCGACCGCGCATGGCAACACGCTCCTGAACCTCATGCAGAACCCGACGCTCGCGGACCTCGTCGGTGGGATCCAGACCGTGACCCTGGGTGATGACGAGGCTCGGCGCCGTGGGACGCAGAAGAGCGTTCTCGAGCGCAAGGGTCCACCAACCTTTTCAGTCCTCGTCGAGATCCAGGCGTATCAGAAGGTGGCCATCTATCACGACATTGCGGCGACCGTCGATGCGGTCCTCCTCGGCCTTCCCGTCGCTCCCGAGCTGCGCGAGCGCGACGGTTCCGGCCAGGTCCGTCTCGGTGTGCCGCGCGCGCCAGTGGGATCCGCCAGCGTCTCCGAGCGCCTCTGGGCGCCACGAGCGCAGCGAGTTGCCGAGGTCGAGATCGTAAAGGTCTACCCCTTTGGGCTTTCGTGGAGCCGGCTCGAGGGCGCCGCGCGCGGCCTCGGCCTGCCCGTCGCGATCGTGCGCGAGCCGGAAGATGCCGACGTCGTGCTGACCCTCAAGAGCCACCACCGCCAGCGCACGCCGCGGCTCCGGACCGCCGAGAGCGCCGGAGTTCCGGTGTACGTCGCTCGCGGGAACTCCGAGAGCCAGATCGCGAGCGCACTGGCCACGATCTTTGAGCTCCGGCGTGGTCCTGAGGATCTGGCGCTCGGCGAGGCGCGCGACGCGATCGAGTCGGTCGTCACCGGCATGCGACCCACGGTCGAGCTCGCGCCGCAGGGAGCCTATGTTCGCAAGCTCCAGCACGAGCTTGCGGAACGCGCCAACCTCACGTCGCGCTCCACCGGCCACGAGCCCTACCGTCGCGTGCAGGTCTCGCACTGATGTCGCCCGCCGGTCTGTTCCTTTCCTTCGAGGGGGGAGAGGGGTCGGGTAAGTCGGTCCAGGCCCGGGCACTTGCGGATTGGCTGCGCTCGAACGGCCGCGAGGTCGTGCTGACCCGCGAGCCAGGTGGCACGCTCTTTGGAGAACGGGTTCGCGAGGTGCTCCTTCATGCCAAGGACGTGAGCCTCGCGCCCGCGGCGCAGGCTCTACTCTTCAGTGCCGCCCGCGCGCAGCTGGTGGCTGAGGTCATCCGTCCCGCGCTCGCCGCCGGCGCGGTGGTCGTGGCCGACCGCTTTTTCGATTCGACCCTCGCCTACCAGGGCTACGGGTACGGCGCCGACCTGGCAGGGCTCATGGCGATCACACGATTTGCGACCGCCGATCTCCGGCCGCGGCGGACATTCCTTCTCGACGTCCCGGTCGATGTCGGATCGGCCCGCAGGGCGGCTCGCCGGAGCGGCGCAAATCGCTGGGACAGGTTCGAATCCGACGGGCGACAGTTCCACGACCGCCTGCGCGCCGGCTACCTGGAGCTCGCCGCGGCGGACACCGCTCGTTTCGTTCTCGTGCCCGGCGAGCGCGCCCTGGAGGTGATCGCCGCTGAGATCCAGGCGTCCGTGGCCGAACTCCTCGTACCATCCCGCTCATGAAGCTCGTCGTGGCGATCGTGCACGCGGAGGATGCGGACGCGCTCGTGGACGCCCTGACCGAGAAGGAGCACCGGGTTACCCGGCTCCTATCTCAGGGCGGGTTCCTCAAGCAGTCGAACGCGTCGATCCTGGTGGGTGTCGACGAAGCGCAGGTCGAAGGGGTGCTTTTGATCATTCGCGAGACCTGCCAGGCCCGCCGGGAGTTCATCAACCCGATGCCGCCGATGATGGAGCCCGGCGAGTTCTACATGCCCTATCCAGTCGAGGTCGCCCTTGGTGGCGCCACCGTCTTTGTCGTGGACGTTGCCCGGTACGAGCGGCTCTGACCCCGATCTGACCCCCAGGGGAGCCCCCACCCGGTACCTTCGCACCAGTTCCCCCGCTGCACCTTAAGAACGGGTCGGCCTCGCCGCGTTCGAGGTGAGCGACCTTCCCGCGATCAACTACGAAACGCTCGCAGAGCTTCGGCTCCGGCTGGCCCGCGACGCCATGCCGCACGACGCCGATGCTGATTAGCGCGGTCGCGGCGGGGATCCTTCTCGGGGTGCTCTCCGGAGGGCACCTGAGGCGCCTGGCGTCGCTCGAGATCCGTTGGCCCTGGCTGCTCGCGCTGGCTCGCCCTGCGGGTCGCGGCTCCCCTTGCGCCGCTCGTTCCACTGCCGTTCTACCTCGCTTCTCACGGCGCGATCCTCGCCGTCGTTGTGGTCAATCGCGGGACCTCGGGCATGGCGCTCGTTGGGATCGGGGCACTGTCCAATCTCTCGGTCGTGGCCCTGAATGGCGGCATTTTTGGGCTTCTTGCCGACATCATTCCCGTCGCCTTCGTTCACAACGTTCACAGCGTCGGCGACATCCTCATCGCCGCGGGTGGTTTCTGGCTACCCTTCGTGCGGCTCCGGGCCTCGTGAGCGCGCAGCCGAGCGCGATCGGAGCGCTCCGCTCACGGTCCTTTGCGCTCGTCTGGTCCGCGGGTGGCGTGAGTGGATTCGGGGACAAGATCACGCTCATCGCGCTCGCCTACGCGTCCTGGTCCCTGACCCAGTCGGCCTTCGTCACATCGCTGTCGGTCGTCATCGCCACCGTACCGAACGCGCTCTTCGGTCTGCTGGCGGGCGCTCTGGCGGACGCGCTCGGCCGCAGGCGCACGATGATCGCCTGCGACCTGCTCCGCGTGGTCCTCGTTGGAGCGATCCCCGTTTCGTTCGCGCTCGGTCCGCCACTCGCTTTCGTCTCCCTGCTCGTGTTCCTCGCCTCGGTCTGCGGGGCCGTCTTCAAGCCGGCCCGGCTCTCCGTGCTTCCCGACGTGCTCGGCGGTAACGACCTCGGCGCGGGGAACTCACTTGTCGTCTCCTCGGATCGCCTTGTCGAGATCGTGGGCGCGCTCATCGCAGGCGTGATCGTGGCGGCGATCGCCGTGGGTGCGGTGGTCGCCGCCGGGGTGATGCCCGCGCTCATGGCACGGGCGCGGAAGGGCAGGCTCCTCATCATCGGTTTTGCGGCGAACGGGCTGGTCCTGGTGCTGCTCGCCCAGTCGCCTTCGTTCGGCGTGCTCGTGCTGCTGTTCATGTTCTTCGGGATGACCAACGTCATGTTCCTCGTGCCGAATCTCACGATCGCCCAGGAGGCGACTCCGGCCCCGCTCCGCGCCAGGGTGTTCGGTGCGCGCATCGCCCTGCTCAACCTGAGCCGGTCATCATCGTGACCGGCGCCCTCGCCGATGTTGTGGGCCCCGGCATCCTCATCGCGCTCGCCGGTGCCCTGACCCTCGGCGCGGCCCTCGTCGGCGCGTTTCTCCCATCCCTTCGCAACGTTTCCTGACCGGGGAGCGTCCATCGGGCAGGTCTGGCTGTACGCTTAGAGAACAGATCTGGGAAGGAAGCGTACGACTCGTGGCACAGCTCATCGTTCAGGCCGACGCCGTTCGCCGGGCGCTCATCACGCAGGCGCTTGCGGATGAGGGACACACACTGCATCCCTCGTCCTCGTCGGCAAACGCACCGACGACCCCTGAGGTCGACCTGATCATCGCTCCGGCCGAACTCCTCACGCAGGTGGGGCGGGGTGCCGCCCGCATCCTGATCACGGACCTGCCGTCCAGCGAGGCCGCTCGGCAGGCCACGGAGTGCGGGGCATACGACTGGCTCGGGTCCGCGATCGACCCCGCCCGGGTGGTCTTTGTGACCCGTCAGGCCCTGGCCGCTCGCGACCGCAGGCGCGAGGTGATTCGCCTCGTGGAGCGCACCGACGCCGACGCGATCACCGGCAGCTCCGCGCTTGCTGCTGAATTGCGGCGCGCCTGTGAGCGCGCGGCGACCGTCCACGGTCCGGTCCTGCTCACTGGTCCACGGGGCGCGGCCCCTGATCGCATCGCTCGCTCGATCCACGCGCAGTCTGAGCGGCGCGCGGGGCCGTTCGTGGAGTTCTTCTGCGGGGTCCTGCCGCCGGCATTTGCGGAGGCCGAGCTCGAGTTGCGGATCGCACGCGCGACGGGCGGCACGCTCTACCTCGATGATGTCGGCGCCCTCGCACCCGGTGCTCAGGCTCTGATCCGGAAGACTCTGGATGAGGACGTGCGCGTGATCGTCTCCACCTCGCGAGACCTCGTGGCCGCGGAGCACGTTCGACCCGATCTTGCAGCTCGTCTCGGTGAACGGACGATCGTCGTACCGGCGCTGCGAGCGCGACCCGAGGACCTCCCCGCCCTCGTCGAGCGCCACCTTGCGACCCACCCTCGCGGTGTTGATGGTGTGATGCCCGTGGTGACCGCGCCCGCGCTGGCGCACCTGATAGCCCACGACTGGCCGGGAGATGTGCGTGAGCTCGAGACCGTCCTCGACCGAGCACTCGCCCTGGCCCGCGGTCCGCGCATCGAGGCCGGAGATCTGCCATTCGGGGAAAGGCCGACGGACGATGGCGGATCGGCGTCTGAGCGCTCGTTCTTCAAGGCCTCGGTCGCGGCATTCGAGCGCGATCTCCTTCTGAATGCCCTTCGCGACGCCGGCGGCAACCGTTCGCGCGCCGCCGAGGTGCTCGGTATCTATCGGCGTTTGCTCTACGCGAAGATCAAGGAATATGGTCTTGAGGGGTTTTCGCACAAGGTCCGCTAGCGTCAGCCTGGCATCGAGACACGGTATTCGCGTGCTCGCGCGTGCTCAAAGGATCATCGGCAGGAGGAACTCATGCCCGCTAAGAGGGTCGCTCGTTCAGGAACACCCACCCGTGTCGTGCGCCTGCACGAGGCGAGTGGGTCGTCGCGGAACGGCTGGAAGTCGGCGGTCGGCGACGCGGTCCGACGCTCGAAGGCCGAGGTTCCCACACCGACGGCGGTCGAGGTGGTCCGGCAGTGGGCTGACCTCAAGGGCGGCAAGATCTCGCTCTTCCACGTGACAGTGCGCATCGCCTGGGAGCAGCGCCTGCGGCCGTTGGGCACGGCCGCCACCCGCAAATCGGCCTAGACCGCCTCGGCCCCCCGGAGTCTGTCATTCGGACATCTGTTCGTGGAATTGACATCAGGCGGAGATGACACAGACAATCCTCAACGATGGACCCGACGGAGACGGACGGCCGGGATGCTCTCGACCGGATCCAGATCACGAACGACGCGGAGATCCTCTCGCGTCTCCACCTGTCGGCGGCCGAAGCCGCCCGCGCCTGCGGTGTGACTCCCCGGCAGCTCATCTACTGGACCCGAAAGGGCCTCCTCCGTCCGGGCGGCGCCGATGGCGAGCATGACTACGACGCGCCGACCATGGAGAGGGCCATCCGGATCCGGGAGGCACTCGCCGGTGGGCTCTCGCTTGAGAAGGCCGCACAGCAGGTCGAGCGGGATCAGAACGCGCGCACCGCCGAGGTCGACCGATTGGCAGGACTGGATGGTGACACGCTCGAGGCAGAGCTTCGCCAGCGGCTCGCCAGCCTCGAGGAACGAGTGGGGACGCTTCGGTACTCACTTCCCGTCTCGCTCACGCTCGCACGACTCCGTCGCGCTGTCGCGCTGCTCAGCCGCCTGGAGATCGCGGGCGTGCTGCAGGCTGCGATGGTGAGTGGCGATGCCGCCAGAGCCGTCACCCTGCGGCTCGAGCGCGCGGTCGATGAGCTGGAGACGATGCTCGCCGAGGTCGGAACGGCGAGCAGGTAGTGCGGACCGGCACGGCGAGCAGGGTGCGGACCGGGACGGCAAGCCCGTAGCTTCGCGACCAAAGGGCGAAGATCCGGCCGCGCGACGATACGCTTCGCGGATGCCGCCGCCTGCTCGTGCGCTCGTTGCAGCGTGGGCCGGAAAGGTGACCCGACTCCTGCTCGTCATGACGCGCCGGGGCGCGACCGCGCTTCCCGGGCTCGTGGCCCTCACGCTGGAGCCGCGGCTCCTGGGCACGCTCGCAAGCGGTCTTGACCATGGCGTCGCCTGCGTGACGGGCACGAACGGGAAGACGACGACCACACGGATGCTGGCCGAGGCGGCGCGTGAGGCGGGCTGGTCCCCCGTGCATAATCGTGCGGGCTCCAATCTCGAGCGCGGGATCGTCGCCTCGCTTCTTGCGGCCACGAGCTGGGGCGGCCTGGTGCGTGGCGATAGCGGTCTGTTCGAGGTCGACGAGGCGTCGCTCCCGCGCGTGCTGGCCGAGGTTTCCCCGCGGGTCGTCGTCGTCACGAACCTCTTCCGCGATCAGCTCGACCGGTACCACGAGGTGGACGCCCTCGCGCGAAGGCTCCGCGCCGCGATCGCTTCACTCCCGCCGTCCACGATCCTCGTCCTGAATGCAGACGACCCCCTCGTCACCTTCCTTGCGGACGGCCACCCTGGGACCGTGGCGTTCTTTGGCATCGACGATCCCACCATCGGCGGCCCCGAGCGGCAGGCCATCAGCGATGCGGACCGCTGCCCGCGTTGCAGGGCAACGCTCTCCTACCGTCGTGTCGTCCTCGCGCACGAGGGCGACTGGTCCTGCGGCGCATGTGGGTTTACTCGACCACCACGCGATGTGGCCGCCCTGCGTGTGGCGCTCGCGGCGGATTCCATCACACTGACCATCGCCGGTATCGCCGAGCCGCTTCAGGTTCCGCTCGCCGGCACGTACAACGCCCACAATGCCCTCGCCGCGCTCGCGGCGGCGCGAGCCCTCGGCATTCCGCAGGCCGCCGCGTTGCGCGCGCTCGCCGCGATCCGCCCGGCCTTTGGTCGCCAGGAAAGTCTCGAGGTGCTGGGGCGGCGCATCCGCCTCCTCCTCGTGAAGAATCCGGCCGGTTTTGACGCGGTGGTGAGCGCGCTGCTCGCGACCGGCCGGCGTCTGCGGCTCCTCGCCGCACTGAGCGACCGCGCCGCCGACGGACGTGACGTCTCGTGGATCTGGGATTGCGATGTCGAGCGGCTCGCGGCCGTCACCGAGCACGCGGTCGTGACCGGGATGCGCGGGGAAGACCTTGCCCTGCGTTTCAAGTACGCGGGGCTCGCGCGCGAGCGGGTGACGTCCGTCGCCGGATGGCGCGACGCGACCAGGGCGGCGATCGCCGCGACCCCGGTGGGCGGCGAGCTCGTGATCCTCGCCACCTACACGGCGATGCAGGCGATCCGCGCAGAGCTCGCTCGGACCGGCCATGCCGGCCAATTCTGGGAGGACTGAGCGTGGACCTCAGGATCACGCACCTCTACCCCGACCTCATGTCGATCTACGGTGATCGCGGGAACGTGCGGACGCTCGAGCGGCGTGCCGCCTGGCGCGACATCGCCGTGGAGGTGCGCTCGTGCACCGTGGGCCAGACGCTCGAGCCGGACTGGGCCGATCTCTACTTCTTTGGCGGTGGACAGGATCAGGGGCAGGATCTCGTGGGCCAGGACCTCGCCGGCGCGAATGGCGGAGCGCTGCGGCTGGCGATCACCGGCGGCGCCGCGGTGCTCGCGGTGTGCGGCGGCTACCAGCTGCTCGGCCACCACTACGTCCCGGGGACCGGTCCGGCCATTCCCGGGCTCGGCGTGCTCGATGTCACAACACGCGTCGAGAAGGAGCGGTTCGTGGGGAATCTCCTCGCGGAGCGTGATGGGGAAACGCTCGTGGGGTTCGAGAACCACTCTGGCCTGACCTACCTCGGCGCCAGTGCCGCTCCGCTCGCGCGCGTGACCAGGGGGCGCGGCAACAACGGGAAGGACCGCACCGAGGGCGCGGTCCAGGGCGCGGTCATCGGCACGTACTGCCACGGCTCGGTTTTGCCAAAGAATCCCTGGCTCGCCGATCTCCTCCTCGCCTGGGCGCTCGCGCGACGTCACGGCGCGGTCGAACTCACTCGGCTCGACGACCGCGAGGAGAGCGCGGCGCACGACGCCGCGATCCGGGCGGCTCGCTCCCGGCGCTGACCGGGACCGGTACCGCGGTACCGGCCGCAGCTCCCCTCGCGCCAGAGGGCGGCGGATGCGAAGGTCCGTTCGATGTTCGCGAGGATCGTTCTCCGGGCGATGTTCATCGCCCTGGCTACCCTACCTACCGCGGGAGCGCTCGTGGCATCGGCGGACGACGGCCCGCCGCGCCGGCCAGATGCGACGGGCCGTCCCTCCGTCACGGTGCTTCAGCCGAGCCCCATGGATCCACGCCCGGCCGAGGCGCCGACGATCCCCGTGGCCACCGCGTCCGCCGGACCTTCTCGCGCGCTCGTCCTGCTGGTCGGTGGAATGAGCTCCACCTCGGTGGACGGAGCCTTTGACGTTCTCGCCGCTCGCCTCGCCAATGATCCGCGTTACGAGGTCCGGCGCTTCGGCGATGACCCGCGTCATGGCTACGACACCAACGGAGCGGTCGACCCAAACGCTGACGCGCTGATCGCGGAGATACGCGAGCGTGCCCCCAACTACGCCGAAGTCCATCTCGTCACGCATTCCATGGGTGGCGCGGTCGTCGATCGGGCGTTCGGTCGCGGCCTGTCGTCGCGCGACGGCCTGCGGACCGTCGTCTCACTGGCTCCGCCCCGTTCCGGCTCGACGCTCGCTCGCACCGCCCTGGGTCTTCTCGACGCGTCGGGGGATGAGCGGCCGGTCATTCGCGGCGTTCTGCTGCCGCTCGGCGACGTTGACCTGCCCGCGATCCACGACCTTGCACGCGTGCTACCCGCCGCCACGCCCGACGGAGTGACGCGGCTCGACCTGCGCCTGGCTACCGACGAGCTCGTCCTGACCCGAGACACCGCGGCAGCGGGCACCGACTCACGGACGCTGCTTCCGCTTTCCGTTTCCGGCCTCGAGGGGCACGGCGGGATCCTGCGTGACCCGCGCGCGCTCGACCTGGTGACCGCAACGATCTCACTTGGTCACCCCCCGACAGATAAGCGGTCGCGCGCGGAGAAGGAGTGGACTGAGACGGTCGCCTCCCTGAGCGATGGCACCGTGTCGTTGGCCCTTGTGGTCCTCGCGGCCGCGCTCCTCGCCCTCGTCGTTCTCCTCCGGGTCCGGAGGGTGTCGCTTCGACCCCTGATCACCCCGCTCGTCCCACGCCTCTGGAGCTGGAAGTGAGCGAAAAGGAACAACTGGGCGAACGAGCCTCGGCTCTGCCGGGGAAAGCGAGCTCGAGGCCGAAGGCCGCGAGCCATTGGGCGAGCAAAGAGCAAGGCGGACAGGCCCTGGTGGAGTTCGCGCTCGTCCTGCCTATTCTTCTGGCGCTTGCACTCGGACTCGCGGTGATCTCCGAGCTCGGCGTCGCTCGGCTGGTGCTGGAGCACGGTGCCGCCGAGGGCGCCCGCGCCGTCGCGCTCACGAATGACGATGCACGAGCGCGGACAACCGTCCTCGCGGCGGTGGCCCCGCTCGATCCACAGCTGGTGACGGTCGAGATCGACCCCCCGTTCGCGCAGCGGCCCCTCGACCCAAGGGGCACGCTCGTGAGGGTCGGACTTGCGTATCCCCTCGCGGTCCCACTGTCCTTCGCCGGTCTGTCTCGGCTCGTGCTTCGCGGCGCGGCGGCACGCCGCATCGAATGGACTCCGTGAACCGCGACGGCGGCCAGTCCCTTGCTGTCGCCGTGCTCCTCGTCGCCGTCGCGGCACTCGCGCTGGCCGGCCTGCGCGGCGCGCAGGAGCGGATCATCGACCGCACCCGCGACGAGCTCGCCGGCGAGGGCGCGGTCGAAGCCGCCGGCGCGGTGGTGGCCGATTCGCTGGCAGCCGGCGCTGCGCTGGTGGTCGTGCGCGATGAGCGTGTTCTCGCGCGGGCGCGCGCGGCAGCCGTGGAGATCGCCGCCGCGAACGGTCGCGGTCGTCCCGAGGGGCTGCGGCTCGTCGTCGTGCCCGGTGGGGCAGAGGTCTCACTGACGCTCGCTGGTCATGGTCACCGCGCCGCGATCGTGGGCGTGGAGGTCGCGTGCTGCCCTCGCTGACCGTCTCCGCACGTCCTCGCTTTCCCGCACCCCGTGTGCTCATGGCGATCGCCCTGGGGTTCGCGCTGCTCGCGGCGATGGCGCTGCGGCAGGAAGCGGAGACGGGTGCGACCGTCGCCGTCGTCCCGCTCGCGATGCGTCTCGAGCGGTCGAACGTCGCGCTGACGTTGCCCATCGGCTGGCTCTCGGCCCCGCTCACCGGATTGGCAATCGACGATCGACTCGATGTCGTCGGCGTGCGCCCCGGTGATCCGGCGAGCGTGTACCCACTGGCCGCCGACGCGCGCGTTCTCGGTCAGGACGAACGATCCCTGACCGTTTCGCTCCGGCCCGATGATGCGGCGCAGCTCGCACTCGCTCGTGCCAACGGCTTGCTGCTCGTGCCGCTCCTGCGCCCGAGGCGCTGATGCGCGTCATCCTGCTCGGCGGTCCAGAGCTCGCCCGCGCCGCGCTCATGCTTGGTCTGGACGTCACGGCCGAGCATCCGGATGTGGCGCTCATCGACCTCCGCGACCCCACCGCACTCTCCGTTGCGGCGGCGCTACCACCGGGGCTGCCTCGGGTCGTCGTCGCGAATCCCGATCAGCGTGCCCTCGCTCGGGCGCTCGCGATCCCTCTGGATCGCATCGCCGCATCGTGCGAGCCCGCAGTGCTCGGACCCCTTGTTGCCTCCGCCGTGCCGCCCGCGCGCCCGCGCGCGACGCGGGTGGTCCTCGTAAGCTCCGCTCGAGGCGGGACCGGTCGCACCCTCCTCGTCGCGAACCTCTCCCGCCGGATCGCCGCCCACCGTTCGACCGTCGTGCTCGACGTGACCGGGACCGGCGGCGCGGCCTGGTGGCTTGGGGTGACCCCCCGTCCCTGGAGCGACATCGAAGGGTTGGGGCTGGAGCTGACGGCGGAGCACCTTGCCGTCGTCGCTGAGGAGGCGAGGCCGGAACTGCGGGTGATCGGAGGCGCCCCGCATGCGCCGAGCGTTGCCGCCGCGCTCGCCACCACTCGCGCAGCGACCGGGATGGCGGAGCTTGTCCTCGTGGACGCGCCGCTCCTTGCGGACGAGCGGACGCGAGCGCTGCTTGAGCTCGCCGACCGCTCACTCGTCCTCACGTACCCGGATCCTGCGTCGCGCGGCGCCCAGGACGTCGCGGCGATGCCCGCTCTGGCGTGGCGGATCGCGTCGCAGGCGCCGGGCAGCCCTGGCCGATCATCGCCGGACGTCTTCTTCTCACTTCCGCGTGATGAGGCCGCGCTCGCGAGCGCGATCGCCTCCCGCGGTATCGCGCGCGGACGGCTGGGACACGCGTACGACATCCTCGCGGCACTCGTCACCGAGGACATGGCGTCGCGATGACCGCCCTTGCGGTCCGCGCCCGGCTTGAACGCGCGATCGTGGAGCGTCTGCGCGAAGCGCCGGACGGCAGGCCGCGGCGCGAGCAGCTTGCCGGCGCGTTGCTCGATGCGCTTGCGGCCGAGCGTGTCGTGATCCCATCGGGCGAGCTGCGGGCCCTTGAGCGT
>SHYN01000017.1 GCA_009692785.1 Chloroflexota bacterium | reverse complement strand
CGCACCACCCGACCCGCATCACACCTAGCATCGAGTGGTGCCCGACCGCCTGGTTCTCGTCGACTCGCACTCACTCATCTACCGAGGCTACTTCGCGATTCCGCCGCTCACGACCACGAAGGGCGAGATCGTGAATGCCGTCTTCGGGTTCGCGTCGATCCTCCTCAAGGCCATGCAGGACAGCGAGCCGCAGCTGCTCGTCGCATGCTTCGACCTGCCCGTTCCCACCTTTAGGCACGAGCGGGACAAGACGTACAAGGCGACGCGGAAGCCCATGCCCGACGACCTGCGGCCGCAGTTCGAGCGGTGCAAGGAGTTCCTCGAGGCCTTTGGCGTCCCGATGCACGCCGTGCCCGGCTTTGAGGCCGACGACGTCATCGGCACCCTCGCGCGGCAGGCCGAGGGGCTCGGGCTCGAGGTCTTCATTCTGTCCGGCGACCTCGACACGCTGCAGCTCGTCACCCCACGCGTCAAGGTCATGACCACGCGTCAGGGCTTTCAGAACACGGTCATCTACGACGAGGCGCAGATCATGGGGCGCTACGGGCTCCGCCCGGCGCAGATGATCGAGTTCAAGGCGCTCAAGGGCGATGCGACAGACAACATCGCCGGCGTGCCGGGGGTGGGTGACAAGACCGCGGCCAGGCTCATCGCCGAGCACGGCGACCTCGAGGGCGTGTACGCAGACCTTTCACGCTTCACGCCAAAGCTTCGGGAGAACCTGGCTGCCTGCGCCGAGCAGGTGCTGCGCAGCCGCGAGCTCGCGCGGATCGTGACCGACGTGCCGGTGCAGCTCGACCCCGAGCGCGCGCGTCGGGGGGCCTACGACCGCGCCGCGGTCGTGGAGATGTTCAACGAGCTCGAGTTCCGAAGCCTCATCCCGCGACTTCCTCCTGCCGATGGCGGTCCGTTCGTCGCCGGAGGCGACTCCGCGCCCGGCGCCGCGCCTTCCCGTCCGCGCCCGGCGCTCGCCGACCACGAGGGTGGGCAGCTGTCGCTCGGCATCCTTCCCGAGCAGCCGCCCGCAGCCGCAGCGCCCGCGGTCGAGGTCGCGCTCCTCGCCGAGGCGGACGCCGGACGCGTCGCAGAGCGCCTTCGCGCGCGCGGCACGTTCGCGGTCTTCGCGGATGTCATCGAGGCTCGCCATCCACGCCTCGTCGGGCTCGGCCTCGCCGGCGACGAGGCCTATTACCTGCCACTCGCCGGTGGCCTGCCCGGCCCGATCGTCGCGCTCCTCGCGGACCCGGCGGTGCACAAGGCCGTCCACGACGCAAAGACCGCGCGCCGCGCTCTTCGGCGCGCCGGCGCTGACCTTCTGGGGCTCGCGATGGACACGATGGTCGCGTCGTATCTGGTCGCCTCCGAGCGTCGTCAGCATCTGCTCGAGGAGCTCGCACGCGAGCGCCTCTCGCTCGCCGTCCCCGTGTTCCCCGCTCCGGACCGCAAGGACCCCAAGCGGCAGCCCTCGCTCGACGAGCGCCTGGCCCGCGCGGGCGCCGCCGCGGTCGCCACGGAGCGCCTCGCGACCGTTCTTGGTCAAGATCTCGAGCGCCTCGGTCTGACGGTGCTGTACCGGACGATCGAGCTGCCGCTCGTCGAGGTCCTCATCGACCTCGAGGAGGCCGGCGTCGCCGTCGACGTGCGGTATCTCGCCGCGCTTGCCCAGGAGTTCGCGGCGGACGTCGCGCGGATCGAGGCTGCCGCGCACGACTCGGTCGGCCACGCGTTCGCGATCAACTCGCCCAAGCAGCTCGGCGAGCTCCTTTTTGACGAGCTCCGGCTCCCGCGCGGTCGCCGGACGAAGACCGGCTGGTCCACCGACGCCGCGGTGCTCGACGAGCTCGGCGAGGCGCATCCGGTCGTCGCTCTGGTCCTCGAGTACCGCGAGGTGGAGAAGCTCCGCTCCACGTACGCCGAGGGTCTCGGCGCGCTCGTCGATCCGGAGACCGGCCGCGTTCACACCACCTTCGAGCAGACCGTCGCCGCCACCGGCCGCCTGTCGAGCCGCGCGCCAAACCTGCAGAACATCCCGATCCGCACCGCGCTCGGCCGGAGGATCCGGCGCTCCTTCGTGGCGCCGGCGGGGCGCCTCCTCGTGGCCGCGGACTACTCCCAGATCGAATTGCGGGTCCTCGCGCACGTGTCGCAGGACCTCGCGCTTATCGAGGCGTTCCGTGCGGGTGTCGATGTGCACCGCCGCACCGCGGCGGCCGGCTTCGGGGTCACCGAGGAAGAGGTCACCAAGGAGCAGCGCGACGTCGCAAAGATGCTCAACTTCGGGATCGCGTACGGGATGAGCGACTTCGGGCTGGCCCAGCGGATGGGGATGGGTCGGCGCGAGGCCTCCGCGTTCATCGAGGAGTACTTCAAGCGGTACGCGCAGGTGCGCCGCTACGCCGTCGAGACGAAGCAGTTCTGCCTGGAGCAGGGATACGTGCGGACCCTGCTGGGCCGACGCCGCTATCTGCCCGACCTCGCGAGCGCGAATCAGGCGGTGCGCGGTGCGGCGGAGAGGATGGCGATCAACATGCCGATCCAGGGCACCGCGGCCGACATCATGAAGATCGCGATGGTGCGCGTGCACGAGAGGCTTCGTGCGGCGCACCTCGACGCGCGCGTCGTCCTTCAGGTCCACGACGAGCTCGTGACCGAGGTCGCCGCCGGAGATGCGGCGGCGCTTGCGGTGCTCGTTCGCACCGAGATGGCGGGCGCGTACGCACTCGACGTGCCGCTCGTGGTGGACGTGCGCGCCGGCCAGAGCTGGTCCGAGCTCGAGCCGCTGGAAGGCTAGCCCGATGCCCGAGCTGCCCGAGGTGGAGACGATCGCGCGCCAGCTGCGTGGTCTTGTGACCGGACGCGTGATCGGCGCCTTCCGCTCGCACTGGGGGCGCCTCACCGAACCCGTGCCGCCGCGGCACTTCGCGCGCCGCCTCGTCGATCGCCGGATCGAAGGCGTGCGTCGCCGCGGCAAGCTCGTCCTGTTCGACCTCGATGGCGGCGACGTGCTGGTGGTCTCACTGCGCATGACCGGCCAGCTGCTCTTTCGCGAGGCGGAGGCTCCGCCCGACCTTCGCGTCCGCGGCGTCATCGCGTTCACCGACCGGAGCGAGGTGCGCTTCGTGGACACGCGGAAGTTCGGGCGGATGGCGATCGTCGATGGCCGTGAGATCGGCGCGGACGGCACCGCGCGCTCCGCCGCGGGCGCCCGGGCGCACGGACCGCTCCACGCCACCAGCGGCATCGAGCCCCTGTCGCGAGCCTTCACCACTCGCTGGCTCGGCGATTTTCTGCATCGCCGCGGCCGTTCGGCCATCAAGGTCCTCCTCCTTGATCCGCGCGGCATCGCGGGCATCGGCAACATCTATGACTGCGAGGCGCTCTGGCGCGCGCGGATCCATCCCACCCGACTCGCGGGCTCGCTCACGACGGCCGAGGCGGCGCGGCTGCACGAGGCGATCGGCTGGGTGCTCCGCAAGGGCATCCGCCTTGGGGGAGCCTCGCGTCGCGACTATCTCGACGCCCGCGGGCGCGCCGGTCGGATGCAGCGCGAGTTCCAGGTCTACGCGCAGGCAGATCGACCCTGCCCGCGCTGCGGTCGCGCCATCGTGCGCTCCGTGCAGGGCGGCCGCGCGACCTTCCACTGCCCGCGGTGTCAGACTGTGCGGGTCCCATGAGTGTTCTTTCGGTCCAGGCGGTCGCGCGCCGGTTCGCCGACCGGGTGCTGTTCTCTGCCGTCTCGTTCCGTCTCGCGCACGGCGACCGAGCTGGTCTGGTCGGCCCGAACGGCTGCGGCAAGACGACGCTGCTGCGCATCGCGGCAGGTTTCGACAGCCCGGACGAGGGCGCGGTCGCGGTCGCACGGGGCATTAGGATCGGCTTTCTGCAGCAGGAGCTCCTCACGGATGTGAGCGGCACGGTCGAGGAGCACGCTCGCGGCGCGGCTTCGCATCTGCGTGAGATCGAGGAGGGGCTTCGAGCCCTCGAGCCGGCGATGGTGACCGGCGATCCCGCAGCGCTCGAGGCGTACGCCGACCTGCAGCACCACTTTGACCACGCCGGCGGCTACGACTTTGACGGCACGGTGCGGCGGGTGCTTGGCGGCCTCGGGCTCGAGGCGCTGCGGGACCGTGACGCCGGCACCCTGTCCGGCGGCGAGCGGACCCGGCTCGGACTCGCGCGCCTGCTCCTCGACGATCCGGACATCCTTCTCCTGGACGAGCCGACGAACCATCTGGATCTGGGCGCCCTCGAATGGCTCGAGCAGTTCCTCGTGGAGCGCGATCTCACGGTCCTGGTGTCCTCGCACGACCGCTGGTTCCTCGACCGCGTGACGTCGCGCACCCTGTCCTTCGAGGTGCCGGCCGTCACCGCGCGGACCGCCACCGTCATCGAGTACCGCGGCGCGTACACCGCGTATGCCAAGCAGCGAGCCGAGCGCGAGGAGGCGCAGACGAAGGCCGCCTCGCGCCAGCTGCGCGAGATTGCCAAGACCGAGGAGTACATCGATCGGTTCCGCGCGGGCCAGCTCTCCAAGCAGTCACGTGGCCGCGCCAAGAAGCTCGCGCGGCTCGAACGGATCAACGCGCCGGAGCAGGCGGCGGCGCACGGCTGGAGCCTCGAGGCTGCACATCTCGCGAGCGAGACCGTGATCGATGCGACTCCGCTCGCCGTCGGGCACGGCACCCGCGTCGTGCTGGCGACCCCCCCTCTGCGGGTCGGTCGCGGTGACCGCATCGCGGTCGTTGGACCCAACGGCGCGGGTAAGACGACCCTTACGCGCACGCTCGCCGGCGAGCTCCCCGCGCTCGAGGGCTACGTCCGCTCGGCACCGACCGCTCGGCTCGCGGTGCTCGCACAGGCGCAGACGGACCTGGAGAGTGACGGGACCGTGATCGAGTCGCTCCGCTCGGCGAGCGGGCTCGGCGAGCAGGAGGCCCGCGATCACCTCGCGCGGTTCCTCTTCCGCGGCGACGATGTCTACCGCGACACCGCGGTGCTTTCGGGAGGCGAGCGAAGCCGCCTCGCCCTTGCGAGGCTCGCGCTCGCGCACGCGAACCTGCTCGTCCTCGACGAGCCGACCAATCACCTCGACCTAGCGGCGCGAGAGGCCCTTGAACGCGTCCTTCTCGCGTACGACGGTACGCTGCTCTTCGTCAGTCACGACCGCTACTTCATCGATCGCCTCGCGACGCAGATCTGGTGGGTCGAGAACGGCGCGCTGCGTCGCTTCAACGGCTCGTGGGGTGCCCTCCAGCGTGAGCTCGGAGCCGGCCGCGATCCGTGGGAGCCCGAGGGAGCTCGACAGGGACCAGGGGACACAGGCAACCACGCCAGCGCTCAAGGAGCGGCCGCTCGAGCTCAGGGAGCCGCGGCCGAGGTCGAGGGGAATTCGAGTGCGGGAGGCCCACCAACGCCGAACCGCACATCGATGGGCCGACCGACTCCGGAAGCGCCGACCCGAGGGGTCCAGGGCGGGCCAACGCGCTTCGGCGGTCGCGGCGACCCGCGTTCTCCCCAGGAGCGCAAGGCCGCCCGCGAGGCTGCGGCGAAGATCAAGGCCCTTGAGGGCCGGATCGCCGAGCTCGAGACCATGATGCGCCGACTCGAAGGACAGCTTCTCGACATCTCGCGGAGTGGGAACTTCATGGAGACCCGGCGCGTCGGCGAGGAACACGCCGCGCTCGAAGCTTCGCTCCGGTCGCTTTATGAGGAATGGGCGTCGCAGGCGAAGCCCGAGTGAGCGCGTTCGTCCTTGGGCTCACCGGGCCGATCGGGGCGGGGAAGTCCACCGTCGCCTCGCTCCTCCGCGCGAAGGGTGCCGTCGTCCTCGACGCGGATGGGCTCGTGCGGGCCGAGCAGCTGCCCGGAACGCCGGGCCACGCGGCGATCGTTGCGGCGTTCGGCCCCGGGATCGTCGGTGAGGATCGCGCGATCGATCGCGCGAAGCTCGCGGCGATCGCGTTCGCCGACCCTGCGGCACTCGCACGCCTCGAGGCCATCCTCCACCCGCTCGTCCGCGCTCGCGTCCAGGCCGCGCACGCCGCGCTTGGGGACAACACCGTGCTCGTCGTCGAGGCGATCAAGCTCCTCGAGTCGCCGTTGAAGCTGCTCTGCGGCACGGTCTGGGTCGTCACCGCGTCCCGAGCGGTTCTGCTCGAGCGCCTCGCGCGGGAGCGCGGGATGGCCGCCGGCGAGGCCGTCGCGCGCCTCGCAGCCCAGGCCGATGACGCCATGTTCCGCGCCCAGGCGGATCTCGTCATCGAGAACGACGGAGATCGCGCCGCGCTCGCTCGTGCCGTCGATCGCGCCTGGGCCGCCCTCGCGTCCAGCTCGCCGATCCGCTGAGCGCCTGCGCGCGGCGAGGCAGCAGGCGCCGGGGTAGGTAGAGGCCTGGACCGTCAACATGCCTTGATGCGTCCATATCAAAGGTGCGCACCACCCCCACCCTCGACGAGAACGTTCTCCGCTGGGTCAAGGTACGCGCCGCCCGTCAGGGGAAGGCCGACAGCCAGATCATCGAGGAATCGCTGCGCCGCGATCTCGGCCTGGACCTGCTCGCCGGCGACGACCACCTTACTCGCGCTCGCTGAGTCCGCCGTGGCGATCCTCGTGACCGGCGACCAGGACCTGCTGGACATGGAAGGCCTACCGGTCCGGTCACCCCGCGCCTTCCTGGAGACGCTGCCGGCACAGTGATCAAGGCGCGCCGAGCTTGTGCGCCGTCGCACCGATCAAGCCGGAGTGACGCTTACGGGCTGAAGCGCTCCGGGATCCGGAAGCGGTATTGGTCGAAGACGTTCTGGAAGGTCGCGCCCGCGGTGGTCGGCGCGCGCTGGTCGCCCGGCGCGCGGAGCAGCAGCTGCAGCGTCCCACCCGAGGCACTGAGGTAGGCGAGGCGCTCCGCGGTCTCCGCGTCCGTGCGGATCGTGTAGACGGAGGCAACGGGCGCGATGATCGGAACCCTCTGGAGCAGGATCTTCGCCGAGAAGTCGGCCGTTCGGTCGGGTTTGCCACCGGGCCGAAGGAACTTGAGCAGATCGAACGAGAGCGTATAGAGGATGTCCACGGGATCGCCGGCCTGGAGCGCCCCGCCGACGGCCTTGTCGTCCTGCACTGAGATGGAGAGCGCGCGGTAATTGGGCGTGTTCGGTGGGACGGGCTGGCCTGGGTCGAACTGCACGCCCGGCGGCAGGACGGTGAACGTCGGCGCCTTGTCGGGGACGAACTTCGAGGGGAGCAGCGTCTCGCCTACGGAGCGCGGGACGATGAGGATCTTGTCGATGAGGTCCTCGGGGTCCTTGAAGACGCCCGGCGGGACCGCGTCCTGGTTCACCTGAACGACCCGCACGTCGGCGGCCACGAGCTTCGTCCGGATCGGGAGCTCGCGGGCGGCGGCCACCACCAAGCTCGTGGGTACGAGCGGGGCGGGCGCAGGAGCTGCGGCGCTGGAAGCCGACAGGAACGTCCCGAGGCCGGAGAACACGGCGATCATCACGCCCAGGATGAGGATGAGCCGAGCGCGCCGTGCACCGTCCATCTGCTGACCGTATTGGAGCGGGTGCGCCGCTTCGGAGCGGCCTAGTATCAGAGGGTCCGGCCACCGGGTAGGTCAGAACAGATGTTCTAGACTGAGGTTCAGATGTTTTCCGGCGAGACCCTGGAGGTTCCACTCGAGCGCCCGTCCGGCCGCGCCCCTTTCCGCCTGGACCTGCCCTGGGACCTCTCGGGCGACCAGCCCAAGGCCGCCGCCGCCCTGCTCGAGGGTCTCGCGCGCGGCGAGAAGCAGCAGACGCTGCTGGGTGTCACGGGGTCCGGCAAGACCGTGACCATGGCCAAGATCATCGCGGAGTCCGGCCGGCCCGCCCTGATCCTCGCGCACAACAAGACGCTCGCCGCGCAACTCTACAGCGAGTTCAAGGAATTCTTCCCCGACAACTCCTCGCAGTACTTCGTGTCGTATTACGATTACTACCAGCCAGAGGCCTACATCGCGCGTTCGGACACCTACATCGAAAAGGACTCCTCGAAGAACGAGGAGATCGACCGGATGCGCCACTCGGCCACCCGGGCGCTCTTCGAGCGGCGCGACGTCATCATCGTTGCCTCCGTCTCCTGCATCTACGGCCTCGGTGCGCCGATTGACTATGGCGCGGTGACCGTCCGGCTCGTGAAGGGCCAGTTGCATCGGCGCGACACGGTGCTGCGCCATCTCGTCGATATCCAGTACGAGCGGAACGACGTGAACTTCGTTCGAGGCATGTTCCGCGTGCGGGGCGACACGCTCGAGATCCACCCGGCCTACGAGGAGCTCGCGGTGCGGGTGGAGTTCTTCGGCGATCAGGTGGAGCGGATCACCGAGCTCGATCCGCTCACCGGCGAGGTGCTCGTCGAGCGCGAGCGCGTGGACATCTATCCCGCGAGGCACTTCGTGACCCCGAGGGAGAAGCTCTTCGCTGCGATCCGCGACATCGAGGCCGAGCTCGAGGTGCGCGGCGCGGAGCTCGACGCGAAAGGTAATCTGCTCGAGGCGCAGCGGCTGCGGCAGAGGACCAACTTCGACCTCGAGATGCTGCGCGAGACCGGAGCCTGCGCCGGCGTCGAGAACTACTCGCGGCACATGGCTCGCAGACCGGAGGGCAGCCGGCCCTGGACGCTGCTCGACTACTTCCCACCCGACTTTCTCTGCTTCGTCGATGAATCGCACATCTCGCTGCCGCAGGTGCGTGGCATGTATTTCGGCGACCGTGCCCGTAAGGAGATCCTCGTCGAGTACGGCTTTCGCCTGCCGAGCGCGCTCGACAACCGGCCGCTCACCTTTAAGGAGTTCGAGGAGCGTCTCGGTCAGGTCATCTACGTGTCCGCGACGCCCGGCCCGTACGAGTTCGAGCACAGCACGCAGATCGTCGAGCAGATCATCCGGCCGACCGGACTGGTCGATCCCCAGGTCGAGGTCCGGCCAACGAAGGGTCAGATCGACGATCTGCTGGCGGAGATCAGGACCCGCGTCGCGAAGGGGCAACGCTCGCTCGTCACCACGCTCACGAAGAAGATGGCCGAGGACCTGACCGACTACCTCCGAGAGATCGGCGTGAAGGTGCAGTACCTCCACTCCGAGGTCGAGACGATCGAGCGGATCGAGATCCTCCGTGATCTCCGGCTCGGCGTGTACGACGTCGTCGTCGGCGTGAACCTGCTGCGGGAGGGCATCGACCTGCCCGAGGTCACCCTCGTGGCCATCCTGGACGCCGACAAGGAAGGGTACCTCCGTTCCGCCGGCTCGCTCGTCCAGGTCATCGGGCGCGCTGCCCGCCACGTCGAAGGCCGCGTGATCATGTACGCGGACCGCCGGACCGATTCGATGGAGCGCGCGATCGCCGAGACGGACCGCCGACGCGCGATCCAGGTCGCCTGGAACACGGCGCACGGCATCGAGCCCCAGACCGTGGTGAAGGCCATCCGTGAGGTCGGCCTGCGCCTCAGGGCGGTGGCCGAGCAGGCGAAGTCCTATGGTGACGGCGCGGCGATCCCGCGTGACGAGCTCACCCGCCTGATCAAGGATCTCGAGCATCAGATGAAGAGCGCGGCGAAAGATCTGGAGTTTGAGAAAGCGTCTGCGTTGCGGGACGAGATCGTCGAGCTGCGCGGCCTTCTGGCGCTCGGGACCGGCGACCCGCTCGCGGATACGCCGGTGGCATCGCGGCCGCGCCAGATCCGGCGACGAAAGGGGTACTGAGCATGTTCTTCGGCATCGTCATCTCGGTCTCCGTGATCGGCGCGATCGTGCTCGCGATCGGTCTGTTCCTCCAGCGCGGGCGTGAGGGCGTCGACCTGTCGCCGCGCCCCCTTCTCAGCGCCTATCTCTATGTGGCGTCGCTCGCCGCGGTCATCGTCACCGCCGGCGGCCTCGCCGCGCTGCTCACCTTTGGGCTTGGCACCGCCGCCGCCAGGGAAACGATTTACGGTGGGTCCTTCGGCGAAGTGTCCCCGGTGAAGTGCGCGCCCGGCATCGACTGCTCCGCTGAGGCCACGCCGCAGGAGCAGCGCCGACGGGTCGTCGAGCAGCGCGACCGCCGGGCGGGGGAGGACCTCATCCGCGGGATCTCGTTCACCCTCCTCGGCCTGCTCTTCTTCATCGCGCACTGGACCGCACGGCGCGCGCTGAAGATCGACGAAGGGCGCTCGGCGCTTCGCCGCGGTTACCTCATGCTTGGAACGCTCGCCTTCGGGCTCGCGACGTTCGCCATGCTTCCCGACGGGGTCACGACGGTCGCGAGCAACGCGCTGCTCGCCGCCACGCCCGACACCTACCGGCCCCGGGCGGGCGAGCCGCTTGCCGGCGGCCTCGTCGCCCTCGTCATCTGGCTCGCCTACCTGCGCCTCGTCGTCCGCGACTTCCGGAACACCTCGGCCTGATCCGCAATGGCAGGAGCTCGCGCGTCGGCAAAGCTGGCCGTTGTCAAGGGCCCTCCCACGCACATCTACGTCAAGGGCGCGCGCGAGCACAACCTCAAGAACATCGAGATCCGCATCCCGCGGGATCGCCTCGTCGTCATCACCGGGCTCTCGGGGTCGGGGAAGTCGTCGCTCGCCTTTGACACGATCTACGCCGAGGGCCAGCGGCGCTACGTCGAGTCGCTCTCGGCCTACGCGCGGCAGTTCCTGGGGCAGATGGAGAAGCCCGACGTCGATCTCATCGAGGGCCTGTCGCCGGCGGTCTCGATCGACCAGAAGGGCTCCACCCGCAACCCCCGTTCGACCGTCGGGACGGTGACGGAGATCTACGACCACCTGCGGCTGCTCTTCGCGCGGGTGGGCGTGCCGCACTGCCCCAAGTGCGCTCGGCCGATCGTGGCGCAGACCGTGCAGGGGATCGTGGATCGGATTTCGGATGAGCCGGAGGGAACGCGCCTGCTTATCCTCGCCCCGCTCGTTCGCGACCGGAAAGGTGAGCACCAGCAGCTGCTCGCGACCGCCAAGCGCGGCGGCTTCGCGAGGGTCCGGGTCGACGGGTTCGTCCGCGACCTGAGCGAGGAGATCATCCTCGACAAGATGAAGAATCACACTCTTGAGGTCGTCGTCGATCGATTTGTCATCCGTCGCGGCACAGCGGCTGAGGAGGATCGCGGTCGCCTGACGGACTCCGTAGAGACCGCGCTGCGTCTCGGTGAGGGTCTTCTCGTCACCGCAAGGGCCGACGCCACCGACCGCAAGGAGGATCGGACCTATTCGGAACGGTTCGCCTGTCCGTTCGACGGCTTCTCGATCGGCGAGATCGAGCCTCGGACGTTTTCCTTTAACTCGCCCCATGGCGCGTGCCCCGCCTGCACCGGTCTTGGGACCAGGCTCGAGCCGGATGCCGACCTTATCCTCGCGAACCCCGATCTGTCTCTCGCCGACGGCGCCATCCTGCCCTGGCAGCGACAGTCCGCGGCGACCACGCAGTACCGCGGCGTCGTCATCGAGGCCCTCGCGAAGCGCCTCAAGATCTCGCTTCGCACGCCGGTCAGGGATCTTCCGGCCAAGGCCCGCGAGGCGCTGCTCCACGGACTCGACAGCCCGCTCAAGCTTTCCTACGAAAATCGGAGTGGGCAGACCCGCGCCTACGAGCTCGAGTTCGAGGGGGTCATCGCCTGGGTCGATCGGCACTATCGCGAGACCACATCGGAGTTCCTCCGCGCCGACCTCGAGCGTTACATGAGCGAGCGACCCTGCCCCACCTGTGAGGGCCGGCGGCTCCGACCCGAGTCGTTGTCGGTCACCATCGGCGGGCAGAGCATCGTTGACGTTTCTCGCCAGTCCGTCGGTGCGGCCCTCGAGTGGTCGGCGGCGCTCGAGCGCGATGGCTCCCCGCTCGGGGCCCGCGAGCGGAAGGTCGCCAAGCAGGTCATGAAGGAGATCCGCACGCGGCTGGGATTCCTCGTGGACGTGGGTCTCGACTACCTCACGGTCGATCGGTCCGCCACGACGCTATCGGGAGGCGAGGCGCAGCGCATCCGGCTCGCGACCCAGATCGGCTCCGGCCTCATGGGCGTTCTCTACATCCTTGACGAGCCGTCGATCGGTCTTCATCAGCGCGACAACGCAAAGCTCATCCGGACCCTCATCGCCATGCGTGACCTCGGGAACACGGTCATCGTCGTTGAGCACGACGAGGAGACGATCCGCACCGCCGACTGGATCGTGGACATCGGGCCGGGTGCCGGCAAGCACGGCGGCGAGGTCATCGCCGAGGGGACGCTCGACGACATCCTCCGCAGCCCGCGGTCGCTCACCGGCGCGTACCTCGATGGTCGCTTGCGCGTTCCCGTCCCCCAGAAGCGCCGCGCTGCGCGGAAGGAAGCGCTCGTCATCCGCGGCGCGCGCGAGCACAACCTGAAAAACCTCGACGTGCGGATCCCGCTCGGCGTGTTCGTCGCGATCACCGGGGTCTCCGGTTCGGGCAAGAGCACGCTCGTGAACGACATCCTCTACCGGCGTCTCGCGCAGGCACTCTCGCGCGCCAAGGATCGCCCCGGTGAGCACCGGATCATCGAAGGCATCCACAACGTCGACAAGGTCATCGACATCGATCAGTCGCCGATCGGCCGCACCCCGCGCTCGAATCCCGCGACGTACGTCGGCCTCTTCACCCCGATCCGCGACCTCTTTGCCGCGATGCCGGAGGCCCGCCTCCGCGGGTACACTGCCGGCCGCTTCTCCTTCAACGTCAAGGGTGGCCGCTGCGAAGCGTGCTCCGGGGACGGGATCATCAAGATCGAGATGCAGTTCCTATCAGATGTCTACGTGCAATGCGAGGTCTGTCAGGGCAAGCGGTACAACCGCGAGGCGCTCGAGATCCACTTCAAGGGGAAGACGATCGCCGATGTGCTCGATATGACCGTCGAGGAGGCGCACGCCTTCTTCGCGAGCGTGCCGGCGGTGGAGCGAAAGCTCCGCACGCTGAGCGAGGTCGGGCTCGGCTACATCCATCTCGGCCAGCCCGCGACGACCCTCTCCGGTGGCGAGGCCCAGCGGATCAAGCTCGCGACGGAGCTGTCGCGGCAGGCGACCGGGCGGACCCTCTACATCCTTGACGAGCCGACGACCGGCCTGCATTTCGCCGATGTCGAGCGCTTGCTCCAGGTGCTCCACCGCCTGGTGGACGCCGGGAACACCGTGATCGTCATCGAGCACAACCTTGACGTGGTGAAGACGGCGGACCACGTCATCGACCTTGGTCCGGCTGGCGGGGCCGCCGGAGGCGAGCTCATCGCTGAGGGCACGCCCGAGGAGGTAGCCAAGGTGAAGGCCTCCTGGACCGGCCGCTACCTCAAGGAGCTGCTCACCACAGGCCGATTGCGCGGCATCGCCTGAGGTGACCTCCCTCGACGCGCTCATCGCACTGGTGATCGGTCTGGCCGCGGTGTCGGGGTTACGGAGCGGGCTTGTTGCGGGCGTCTGGGGCCTCACCGCCTGGGGGCTGGGACTCCTCATCGCCGACGCGGCCCAGGCCCGCTCCGCTCCGCTCCTCGCCCCTTCGCTCGGAGCCTTCGCGATCCTGGCGCCGGCGCTCTCGTTCGCCGTCGCGCTCGTCATCGCCGAGGCCGCGCTCGCCGTCGCCGGCCGGCTCGTGATCGCTCCCCTTCGCGCACTCGTGCGGAAGGGTCGGATCACCGGCGCCCTCGACCGGCTTCTGGGCCTCGTCCCGGGCGTTGCGCGTGGGCTGCTCGTCTCTGCGGTCGGCCTGACGGCGGCACGCGCGTTCCCGATCGACGCCAACCTGCGAGAGGCGCTTGATGGTTCGACGGTCGCACGCCTCCTCGTGGCCGCAGTCGACGTCGCGCGTTCCGTCGCGCGTCCCTGACCTGGACGGTCAGGCTGCTCATCGGCGCCGCGGTGTCACGCGATGGGGACAATCACTACCCTACGGGTACAGAACTAAATGGCCGGGACGCCGGCAGGGAGCGTTGGGCGCATGTTGAAGATCGGGTACAAGGCATCTGCGGAGCAGTTCGCGCCGCGTCCACTCCTGGAGTTCGCGGTCCAGGCCGAGGTCCTGGGCTTCGATAGCGTCATGCTCTCCGATCACTTCCAGCCCTGGCGATACACCGACGGCCACTCGCCCTTCTCGCTCGCCTGGCTCGCCGCCCTTGGCGAGCGGACCACACGAGTCCAGATGGGCACGAGCGTCATGACCCCGACCTTCCGCCTCCACCCCTCGGTCGTCGCCCACGCCTTCGCGACCCTGGGGTGCCTCTACCCCGGCCGGGTCATCCTCGGCGTCGGCACCGGCGAATCGCTCAACGAGGTCTCCTCGACCGGGATCGCCTGGCCCGACTCCAAGGAGCGCTTCGCCCGGCTCAAGGAGTCGATCGAGCTCATGCGGCGGCTGTGGTCCGAAGAGTTCGTGACCCACAACGGCCTCTACTACAAGACCGTGGCCGCGACCCTCTACGACCGTCCTGCGGGCGGCGTCCCGGTGTACATCGCCGCGACCGGGGAAGCCGCCGCGCGCCTCGCCGGCCGGGTCGCCGACGGCTTCATCTGCACGAGCGGCAAGCCCCGCGCCCTCTACCTTGAGACGCTCCTCCCGGCGGTCGCCGACGGCGCGACGAAGGCCGCCCGCGACCAGGGCACGATCGAAAAGCTCATCGAGATGAAGGTCAGCTACGACCCCGACCGCCAGCGGGCGCTCGAGGACACCCGCAACTGGGCCGCCCTCGCCCTCTCCGCCGAGGACAAGCTCGGCGTCGAGGATCCGCGCGAGATGGAGCGCCGAGCGAACGCGCTCCCGCTCGAGAAGGCCGCGAGCCGCTGGATCGTCTCCGATGATCCCGACGAGCACATCCAAAAGATCGGCGAGTACATCGCAATGGGCTTCACCCACCTCGTGCTCCACATGCCCGGCCAGGACCAGGCCCGCGCGATCGCCCTCTACGCCAAGGACATCCTGCCCCGGCTCCGGCAGAAGTACGCATGAACGGCACGGCCTGGTAGCGGCCCCGTTCGGGTCGAGAGGGCCGGTCCCAGCGTTCCCGCACGTCGACGGGGTCAAGCGACCGATGAGGGGAGGCGGCAGGAGATCTTCCCGCCGAACTCGGCGAATCGCGCCGATGTGTCCGCCGGGACGGCTGGGATCGTGGCCGCATCCGCGAACGGGATCAAACCGCTCTGCATGATCGGGCTGGCCGCGGGGGAAGGAATCCCCGAGGTCGTGGCGTCGCTCCGGAGATCCGGGGTCCCATACCTCGCCGGCGCCGGCTCGGCGTTCAAGGCGATCGGCCACTGGGCGTCGCCGACGCCGCGCCGCGGGCGACGGGCGCCGGTCCAGCCCCGGGCCGGGACATTTCCGCTGACCTCCGCGTCCTTGCGCGCGGCGGGCATCCCGCTCGCCGCCGACGCGCTGGTGAAGACGGCGGCGGGGGCGCGAGCGGCCGCGGCAGCCATCGGGTATCCGGTCGTGCTGAAGGTCATCTCTGCCGCGATCCCGCACAAGACCGAGGCCGGGGTCGTCGCGCTCGACGTGCATGAAGCGCGCATCACAGAGGTGTTCACGACGCTGCTCCGCAATGCGGAACGCGCCGCCCCGCGGGCCGGGATCGACGGCGTGCTCGTGCAGAAGCAGGCGGCGCCGGGCCTCGAGATGATCGTGGGCGCGGTGAAGGATCCCGAGTGGGGTTGGGTCGTCGCCTGCGGGCTCGGCGGCATCTTCGTCGAGGTGTTCCGGGACACCGTGTTCCGGCGGGCGCCGCTTGATCCAGATGACGCGCGCGAGATGCTCGCGGGGCTCCGAGCGTGGCCCTTGCTGCAGGGCGTTCGCGGCCAGCAGCCCTACGACACGGAGGCGCTCGTGCGGCTGCTCGTGGCGACCTCACGGCTCGTCGAGGCGCACGGCGACACGATCGGGGGTATCGATCTGAACCCCGTGCTGATCTACCCGGAAGGGGAGGGGATCGTCGTCGTCGACCACCTCCTGACGGCACCATGAGCGTAGCCTGCAAGGGTTCGCTGCTCATCGGCTCGGATGCCGACGTCGTCATCGTCGACGAGAAGCAGGCGGTCGTGCCCACGGATGAAACGATGTACTCCAATCCACTTTCGGTTGCGCGGGGATGCGGTGCAGAGCGCTGCCGGTCATCTGTGTCGAGGACTCCATCGCGGACGAGTTCATCCACCTTTTCACGGAGTTCGCTAAGGAGCGGGTCATCGGGTGCTCCTACGACCCGCGCACGGAGCTCGGCCCGCTCGTGAGCGCCGAGCACAAGAAGTCCGTGACGGAGTGGATCGCGAAGGGTGTGCGCGAAGGCGCCGAGCTCATCCTCGACGGGCGCAACGCGGTCGTGCCTGGCTACGAGGAGGGTTTCTTCGTCGGACCCACGATCTTCGATCACGTCACCGCCGAGCACACCTGCGGGACCGAGGAGGTCTTCGGTCCGGTCACATTCATCAAGCGCATTCACGACCGTGAAGAGGGCATCGCCATTGCGAACGGGAACAGGTTCGCCAACGGAAGCAGCATCTTCACGGAGAGCGGGTATTACGCGCGCGAGTTTGCGAGGCGGATCGATGCGGGCGTGGTGGGCATCAATGTCGGCACCCCGGTCCCCTCCTCGTTCTTCCCGTTCTCAGGTCACAAGCAGAGCTTCTTCGGCGACAAGCACGTGCTCGGCAGAGACGGCGTCGACTTCTTCACGCAGATCAAGGCGGTGACCACCCACTGGTACAGCGAGGAAGAGAAGCGGGTCACCAAGCTGAGCACCTGGGAGGGAATGACCAACTGGCGTTGAGTGCTATCCCGCGGTGCTCCCGCCGCCAGAGCGTGCTCAGCCTGCCGCCGCGTCCAGGCGAGCGTGCGGCGCAAGTCGCGGCAGACGCGTGATCATGGCCGCGCAGGCGAGCGCCAGGCCGGCCGCGATCGCGAGCACGGCGGGGATCCCGGTGCGCTCCGCGAGCGCCGCCATCGGCGCGACCGCAAGGCCGCCCAGGCCGATCGATAGCCCGTTCATCACGCCGCTGATCATCCCCATGCTCTTGGGTATGCTCTCCTGGCCCCGCACCGTGAGCACGACGAACGATCCGTTGAGAAACAGCCCCGAGCCGATCGCCGCCGCCGCGAAGAGCGGACCGACCGACACCTGTGCGGCGAGCGTCAGCACGCACGGCACGGCGGCGATGAGGCCCGTCATGATCACCCGGTCCCGGCCGAGTCGATCCGCGAGCGAACCGGCTACGAGGCCGCCGATCGCGCCGGCGAGGAGAAATCCGGTCAGCAGCCGCGTGGCGTCCTCGATCGATGCGGCGCGGCTCACGGCGTAGAGGGGGAGGAGCGAGGCGACCACGGTTGCGGCCATCGCGCGTGTCGCGCCGACCGAGGTCAGGCCCACGAGGAGGCGCCGGTTCTCGCGCACGAGCTCGCGGAACGGTGTGCGGACCTGCGTGGTGGACGTCGTGCGCACCGGGCCGAAGCGCCACACAAGCGCACCCACGAGCAGCGCGGGGACCGCGAAGACCCAGGTGCCCTGGAGTCCGAGCGTTCCGAGGACGATCGCCAGCATGAAGGGGCCGACCGGCAGGCCGAAGTTCCCGGCCGAGATGTAGATGCTCATCCAACGCGCGCGCGAAGCCGTCGGCGCGGCCCGCGCCACGAGTGTCGCGGTGATCGGATGGAACATCGCCGTTCCCATCCCGCCGACCATCACGATGATCGCGGCGACCTCGAATGAAGGTGCAAGCCCGAGCGCACCGGCGGCGCAGCCGGAGCACGCCACCCCGGTCCAGGCCATCCAGCGCGTGTTCCGGGGTCCGTCGGCGAGGTGGCCGAGGATCGGCTGCATGAACGACGACGACGCCTGCGAAAGGGAGACGAGCACGCCCGCCAGGCCCAGGGTCAGGCTGAGCTTGTCGAGGAGGAGCGGCAGCAGTGCCGCCAGAACGTAGAAGTAGGAGTCGTTGGCGAGATGAGCGACCGACAGCGTGGAGACGCCCACCAGCCGCTGCCGCGACGTCAGCTCAGGGCTCATCCGATCAGGCCGAGAGGTAGCGAAGCCATAGGTAGAGCGTACAGAAAAGCACGCTCACGAGTGTCGCGGGCGCACCGTAGCCGAGGAAGGACCGAAAGGAGATCGGGTGGCCGCGAGCGGCGCTCATGCTCGCGACGATGATGTGCGGCGAGGCGCCGATGATGGTCGCGTTGCCGCCGAGGTTCGCGCCCAGCACCAGCGCCCAGATGAGCGGTTCGAGCCGCATGCTCCAACCGAGCTCGGCGACGAGCGGGGCCATCGTCGCCGCGTAGGGGATGTTGTCCACGAGCGCCGAGATCACCGCGCTTGCGAACAGCACGACGAACGCGGTCTTCGCACCATCGCCCTGCGTGAGAGTGAGGACCTGCTGCGCGGCAAGCCCGATGACCCCTGTCTTGACCACTCCCCCGATGACGATGAAGAGCCCGACGAAGAACAGCAGCGTGGTCCACTCGATGTCGCGCCTGACCTCCCGAACATCCTCTTTTGCGATGATCATGAGGACGACAGCTCCGGTGAGCGCGACCGTTGCCTCGCCGATGCCCAGCGTGTGGCTCGCGAAGAAGCCGATGATCGTGAGAACGATGACCGCACCGGACTGCTTGAGCAGGGTCGGGTCGGCGATACGGCGCTCATCCTGGACCAGCCGCGCGATGTCGTCGGCCTCAAGACCCTGTGCGGCCTGCCGAAGGTCACGCCTGAAGAGCCAACGCGCCTGCACCAGGTAGACCGCGAGGACCACCGCCGCGGCGGGCAGGGCATGACCGACGAACGCGTCGAACCCGAGCGCGAATGCGCCCCCGATGATGAGGTTGGGTGGCCCACCGATGAGGGTGGCGGTCGCGCCGACGTTCGACGCGATGATCATGGAGACGAGAAAGGGCACCGGGCTCAGGCGCAGCCGATCCGCGACAAAGAAGGTGATCGGCGTGAGCAGCACGACGGCCGTGACGCTGTTCAGGAGCATGCTCGCCAGCGCGGCGAGGACCGAGGTCGCGACGAGCAGGCGGTAGGGCCTTCCCTGCGCCCGACGCACGCCCTCGACCGCAAGCCACTGGAAGACCCCCGTCCTTCCAAGAACGTTTGCGATGCTCATCGTGCCGATCAGCAGGAAGATGACGTTCAGGTCGATCGTGGCGTAGGCCTCACGCTGGTCGAGCAGGCCGGTCAGGATCACCGCGGAGGCGCCGAGGAGTGCGGCGAGCGTTC
>SHYN01000016.1 GCA_009692785.1 Chloroflexota bacterium | reverse complement strand
TTCCTCGCCGACCAGCCTGGCTGGCACGGGAAGACCCTCGATCCCGACCAGACGAAGGCCGCGCTTCGTGAGCTCGGCGACCCCGTTTCGCGGAGCTTCCCGGTGGCCGCGCCAGCACCCTGGTCGTCAGCCGCCCGGCCCTTGGGCGCCGTGGTGCTTCCCACGTACACCGCACCGATGGCCACACGGAAGGCGTATGGCGAAGCGCTCGCAGCCGTTGCGGCAGCGGACCCCCTGGTGGTCGTTCTCGATGCGGAGGTCTCGAATTCCACGCACGCGGAGGACGCAAAGAAGACCGCCCCAGAGCGCTTCTACGAGATGTACATCGCCGAGCAACAGCTCGTTGCGGCGGCGGTCGGGATGCAGGTCCTCGGCCTGCGGCCGTATGCTTCCACCTTCGCCGCATTCCTCTCCCGCGCCTACGACTTCATCCGCATGGCGGCGGTCTCGCGCGCCACGATCCGCCTCTCCGGCTCACACGCGGGCGTGTCGATTGGAGAGGACGGCCCATCTCAGATGGCGCTCGAGGATCTCGCGATGCTTCGCGCGGTGCACGGCTCGACCGTTCTCTATCCCTGCGATGCCAACCAGACGGCGCAGCTCGTTGTGGCGATGCGCGACCTCGAGGGGATCTCCTACCTCCGGACGACCCGCGAGAAGACGGCACTCGTCTATCCGGCGGGCGAGCGGTTCAGCGTGGGCGGCAGCAAGGTGCTCCGCGGCGGGAAGAGCGCCGACCAAGTGACCATCGTGGCCGCGGGGATCACCGTCCACGAGGCGCTCAGGGCGGCGACCGAGCTCATGGACGCGGGCATCAGGGTCAGGTTGATCGACGCGTACTCGGTGAAGCCGATCGACGGTGTGACGATCGCGGCGGCCGTCCGACTGACCGGTCGCCTCGTCGTCGTCGAGGATCATTGGGCTGAGGGCGGCCTCGGCGACGCGACGCTCGCCGCCCTTGCCGCAAACGCCGCCGGCGCCTTCCGGTTCAAGCATCTCGCCGTACGGACGATGCCCGGCTCGGGCAAGCCGGCGGAGCTCCTGGACGCCGCGGGCATCTCGGCAAGGCACATCGTCCTGGCGGTGCGGGATCTTCTGCGTTGACCCACGGGACCGCGCGAAGCGCTCGGCCTCGACGCGAATGAGCGGCGGGAGAGCGGGCCCGGACCGCCCCGAATGATCCGGGAGCCCCTCGCGATCGCCCTTCGAGACGCGAAGGCGCCTCTGATCCTCGCGCTCGACATCGGCACCTCGGGACTGCGCGGGTTCGTCTTCGACGTTCTCGGGAATCCGATCCGGTCGTGCATCGTCGCGCGAGACGCTCCACTCCGGACCTCACCCGAAGGCGAGGCGACCCTCGATGCCGATGAGCGCTTTCGTGCCTTCTGCGAGGTGATTGACGAGATCCTGGAAAGGCTCGGCATTCGCTCCGTCGAGATTGCCGCGGTCGCGATGTCGACGTTCTGGCATTCGCTGGTCGGCGTTGACGCGCGCGGTCGAGCCACCTCGCGCGTCCTCACCTGGGCCGACACCCGCTCGCACCAGGCGGCAGTCGTCCTGCGGCGCGAGCTCGACCCCGTTCTGACCCACGCGCGGACCGGGTGCACGATCCACGCTTCGTACTGGCCCGCGAAGCTCCGCTATCTCGCGGCGTCGGCACCCGGCGCATTCGCGCGAACGACCCGCTGGCTGTCGCTCGGGGAGATGGTCCACCAGCGCCTCTTTGGTGATGCGACCGCGGGACACGGGATGGCGTCCGCGACGGGCCTCTATGACCAACGACGTCGGGCATGGGATACGCCACTCGTCGAGCACCTCGGCCTGATCCCGTCGTCGCTTTCGCCGATCGACGATGCGCCACGGATCGGCCTTCGCCCGGCATTCGCACGGCGGTGGCCCGCGCTGGCCCGTGTGCCCTGGCTGCCGGCGATCGGTGACGGCGCCTGCTCGAACGTGGGCGCGGGTGCGGTCGGGTCGCGCACGAGTGCGATCTTCGTCGGGACGAGCGGCGCGCTCAGGGTCGTGTATCAGGGGAGCGATCCGCCGGTCATCCCAGGCGGTTGGACCTATCACCTCGATGCGGACCACCTTGTCGCCGGCGGGGCGCTCTCGAACGGTGGCAATGTCATCCGGTGGCTCGGGGCGCATTATCCGCGGCTCGATCCAGCCACCCTCTGGACGGGTCAGGCGGATTCGCGGGGGCTGACCGCCCTGCCGCTGCTGGCCGGCGATCGGAGCCCGACCTGGGACGACGCGGCACGCGGCGCGATCACGGGTCTGTCGCTCGCGACGCGGCCCGAGGACATCGCGCGCGCGATGCTCGAGGGTGTCGCCTATCGCGTCTCGCGGCTCTGGACCGTTGTCAGCGCCGCGCTTCCGGAGATCGAAACGGTCGTTGCGACCGGTGGCACGCTTCTCACACAGCCGTGGCTGATGCAGCTCCTCGCCGACGCGCTCGGCCGCCCGCTCGTCATGAGCGGCACCGGCGAAGGTTCAGCGCGGGGTGCCGCGATCATCGCGCTCGCTCGGATCAGCGCGATCAAAGGACTCGGAGCTGTGCGCTCACCGCGCGGGCGCGTCTTCCGGCCCCACGCGGCGGCACACCAGCGTCTGGCGGCGGGCGTCGAGCGCCAGCGCCTCCTGGACGAAGCCCTCGCCGGTCTCCGGGAAGGTGACGCGAGGAGGGAGGCCACACGCACCTAGGATGAGCGGGGGAGGTCATCATGGAGATCATCATCACGCTCGCCGTCATCGCCGTTCTCGCGCTGTTCGTCATCGGGACCTACAACCGTCTGGTCACGCTGCGCCAGCGCGTGAAGGAGTCGTGGGCGGACATCGAGGTCCAACTCAAGCGCAGGTACGACCTCATCCCAAATCTCGTCGAGACCGTAAAGGGTTACGCGGCGCACGAATCCAAGGTCTTTGAGTCCGTCACGCAGGCACGTGCCTCAGCGGTCTCCGCCGGCGCGACGGGCAACCCGGCCGCCCGCGCAGAGGCCGAGAACGCATTGAGCGGCACTCTGCGCTCCCTCTTTGCGGTTGCCGAGAACTATCCACAGCTCCAGGCGGTGCAGGAGTTCAAGGATCTCTCCGAGAATCTGACCGCCACGGAGGACAAGATCGCGTTCGCGCGGCGCTTCTACAACGGGAACATCCGCGACTACAACACCGCACTGCAGATCTTCCCGACCAATCTCTTTGCGAGCGTGTTCGGCTTCTCGGCAGAGCCCTACTTCGAGCTCGCGGACGCGGCCGAGCGCCAGACCCCGCAGGTGAAGTTCTAAGGCTGTAGTGAGCGCACCGCTCGCACCACACGTCAACCTCTACGACGCGATCGCGGCAAATCGAGCGCGCACAGTTGCCCTCATCGTCGCGTTCTGCGGGATCGTTGCCGCCCTCGCCTACGTCTTCGGCGAGTATCTCGCACCGGGCGGCGGTATCGCGCTGGTCCCGCTCTCGCTCATCGTGTCTGGCGGCTCGGCCTTTGTCTCATACTTCGCCGGCGACAAGATCGTCCTCGCGCAGAGCGCCGCGCGTGAGATCGGTCCCGACGAGGAGAAGGTGCTGCACAACGTCGTGGAGTCGCTCGTGCTCGGCCTGGGGATCCCGGTCCCGCGGCTCTACCTTATCGACGACTCCGCACCGAACGCCTTCGCCACAGGGCGTGACCCAAAGCACGCGTCGGTCGCGGTGACGCGTGGGCTGCTTGACAAGCTTGACCGCAGCGAGCTGGAGGGCGTCATCGCGCACGAGCTGTCCCATATCGGGAACCGCGATATCCGCGTGATGCTCCTCGTGACGGTCCTCGTGGGCATGGTCGCGCTGCTTGCGGACTGGATGCTCCGCTCGATGGCCTGGAGCGGTGGCGGACGGCGGAGAAGCCGTGAGAATGGCGGCGGCGGGATCATCATCGTTCTGGCACTCGTGCTCGCGCTCCTCACGCCGATCATCGCCACGCTCATCCAGCTTGCGGTGTCGCGCCAGCGCGAGTACCTCGCGGATGCCTCCGGTGTCCTCCTCACGCGGTACCCCGCTGGTCTCGCCGGCGCTCTTCGGAAGATCGACGCTGATCAGGAGCCGCTTGAGGTCGCGAACAAGGCCACCGCATCGCTCTATGTCGCGAACCCGCTGAAGGATCGCCGGGCACTCTTCGATGGCCTCTTCAACACACACCCGCCGATCGCGGAGCGGATCAAGCGCCTTGAGGCCATGGGCTAGGGTGGCGACCGACTGAACGTCCGGCTTGCCGCTCTGGTCGCTGGTGCGCTCGTGCTCGGCGGGCTCGGCGCGTCGCGTTTCTCCTCCCGTCCAGCGCCTTCGCGGCCACCCGCGGCGACCATTGGCACAAGCGTGCTCCCGACCCCCTCGGCGGACAGCGAGGCGCTCGTCTTCGCGCAACCGCTCAGCGCCGGCTGCGCGACAGCAGGTTCGGTCTGGGTGGTCTCCGACGGTGGGGGAATGGGGCGATTCGTCGATGGGCGGTGGTCGCTCGTGGACGCGACGCTTCGTTCGCTCGTCGCGGTGGCCTGCACGACGACGGAGGCGATCGCGGTCGGTCCGGCCGGCCGAGTGGTGACCGCGGATGAGGTGGGTCGGACGATCGTGGTCGACACGTCCGGTCCCGGCGACCTGAACGCGGTGGCGGCGGGTGCGAGTGGTGCGGTCCTGGCCGCGGGCGCGCAGGGAACGGTCCTGCAGCGGAGCGGTGGGTGGCAGCAGTTCGCGCGCGGGATCGATGAGGACCTGCTCGGCGTGTCCTCTGCTGGAACGATCTCGGCCTTGGTGGTCGGGAGCGGCGGCGCGACGTACCACCTGGAGGACCGCGGGTGGCGCGCGCTCCCGACGGGGCTCGCGCTCGCGCTCACAGCGGTGTCGGCCGGCCCCGATCTGGCGGTCGCGGTGGGGGACGACGGTGCGGTCCTGCGCTGGAACGGCAGCTGGACGCGACTCGCGAGCGGCACCGCGGTCAGCCTTCGTTCTGCCGCGCTCGTCGGGACGACCGCCTGGGTCGCCGGTGATGCGGGAATCGCGCTTCGACTCGATCTCCTCACGGAACGCTCCGAGAGGATCGACCTGGGGACCGCCTGCACCGTGCGCAGCGTGTTCGTTCGCGGCACCGAGGTGTGGTTCGTCGCGTCGGACGGGACACGCGCGCCGGTGTGGCGTCAGAACCCGAGCGGTCTCCGGCGCTGGGGTGGCTGCTGATGGGTCTTCCGCCGCCGCTGCGCGGGATCCGTGTCATCGAGGTCGGCAACTACATGGCCGGCCCGTTCTGCGGCATGCAACTCGCCGACCTCGGGGCGGATGTGGTGAAGGTGGAGAATCCTGCGGGCGGTGATCTCGCCCGCTCGCTTGCGCCCTTCGACCGTGGCGAGAGCGGGAGCTTTGTTCGTCTGAACAGAGGAAAACGCGGCGTGGCGCTCGACCTCAAGCACTCGGAGGGCCTCCGGCTCTTCCGGGCTCTGGTCGTGACGGCGGACGTGATCGTGGAGAACCTCCGTCCGGGAACGATGCGTGACCTTGGCCTCGACCCGCAGGCGCTCATCGCGGCGCATCCCCGCCTGATCTACGTCGCGGTGAGCGGCTGGGGCCAGGATGGGCCGTCGGCGGATCGCCCGGCGCTCGACATCATCGTGCAGGGGATGAGCGGGCTCATGAGCGTGACGGGCGAAGCGGATGGGGCGCCGGTGAAGGTCGGCGTGTCGGTGGCCGACCTCACCGCGGGCCTCTACGCGACCGTTGCCACGCTCGCCGCGCTTCGCGCCCGCGAGCGCGACGGCGCCGGCCAGTTCGTGGACATCTCGATGCTCGAGTCGGCGGTATCGCTCGCGCAATGGGAGGCCGGGCAGTTCTTCACTGACGGAACCATTCCCGAGCGCGCCGGCTCCGCCCACCGCGTTCTCGCGCCGTACCAGGCCATCCGCTCATCCGACGGACACTTCATCGTTGGCGCCACGACGCCCCGGAACTGGACGGCGTTCTGCCGAGCGCTCGGGCTCGGGTCGCTGGAGCACGATCCGCGTTTTGCCGAGGGGAATGAGCGGCGCCGGCAGGTCGCGACGCTCATCCCGCTCATCGAAGCGGTGACCGCGGAGCGGCCGATGGCACACTGGCTCGAGCGCCTGCGGGCCCATGGCGTGCCCTGCGGCGAGATCGCTGACTACGGTGCCGTGTTCACCGACCCACACCTTACGGCGCGTGGCTTCTTCACCGACCTCGCGCACGCCACGCTCGGGCTGGTCCATGGGCTGGGAAGCCCACTCCGACTCACCGGTACTCCGCCGCGCCTGGAGCGCGCCGGACCCCTTCTTGGCCAACACACCGCGGAGGTGCTCGCCGAGCTCGGTCTGACCCCTGGCCAGGTCGATGTGCTCTCCGCCGCAGGTGCGGTCAGACTGGCAGACGGTCGGTCGACCGAACGAGGCGGGGGAGAGCGATGAGCGAGAGCGACGGCGAGGTCCGGTACGAGCGGCGCGCGGACATTGGCTGGATCACGCTCTCGCGACCCGCACGCCGCAACTCGATGACGTTCGTGATGTACGAGCGCCTCGCGGAGATCTGCCGGTCGGCGAACGAGGACCCGCTCCTGCGCGCGCTCATCCTGACCGGCGAGGGAGCGGCGTTTGCGGCGGGTACGGACATCGGTCAGTTCGTCGACCTCAGGACGGCTGCCGACGCCATCGCCTATGAGGAGCGGATGGACGCGGTCTTTGGCGCCCTCGAGCGGGTGCGCGTTCCGACCATCGCCGCGATCCGCGGCCCCGCGGTCGGTGGCGGCGTGGCGCTGGCCGCATCGTGCGACATCCGGATCTGCAGCCCCTCCGCCAGCGTGGGGATACCGGTGGCCCGGACACTCGGCAACTGCTATTCCACCGCGAACCTCGTACGGGTCTCCGCGATCATCGGGCAGGCCCGGGTCACCGAGCTCGTCTTCACCGCACGCCTCATCGACGCGGCGGAGGCGAAGGCGATCGGCTTCGTGAGCGAGGTGGTGGCGGACGAGGATGCGCTGCTGCCGCGGGCGGCGGCCCTCGCCGAGCTCATGGCCTCGCTCGCTCCGCTCACGCTCCGTGCGACCAAGGAGGCGCTGCGCCGGATGCGCGACAGGCTCCGGCCCGATGATGCTGCGGACCTGGTCGTGTCCTGCTACACGAGCGATGATTTTCGCGAGGGTGTCCGCGCGTTCTTCGAGAAGCGCGCGCCGGTGTGGCGGGGGCGCTGAACCCCGGCAGGCGCAACGCTGCGACGCAATGACGCTAGGACGCCACAATGCCATGACGCTGGGACGCCATTGCGCCGCGGCGGGGCGGCGGCGTTGCCTCGGGTCGGTCGACTTCGGACTCGGTCGGCCGAGCACCGGTCGGGGCCAACGGTCGTGGGCCTCCCTCGCTCGAAGTCGCCTCCCCTCGACCCCGTTGCCCCGCCGCTCCTGCTCGCCGAGCGCTGCCGGCCGAGCGTTGCCGTGGAGCACACCGGTCTTGATGGTCAGGCGGAGCGGAGGCGGGGGTCGAGCGCGTCGCGGAGCGAGTCGCCGAAGAGGTTGAACCCGAACACGGCGGCGCTGATCGCCACGCCGGGAGCGATCGCGAGCCAGGGGGCGCGCTCGAGGAACTGCATTCCGGCGCCACGGAGCATCAGGCCCCATGCGGCCGTGGGTTCGGCGACGCCGAGGCCGAGGAACGAGAGGGACGCTTCAAGGAGGATCGCCTGGCCAAGGAATGCGGTGAGCATGATGAGATACGGCGCGAAGACGTTGGGTGCCACGTGGCGGAACATGATCCGGGCCGAGCGCGTGCCGATCGACCGGGTGGCTTCGACGTACGGCATCGACACCACGGTGAGCGCGCTCGAACGGACCACTCGTGCCACGCGCGGGATGATCGGGATCGTGATCGCCACCACCACGTTGAGGGTCCCCGGGCCGAGCGCCGCGACGACCGCGATCGCGATGACGATCAGGGGGAATGAGATGAGCACGTCCATCAGGCGCTGGATCGCGCCGTCCACCCATCCGCCGACGTACGCGCCGACGACGCCAAAGAAGTACCCGAGGGTCGAGCCGGTGAGCGACGCCCCGAACCCGACGATGAGCGCGGTCCGCGACCCGTAGAGGATGCGGGTGAACACGTCGCGTCCGAACTGATCCGTGCCGAAGGGGAACTCCAGGCTCGGCGGCTTCAGGAGATCGGCGAAGGAGTTGCTCGTAGGGTCGTGTGTCGTGATGACCTCCGCGAGGGCAGCGGCCAGAACCATCCAAACGATGAGGACGGCGCCGGCGCCGCCCAGCGGTCTGCGCTTCACGAAGTCGACAACGCCGCGCAGGGCTCTCCTCATGACGTGCGTACCCTGGGGTCGAGCGTCACGTAGAGCATGTCGATGAGGAAGTTGACGAGAACGAACACCGCGGCGAGCAGCATGACGATGGACTGGATGAGCGTGTAGTCCCGGTGCGCCACCGCGTCGACGAGCAGCTTGCCCACGCCGTTGAGATTGAAGACCTGCTCGGTCACCACAAGACCGCCGATGAGGAACGCGAACTCGATGCTGATCACCGTCACGACCGGGAGCAGCGAGTTCCGAAGGGCGTGCCGGATCACGACGAGCGACTCCGACAAGCCCTTGGCGCGTGCGGTGCGGACGTAGTCGTCGCGGAGGACGTCGAGGACGGAGGAGCGGGTCATGCGCATCGTGACCGCCGAGGAACGGTAGCCAACGGCGAGCGCGGGGAAGATCATCTGCGAGAGGTTCGCGACCGGATCCTCCCAGATCGGCGTGAAGAGGAGCGGCGGCGACCACTGGAAGAGCGTGAGCAGCGCGAGGATCGTCAGGATCCCGATCCAGAACGACGGTAGTGAGAGGCCGCCGATCGAGATGAGCCGAAGCACGTAGTCGACCCGCGTGTCCTGGCGGACGGCGGCCAGGACCCCCGCGGGGATCGCGAGCGCCACGGCGATGAACGTGCTGATGATCGCGAGCTCGAGCGAGAGACCAAGGCGGAGCATGACCTCCTCGCCGACCGAGCGGCCGGTCCAGAGGGACGTTCCAAGATCGCCGCGCGCCAGCCCGGACATCCAGTCCACGAACTGCAGGGCCATCGGCTTGTCCAGCCCGAGCGTGCGGCGCTCCATGTCGATGATCTCCTGGGCCACCGCGGCGCCGGAACCGGCGTACCGGAGCTCGACGATGTCACCCGGGACCAGCCGCATGACCACAAAGGTGAGGATCGCCACGCCGACGAGGGTGGGAACAATGAGCAGGAGCCGGCCGACCACGTACCTGCGCATCGTGTCGACCGGCTCCGCCCTAGTCGGCTATTTCGCCAGCCAGACGCTCACGAGATCCTGGTTGGTGTAGTGGTTTGAACCGACCCGCCAGCCGCGGACCTTGTTGTTGTGGGGAATGATGCGGAACCACCAAGGTGCCGGGGTCTGGTAGGCCATCTCGTCCATCGCGTAGCGCTCGATCGCCCCCACGAGGACCTTGCGCTTGGCCGGGTCGGTTTCGCGGCTCTGCGCGTCGATCATCGTGTCGAGTTTCGCGTCGTCATAGCCACCCCGGTTGAGGCCCTTGCCTCCCTTGGACGCCGACTGGAACTTCGCAAGCTGAAGGTCCGGCTCGTCGAGGAAGTCGCAGTTGAAGTCAAGGCCCACGTCGAAGTTCCCAGCGCTCAGGTCGGCGAGGTAGGCGGTGGTCTCCTTGACCTTGTGTGTCGCGGTGATCCCGGCCTGCTTCCACTGGTCGATGATCCCCACGGCCACGGGCTCGTATGGCGTGGAGATGTTCCGGTTAAGGAACTCGAAGGTCAGATTCGTGACGCCGGCTTCGGCGAGCAGCGCCTTCGCCTTGTCCTTGGAGGCCTTGCCGTCCTTTGAGAATCCGGCGATCTTCTCGAGGTCCGCATCGGCCATCGCGAACGGCCCACCCGGCCGCATGAGTCCGCCGACGTCACGCACGATCGTGATCTTGGAAAGCGCCGCGCCGAGGGCGTAGCGGTCGATCGCGAGCGTCAGCGCGCGACGCACCCGCGGGTCGTCAAATGGCTTCTTCTTCGTGTTCGGCACGATGTAGTTCACGCAGATCCAGGGCGCTTCCTGGATCGCGAGGTCGTTCGGCAGCGCGCGGGAGAGGTCGTCGCGCTGCTGGGGGGTGAAGCCGCGGAACTCGATCTGCGCCTGCTTACCCCGGATCGCGTTGACGCCGGCGGTGGCGTCGGTGATGAAGAGTGCCTTGTAGCCATCGAGGTAGGGCTGGCCCTTGATGAAGTAGTCGGGGTTCTTCTTCCCCTCCCACGATGCGCCCTTCACATAGTTGACGTAGCTGAAGGGCCCGGTGCCCATGACGTTCTTCTCGTACCACTTGATATCGGTCTTGAGCTTGGCCGCGCTGTAGACCCAGTTCCAGGGTGAGGCGAGTCCGGCCTGGAATGAGGCCGAGGGGTACTTCAACCTGAAGACGATGGAATCCTTGACCGGCGCCTCCATCCGATCGACGACGGCGTACGCGCCCTGCCGCGAGGACACCACGCCGGACGGCGGGAAGATGATCTTGTTATAGGTCGCCAGCACATCCTCGGAGGTCATCGGCGTGCCGTCGTGGAACTTGACGTCCGACCTGAGCTTGATGGTCCAGGTGAGCTTGTCGGCGGAGATCTCCGGCATCGCGGCTGCCACGTCCGGCACGATCTTCGTGAGGTCGCCCGGATCGAACCGATAGAGCGTGCTGTAGTGCGGAGCAGCCGGGTGGAGCAGCGCGAACGACGTTTCCCGGTGCGCGTCGAATGAGGGGGGTTCGGCGTTGACGACGAACGACAGCGTTCCACCGGACTGCGGCTTCTCGCCCGTCGTGGGGACCGCGGCCGCGGATGGAGCCGCCGCCGCGGATGGAGCCGCCGCCGCGGATGGAGCCGCCGCCGGGGTGGCGGCCTGCTGCCCGCAGGCCGATATGAGGAGCGCGAAGACGACAAGGACCGCGAGCGCGAGCGAAACTGGGCGCTTCATGTGTCCCTCCCGCCGCGCGGCTTTCTCCGCGCGTGCTGGCGACAATCTAGCGCGTCGGGGGTCCGGTGGGGGTCGCCGACCCGGGACCGGCGCCGTCGGCCGTTACCTGGGGTCGGCCGGCGGGCCGCCCCGTGCGGTCGCATGGCGCCGGATGGCCTCTTCGTAGAAGTCGACCAGGCGGTTGGTCACAGGCTTCCAGTCGTACTCCGGAGCGCGTTTCGAGCCCGCCAGGCCCAGTCGCGCACGCAGCTCCGGCTCGGAGATGAGGCGCTCGAGAGCCGCCGCGATCGCTTCTGGATCCTTTGGCTCGACGAGAAGGCCGCTGACATTTCGCTGGACGACCTTTTTGTAGCCGTGAATGTCGCTCGCGACGATCGGAAGACCGGCCGCCATCGCCTCAAGGAGGACGATCCCGAACGACTCTTGCCCGGTCGAGGGTGCGCAGAAGGCGTCCGCCGTCTTGTAGAAGCGGGCCTTGTCCTCGTCCGAGACGCGTCCGGCGAAGAGGACGTCCGCGAGGCGTTCCTTCCGGACGTACCGCCGGAGCTCACCCAGTTGCGGACCGTAGTTGCAGAGGATCAGTCGGGTCTCGGGGTGGCGCACCTTGAGCCGTGCGTACGCCCGGAGCAGGTACAGCGCCCCCTTCCGCGGTTCGAGACGCCCGACGAACAGGATGTTGAACTTCCCGTCGCGGTACTCCGGGAATGGCTTTGCCTGCGCGTAGAAAGCAACATCCACTCCGTTCGGGATGATCTGGTAGTCGCCGGCGAAATAGCGCGAGACGAAATGTCGTGCCGCACTGGACACCGCCACCCGCCCATCGAGCTTTCGCAGGAAGTGCCTGCCGATCGGCCGGCCGGCCCAGTAGGAGAACGAGAAGCCTCCAAAGGCATGAAAGGTCGCGACCTGTGCGCAGCGGGCGTTGTCGATGATCTGCATCGAGAGGAGTGGCACCAGTGGCTCGTGGTGGTGGATGATGTCGAACTTCTGCTGACGCAGCATCCGGTTCACCAGCCAGTCCAACCGCAGCGACAGTGTGATGCGACCGATGCTCCCGTTGAAGGGGATCGCGATCGCCTGTCCGATCCGGATGACATCGCGCGCCGGAGGGTCGTCGCCCCACGGCGCGGTGATGATCCGCACCTCGTGACCGAGCTCACTCAGCCGCTCGTAGGTCTCGCGAATGTGCGCGTTCGCTCCACCGGGCCTTGGGTAGGCGTATGGCGAAACGATCCCGATCTTCATCGGTCTCTATCCTCGCTCGCCCAAGGGCTCGCGGCCATCGGCCCCAAGGTCTCTCTCCCCGGCCTAGCCGCGGTTCGCTCGCGCATCAGCTCGTCTTCTTCCTCTTGAGGCGGCCGCGTCCGAGAAAGCGTTTTGCGGGGTCCTTCACCATGGAGCGCCACTGCTGGCGAGCCGCGCCGTCGAGGTGCTCACCCAGGCTCCAGTTCCGTCCGTGGGCGACCGTCACGCGGTCAGCGATGGCGGTGCGGAGGTCGGCCGCGGTCGTCCCCGGGAATTCCGTCCAGGCGGTGCCCACGAGATTCGCGTGATGCGCGTCGGACGACCCGGTCTCGGCGATCCGCAGCACGTGCGCGTTCAGCCATTCTGCGCGGCGGCTCCTGACGCGGCCGGCATACGACGGGTTCCGGAGCTCGATGCCGTCAACGAGCACCTCACGGTCGCCGGTCGAGGCCAGATCCCGGAGGGCGCGCTCGCCGAGCGAGAACGTGAGGTAGGACAGCGGGTGCGGGACGATCGCGATACCGCCACCGCGGTGGATCAGCGAGATGGTCTCGGCGAGTGGGCGCAGCATCGGGATCTCATCCTCCACGTACAGCGCGAGGAGGTGTCCCGAGCGTGTGGTCACCTCGATCCCCGGGATGACCTCGATCGGGCTTCGGCCGCGGGCCGCGAGGTCGCGGAGCACGAACGCCCCGCGGATGTCGTCGTGATCCGTGAGCGCGATGACGGAGAGGCCGGCGGCCTCCGCGGCAGCGAGGATCTCGGCCGGGGAGTGAAGCCCGTCGCCCAGGTCGGAGTGCAGTTGGATGTCAGCCTTACCCATGCGGGCCTAACGTTCCCACAATCGCTCGAAGACCGACCATTCCTCCGGTCGACGGCTGATCTCCCGTTCGAGCAGGACGAGGAAGCGCCGCATGCCCTCGCGAATGTCCGCTTCATGATCCGTGGTCCTCTGGAGCGGGATCTCGGGCTCGAAACGCGCGACGAGCCCGTCAGCGTCACGATCGGCGAATGCCGGCAGGAGTGCCGCACCGGTCCGGAGCGCGAGTGCGACGTGCGCCGAGGGGAGCAGCGCCTCGCGGCCAAAGAACGGCACGCGGACTCCCACGCCGGTGACCGCGCGGTCCACCAGGATGCCGAGCGTCCCACCGCGTTTGAGCACGCGGTGGATCCCGAGGGCGGAGTCGGTGGAGACGAAGCGGAGTCCCTGCGAGGTGCGCGCGCGATTCACCAGGCGGGCGACCCAGGAGGTCTCCCGTTCCACCGGCAAGGTGACTTCCATGCCGCGGGTGAGAAGGACCTGTCCGCAGACCGAGACGCTTCCGACGTGCGCGCTCGTGAGCACCACTCCGGACCCCTTGTCATGTGCCGCTTTGAAGTTCTCCCAGCCCTCGACGCGGATCGTACGCGCCACACCGGCCATATCCATCCGCTCGAGTCGCAGGATCTCAAGGTAGTGCTGCGCCTGCCACCGAAACGTCTGCCAGACGAGCCGCTCACGATGGCGCCGCTCCGGCACGGCCACCGCGAGATTTGCACGCACCGCGGCGCGCGCGTGCGGCGCAAGAACGTACGCCGCCGCGCCTGCGATCCGCGCGATCACCCTGCCTCACCGATCGACCAGATCGGCCGGAAGATGTACCACTGATCCGGCGCGCGTTTCACAAAGGTCTCGATCCCGCTGACGATCCGCTGCGTGGCGCCCAGGACATCGAGCGCGGGATCGGCGGTGCGCGGCACGACGATTGGGGGTTGAGCGATGGTGCGGAAGGTGCCGTCGTGCTCGCGCATCGTGACGGCGACGATGACCGGCGCCCCCGAGGCACGTGCGAGTTCCGCGGCGACCGCGGGGAACGTCGCGCGCATGCCAAAGAAGTCCACCTCGACGTTCGAGAACGCGAGCGCACGTGGACCGAGATCCATCATCAGTCCCACCAGCTCGTTCCGGCGAAGTGCGCGAAGGACCTTCTTGGCCGCGCCGTCCGGCGTCTGGATCGTGATGTTCTTGTGCTTGCGATTGCCGGCGAGGATATCCATCAGGCGTGCATTCCCAAGATCATCCACGATGACGGTGACGGGAAACTCCGCCGCGATCCGCGCCCCTCCGAGCTCGAAGTTCCCAAAGTGGATCGACACAAAGATGACGCCCCTGCCGCCCGCGCGGGCTGCGTGGAGATGCTGCCACATCGCCGGCTCGATCGCGACGAGCCTGTCGATGTCGTGCGCGCTCAGGGAGGGGAATCGCATGATCTCGACCAGATACCGCGCGAAGTTGCGGAACGAGCGTCGGGCGACCGCGGCAACCTGCGGATGCTCGGGCGTGAGGCCGAGCACGATCGCCAGATTGCGCCGCGCGATGACCCGCTTTGGGCCCCAGACGAGATAGGCGAGGTCACCGCCAGCCACAGCGACCGCGTCGGTGAGCTGAGCAGGAAGGCGCTGCGCGAGGGCCGACGACGATCGCCAGCCCCAATACGCGGCGCCCTGGCCGAGTCGAGGCCAGACGCTCAACGTCCGTTGAGCGTCTGGCTGTTCGTTCCCTTGATGAAGTCCTCCACGGCGATGTGGGCCAGATCGTCGTGGACCTGCTTTGGCGGTGACTTCATGAAATACGAGGCGGGCGCGACGAGCGTTCCGCCGAGTCCCCGGTCCAGAGCGAGCTTCGCGCAGCGGATCGCGTCGATAACGACGCCGGCGCTGTTGGGCGAGTCCCAGACCTCCAGCTTGACCTCGACGTTCAGGGGCACGTCGCCGAAGGTCGTGCCCTCCATGCGGATGTAGCACCACTTGCGGTCGAGGAGCCACGGCACGTAGTCGGACGGACCGACGTGGACGTTGCCCGGTGCGATGGGGTAGTCGAGCATGCTCGTCACGGCGTTCGTCTTGCTGATCTTTTTTGACTCAAGGCGCTCACGTTCGAGCATGTTCAGGAAGTCGGTGTTGCCGCCGAAGTTCAGCTGATACGTGCGGTCGAGCCGGACCCCGCGGTCCATGAAGAGCCGTGTGAGCACGCGGTGGGTGATCGTCGCCCCGACCTGCGACTTGATGTCGTCCCCGATGATCGGCAGCTTTTTGGCCGCGAAGCGCTTCTGCCAATAGGGCTCGCGACCGATGAAGACGGGAACGCAGTTGATGAACGCGCAGCCCGCCTCGAGGATCTGCTCGACGTACCACTTGGTCGCTTCCTCGCTGCCCACCGGCAGGTAGGAGACCACCACATCGACCTTTCGCTCCTTGAGGATGGTCACGATGTCGTCGGTGGCACCGGGTGCCTTGTGCACGACCGTCGAGAGATACTTGCCGATGCCGTCATGGGTCATCCCGCGGCTGACCTTGACCCCGCTGCGTGGGACGTCCGCGAAGCGGTAGGTGTTATTGGGCCCCGCGTAGATCGCGTCGGCGAGGTCCTTGCCTACCTTGGTGCGATCCACGTCGAAGGCGGCGACGAACTTGACGTCGCTGATGCGGTAGCCGCCGAGGTCGACGTGCATGAGACCCGGGATGCGGTCCTTCACCTTGGCGTTGCGGTAGTAGTGCACTCCCTGGACGAGCGAGGATGCGCAGTTACCCACGCCGATGATGGCGACGCGGATCTTGCGCTTGCTCGAACTCTTCGCGCGTCTGGCGGGGACTGCCTTGTCGTTCGGCTTCTCCTTGGTCTTGGTCTTGGTCTTGCTGGGCATTGCGGTCACCGCTTTCCTTCGTTCTTGAGGGCGCGCGCCACGTCCCTGACGCGTTCGACGAGCGTGTAGGACGTGAGGAGGGTAATGACGGCCACGGTGACCTCGAAGGCACGCTGATCCGCAAGCGCCGCCCAAATGAGGACCCCGATGATGTAGAGCGCGACGCGCGCTTCACGCGGGGCGATCCCGACGTCCCCACGCAGACCGAGTGTCTCCGCCTTGGCTCGGACGTAGGGGACGAGCGATGATGCCAGAAACAGCGCGAGGCTCGAGGCGACAAGGGTGGCGTGGGCAGTCGAGTGGCCGAGCCAGATGGCCGCTCCCGCGAGCGCGCCGTCGGCCACGCGGTCGAGGGTGGAGTCCAGGAACGCTCCGAAGCGCGTGCCGCCGCCCGAAGCGCGGGCAAGCTGGCCGTCGAGGGCGTCGGCGAGGGTCCCAGCGAGGAGGACGAGGCCGCCGGCCAAGGGCTGTCCACCGGCGACCACGACCGCACCGGCAAGCGTGACGATCACACCGACGACCGTGACCGCATTGGCATGAACACCGAGGCGCGCAAGGAGTCGCGCCAGCGGCGCGAGGATGCTCCTCGTACCGTCGACCACCACCGCGGGAACGACGCCGTGATTCATGTGGTCGCACCAGACGGGTTCATGAGCATTCGGAATCCTCGCTCGTGCAGCTCGGCGAACCTCGTCCGGTCGAGCGCGCAGCGAACCTCGCGGCCGGACCGGGTCATGCTCACGATGCCCACGCGACGGAGCCGGAGGAGGTGCCACGAAAGGAGCGGTTGGCTCACCCCCAGATGCACCTTCAGGTCGGTCACGGTCCGGTCGCCCGCCGTCGCGAGGAGCTGAACGACGCGCATGCGCGTGACGTCACCGAGCGCACGATGGTACGCGCGCAGATCGCGCAGATCCGCGTTGCTCAGCATCCCGCCTCCCCAGGTTACAACGTTCGTTTATGTGTTTTCCAGAACCCTAGAGATGGGGCCCGCGCCTGTCAATGGGCCGCAAAGATCACTCGCTGGCGAGGCGCGACCATACTCGCAGGCGATGCCTCCAGGTTCCCGACGGCCCGAGCAGCCAAGCCGCCCGCTCTTTGACGCGTCCCTGGACGAAACCGGTCATGGAGAGACGACCGGCCCGCGTCCTGGGCAGCCGCTCGCCGCGCGGATGCGCCCACGGTCGCTGGACGAGCTCGTCGGTCAGGACCACATCCTGGGCGCGGGGCATGTGCTGCGGAAGGCGATCGAGGCCGGCCTGCTCCCATCGATGATCCTCTGGGGTCCGCCCGGTACGGGCAAGACGACCCTTGCCGCCATCGCCGCGCATCGCGCCAAAGCGCGATTCGTCCCGCTGTCCGCCGTGTCGAGCGGCGTGGCGGACCTGCGAAGGGTCATCGAAGAAGCGAGGCGGCAGCGTGCCGCGACCGGCGCTCGGACCGTGCTCTTCATCGACGAGATCCACCGTTTCAACAAGGGCCAGCAGGACGTCGTGCTCCCGTACGTGGAGGAGGGCGACATCATCCTCATCGGAGCGACCACGGAGAATCCGTCATTTGAGGTGAACTCCGCGCTGCTCTCCCGCTCGCGGGTGTTCACGCTCGAGCCGCTCGCGGAGGAGGACGTCCGGCTCCTGGTGCGGCGAGCCCTTTCCGACCCCCGCGGCCTCGCCGGCGCCGTGACGCTCGAGCCGAAGGCCGAGGACGCGCTTGTCGCGGTCGCCAACGGCGATGCGCGGGTCGCCCTCAACGCTCTCGAGCTCGCGGCGGACGCGGCGACGCCCCATGAGGACGGCACCCGGCTCGTCGCGCTTCCCGCGATCCGTGATGCGCTGCAACGGCGATCGCTCCTTTATGACCGCGTCGGCGACCAGCACTACGACATCGTCTCGGCGCTCATCAAGAGCCTGCGCGGCTCGGATCCCGACGCGGCCCTCTACTGGCTCGTGCGGATGATCGATGCCGGAGAGGATCCGATGTTCATCGCACGGCGGCTCGTCATCCTCGCGGCAGAGGATGTCGGCCTCGCCGACCCGCAGGCGCTCGTTATCGCCAGCGCCGCGCAGCAGGCGACCCATCTCATCGGGATGCCGGAGGCGTACTACCCATTGGCTGAAGCGACCATCTACCTTGCGCTCGCGCCGAAGTCTGATTCCGTGACGGCGGCCCGGGGGCGGATCGACGCCGACCTGGCGGAGACCCGTGCCGACCCCGTGCCGCTCCACCTTCGGAACGCGCCGACGCGGCTCATGGGTGATCTCGGCTACGGACGGGGCTACCGGTACGCGCACAACGCGCAGGGCCACGTAGACCTTGAGGAGACATTTCTTCCGAGCTCGCTCGCCGGGCGACGCTACTACGAGGCGACGGAGGAAGGTGCCGAGGCGCTGCTCAAGCTGCGGGTCGAGGCGCTCCGACGCGCGCGAGCAGGAGCCCAAGCTCGAAGAGCAGGTACATCGGGATCGAGACCAGCGACTGATTGAAGGGGTCAGGCGTCGGTGTGATGACGGCGCCCAGGACAAAGCAGCCGAGGAACACGTAGCGGCGCGCTTTGGTGAGGAGAGAGCGCTTCACGAGTCCGATCCTGATGAGCGCGAAGATGATCGCCGGCATCTCGAAGACCAGCCCCATCGCCAGGATGTATGTCGTGACGAACGAGAGGTACTCCGATGCGCGTAGCTGGTTCTCGATGACCTCGCCGCCGAAGTTGATGAGGAACTGGAGCGACGGTGGGAGCAGCAGGAAGTAGCAGAACGCCATTCCGGTGACGAAGAGCCCCAGGACGAAAGGGCCCATGGAGAGCAGGAACCGCCGTTCGTTCTTGTGGAGCGCCGGATCGATGTACGCATAGACCTCGTAGAGAAGCACCGGCATCGCCAGCGCGATGCCGCTCATGAGCGCAACGTGGAAAATGGTTGAGAAGTTCTCGGTCGGAGACAGGGAGATGAGCCTCCGCTGCCCCGTCGGGATGAGCAGGATCTTGATGATGTCGATCGCGAAGGCGAGCGCGATGGACGTGGTGATCGCGACGGCGATCGCCGAAACGACGAGGCGTCGTTTGAACTCGTCGAGATGCTCCAGGAGCGACAGTTCCTTGTCGCGCGCGTCCACACCTCCGGCCGTCATGCCGTTCCAAGACTAGACTCGATGGATACGCCCCCGTAGCTCAGTGGATAGAGCGTCGGCCTCCGAAGCCGAAAGCAACGGTTCGAGTCCGTTCGGGGGTACCGGACAGCGCCGAGGGTCACGGATCCAAAGGCTCCGCAAGGAAGAGCCGGTCCCCTGCGAGCCAGAAGCTCCCGAATGCCCCCTTG
>SHYN01000015.1 GCA_009692785.1 Chloroflexota bacterium | reverse complement strand
GGGCATCCTGGGCGCCGGCGCCAAGGTCAAGATCCTGGGCAACGGCACGATCAGCGCCAAGCTCGAGGTGCACGCGCACGCCGCGTCGGCGACCGCACGGGCGAAGATCGAGGCGGCCGGCGGCCACCTCGTCTTCATCGAGACCTAGCAAGGGTGGGCATGTTCGCCGCGCTCATCGACGCGTTCCGGACGCGCGACCTCCGGAACAAGCTGCTGTTCACGCTGTCGATGCTCGTCGTGTTCCGGTTCCTCGCGCACGTGCCCCTTCCAGGCGTCAATCAGGACCAGCTCCAGAATGTGCTCAGCAACAACGCGCTTCTGAACCTGCTGGACCTGTTCTCGGGTGGTGGCCTGGCCAAGCTCTCCGTCGTCGCGCTCGGGGTGAACCCCTACATCAACGCCTCGATCATCATGACGCTGCTCCAGCAGACCATTCCCGCCCTCGAGCGTCTCTCGAAAGAGGGCGAGTACGGGCGCAACCGGATCAACTCGTACACCCGGATCCTCACGATCCCGCTCGCGCTCATGCAGGGCATCGGCGTGAGCGTCTTCATGCAGCGCTCCGGCGTCATCCCCGAGTTCGGAGTCTCGAATCTCGCCCTCACCATCGCGATCCTCTCCACGCTGACGGCCGGCACGCTGATCCTCATGTGGCTCGGCGAGCTGATCAGCGAGCGGGGGATCGGCAACGGGATCTCGTTCATCATCTTTGCCGGCATCGTGGGACGGCTGCCGGAGACGATCGGCCAGACGATCGAGGTCCAGTCCAACTACGTCGCACTCGTGCTCTACGCCCTCATCGGCCTCGGCGTCATCGCGGCGATCATCTTCATCCAGGAGGGGCAGCGCCGCATCCCCGTCCAGTACGCCAAGCGGGTCCGCGGAACGCGCATGTACTCGGGGGGAAGCACGCACATCCCGCTGCGTGTGAACAGCGCCGGCGTAATCCCGATCATCTTCGCGATCTCGATCCTCCTGCTTCCGAGCCAGATCGCGCAGTACTTCGTGAACAGCGAAACGCTGTGGCTCAGGGACCTCTCGGTCGGGATCGTCGGGGCCTTCCAGAACGCGTTTCTCTATAACAGCGCCTACTTCCTGCTCGTCGTCTCCTTCACCTTCTTCTACACCGCGTTCACCTTTGTGCCGAACGATGTGGCCGATAACATCAAGCGCTACGGCGGCTTCGTTCCCGGGATCCGACCGGGTCGGCCCACGGCGGAGTTCCTCGGCCGGGTGGTGACCCGGATCACGATCGCGGGGGCGCTCTTTCTCGGCCTGGTCGCGGTCCTGCCGACCGTGGTCGGTGACATCACCGGGGTCCAGACGCTCCGGCTGGGCGGCACGAGCATCCTCATCGTGGTGGGCGTGGTCGTGGAGACGATGAAGCAGCTTGAGGCCCAGCTGCTCCAGCGCGCGTACGAGGGTTTCATCAAGTGACCGCGAAGCGCGGGCGGCGATCGCCGTTGGCGCGCGCGCGCTCGCGCAGCCTGAGCGTTGTTCGAGTCGGTTGAGCACAGCCGCATCCGGCGATCTGGTCCTCATGGGTCCGCCCGGGTCGGGGAAGGGCACGCAGGCTCAGCACTTCGTGGAGACGCGGGGTTGGTCGCATCTGTCCACCGGTGAGCTCTTCCGGACGAACCTCTCTCAGGGGACCGCGCTGGGAACGCTGGCCCGGAGCTTCATGGACAAGGGCAGCTACGTCCCGGACGAGGTGACCATCGGCATGGTCCGCGAGCGCCTGACGCAGATACCGCGGGCGACGCGGATCATCTTCGACGGCTTTCCGCGCACCGTGCCACAGACGGCCGCGCTCACAAGCCTGTTGGCCGAGTCCGGGAGGCGTCTGGAAGCCGTCGTGCTCATGGAGGTCCCACGCGAGCAGCTGCTGTCGCGGCTCGGCGCTCGGGTGACCTGCGCGGCGTGTCAGACGGTCTACTCGTTGGCTGTGCGGCCACCAAAGGTTCCAGGAGTCTGTGATCGGTGCGGCGGGGTGGTGGCCGGCACGACGCGTTCCGACGAGTCTCCCGAGATCATTCTGCGGCGCCTCGAGGTCTACGAAGAGCAGACGGCGCCTGTCGCGTCCCACTACGACTCATTGGGCCTTGTGAGGCGGGTCGATGGATCGGGCACGATGAGCGACGTCACGGCCCGCCTCGCCGCGGCCTTTGCGTAAGCGGGTGTTGACCCTGAAGAGCGCTGCCGACACGGCGAGGATGCGGGAGGCAGGGCTCATCGTCGCCGAGATGCTCGATCGCTGCAGAGCCGCGGTGCGGCCAGGTGTCAGCACGAAGGACCTCGATCTCATCGCCGCAGAGGTCATCACACGACGCGGCGCCGTGTCCTCCTTTTATGGCTACTACGGCTACCCGGCGACGATCTGCACGTCGGTGAATGACGAGATCGTCCATGGGATCCCCGGCCCCCGGAGGCTCAAGGAGGGCGACATCGTCGGCATCGATGCCGGAGCGATCGTGGACGGGTGGCACGGCGACGCTGCGATCACCGTGCCCGTCGGGAGGGTCTCGAAGGAGGCCTCGCGGCTGATCGCGGTCACAGAGGAGGCGCTTCGCCGGGGGATCGCCGCCGCGGTGGTCGGAAGCCGTCTCGGCGATATCGGCGCGGCGGTGCAGACCTACGTTGAGGCCGAGGGCCTCACGGTGGTCCGCAACTACGTGGGGCACGGGATCGGCCGCGCGATGCACGAGGAACCGCAGGTACCCAACTACGGGGTCCCCGAGCGGGGCCTCCAGATCAAGGAAGGGCTCTGCATCGCGATCGAGCCGATGGTCAATGTGGGGGGCCTTGCGACCCGAGTGCTCGATGACCATTGGACGGTCGTGACCGCCGACGGGTCGCTTTCGGCCCATTTCGAGCACACCCTGTGGTGCACAGCGGAGGGGCCGGTCGTTCTGACCGCGCCGGCCACGCAGGGGGGGATCAGAGCCTGATGCACGCCAGTTGCCCAAAGCGGCCGCTTTTGGTACATTTTCAGTTCCTGTGGCAGGTGGCTGCGGAGTCCGTTGCGCTTGGAGTTTATGGCCAGTAAGTCGAGCAACAAGGACGTCATCGAGGTCGAGGGCACGGTCAGCGAGGCCCTCCCCAACGCGATGTTCAAGGTGGAGCTCCAGAACGGTCACTCGGTCCTTGCGCACATCTCTGGAAAGATGCGGATGAACTTCATCCGGGTCGTTCCCGGGGACAAGGTCCTCATCGAGCTCAGTCCGTACGACCTCAAGCGGGGTCGTATCACGCGGCGGGTCCGGTACTAGTGAGAAGCGAGCCCTTCGGGCGAGCGAAGAGACAACGGGAACGAGCCTCGGCTTTGCCGGGGCGAGCGAGCTCCGGCGAAGCCGGCGAGCCCTTCGGGCGAGCGAAGATGACAGAACGCGTGAGGTACGCATGAAGGTCCAGGCGTCAGTGAAGAAGCGTTGCGACAAGTGCAAGATCATCCGCCGGAGCGGCACGATCCTGGTGATCTGCACCGAACCGAAGCACAAGCAGCGGCAGGGTTAGGGAGCAAAGATGGCTCGTATCGCCGGCGTCGATCTTCCCCGCGAAAAGCGCGTTGACGTGTCGTTGCGCTATCTCTTTGGGATCGGTGCCACGACCTCGGCGCAGGTGCTGCTGAAGGCTCGCATCGACGGCGCGATCAGGGTCCGTGACCTCACGGAGCAGCAGGTCGCGAAGATCCGCGAGATCATCGATCGTGAGTTCACGGTCGAGGGTGATCTCCGCCGCGAGGTCGCGCTGAACATCAAGCGCCTCCAGGAGATCGGCTCCTACCGTGGCCTCCGCCACCGTCGCGGCCTCCCGATGCGCGGCCAGCGCACACGGACGAACGCCCGGACGCGCAAGGGGCCGCGCAAGACAGTTGCCGGCAAGAAGAAGACCACGGCGAAGACGTAGGAACACCTAGACAGTGATGAAGCAAGTCATAGGAAAGAGTCGAGTGAAATGACACAAGAGAAGGTCCCCGCGACCGAGCCCGTCGAAGGGGCCAAGCCCGCCACCGCGCCGCGCCGCAAGCGCGACAAGCGGGTCGTGCCACGCGGGCAGGCGCACGTGAAGGCAACGTTCAACAACACCATCGTTTCGCTGACAGACCCCGTCGGCAACGTCATCGCCTGGGCCTCCGCCGGAGCCTCCGGGTGGAAGGGGTCGCGCAAGAGCACGCCATACGCCGCCCAGGTCACGGCAGAGAATGCCGCCCGCAAGGCGATGGACCAGGGGCTTAAGGTCGTTGAGGTGTTCGTTCGTGGTCCCGGGGCCGGCCGAGAGGCCGCGATCCGGGCGCTCGAGGCCTCCGGGCTCGAGGTCACCGCGATCACCGATGTCACGCCGATCCCGCACAACGGTTGCCGCGCTCCGAAGCGGCGTCGGGTCTAGGAGGCAGAGATGGCACGCTACACGGGTCCGGTCTGTCGGCTCTGCCGGCGCGAGGCGACGAAGCTCTTCCTAAAGGGTGAGAAGTGCCTGACGAAGTGCACCTTCGACAAGCGCTCCACGCCGCCGGGCATGCATCAGCAGCGTCGGCGGAAGGTGTCCGACTACGCGATCCAGCTCCGCGAGAAGCAGAAGGCGCGGCGCATCTACGGCGTGCTTGAGCGTCAGATGAAGATCACGTTCAAGCGAGCCGACGACCGCGAGGGGGCCACCGGCGACAACCTCCTCGCCGCGCTCGAGGCTCGTCTCGACAATGTGGTCTACCGCAGCGGCTTTGCAAAGTCGCGGTCGCAGGCGCGCCAGCTCGTCAGCCACGCCCACATCACCGTGAACGGTCGCATGACGAAGACCGCGTCCTATGAGGTGCGCGCCGGTGACCTCGTCGGTCTCGTCGAGGCGAGTCGCGGCCTCACCTACTTCAAGGAGATGCTCTCTTGGTCGAAGACGCAGACCCGACCGGGTTGGCTCGAGGTCGACGTTGAGGCCTTCAGCGCGCGGGTCGCGGCATTCCCGGCGCGGACCACCATCGACTCGGCGGTGAACACACAGCTCATCGTGGAGCACTACTCGCGATGACCATCACGCCCCGGCCCGCCATGCGAGCGGCGCAGCCGACCCACCGCTAGTCGCGCAAGGAAGGAACGGACATGTCCATCGTTGAACTTGACTACCCGAAGCTCGAGCGTCTGAGCGGCGACGACCGCCACGCGAAGTTCTCGTGCGAGCCGCTGCCGACTGGGTACGGCACGACGCTCGGGAACTCGTTGCGGCGCGTGCTCCTGTCGTCGCTCCCCGGTGCGGCCATCACCGCCGCACGCATCCGCGGAGTGCAGCATGAATTCTCCACGATCCCCGGCGTCACCGAGGATGTGGTCCAGATCGTTCTGAATCTGAAGAAGGTCCGGCTCCGCTCCTTTGCTGGCGAGGCGCTCACGCTCACGCTCGAGAAGGAAGGCCCCGGCGTTGTCACCGCGGCCGACATCCAGACCACCAGTGACGTCGAGATCGTCTCGACCGACGCCGTGATCGCGACGCTCGAGCCGGGCTCGTCGCTGTGGATGGAGCTGACGGTCGAGACCGGTACGGGCTTCCACGGCGCCGACCGTCGCGAGGGTCTGCCGATCGGTGTCATCCCGATCGACGCACTCTACAGCCCCGTGAAGCAGGTCAACTTCGCGATCGAGAACGCCCGCGTCGGGCAGGTCACGAACTATGACCGTCTGGTGCTCGAGGTCTGGACCGACGGGACGACCACACCGGATGAGGCGGTCGCCCAGGGAGCGCAGATCCTCGTGAAGCAGTTCAGCCTCTTCACCGGCCTCACCCGCGTGCAGCCCGCCCTGACCGCGCCGGCAATGGGTGAGGGTGGTCTCGCCTCCGCGGTGGCCGACCTTCCGATCGAGGATCTCGACCTCCCGCAGCGCGCCTTCAACTCGCTGAAGCGTCATGGGATCACCCGCGTCGGCCAGCTTCTTCAGACGCCCGACGAGGAGCTGCTCCGGATGCGCAACTTCGGAAAGAAGTCACTCGATGAGATCAAGGAGCGGCTCGCCGCTCGCGGGCTCATCGAGGCTCCGGTGCCGTCCGCCGCTGGCGAGGACGACGTGGTTGACGACGAAGGCGACGAGAAGGACGCCTGATGCCGCACCAGAAACATCAGCGAAAGTTCAGTCGCGAGAGCGGGCACCGCAAGGGCCTGCTGCGCAACCTCACGCTGTCTGTGCTCCGCTACGAGCGCGTTCGGACGACCGAGGCGAAGGCGAAGGAGATCCGGGGCTTCGTCGACAAGATGATCAACCTTGGCAAGGACGGGACGCTTGCGGCACGACGTGCCGCGATCGCCTGGCTTCCCGAGAAGGTCATCGTCGAGAAGGTCTTCAGCGACCTGCCGCTCCGCTACCCCGATCGGCATTCCGGGTACACCAGGATCACGCGGCTCGCTCCCCGCGTGGGAGATAGCGCGCCGACGATGCTCATCGAGCTTCTCCCCAGCGTGGCCGAGACACCGGAGCCGGAGGAGGCCGCGAAGCCTCGTCGGCGACTTGGTCTGCCCGGCCGCGCACCGGCGAAGGCCAAAGCGGACGCCGGAGCGAAGCCTCCGGCCAAGAAGGCCGTGAAGAAGAAGGCGGTCACGGCCAAGGGGTAGGCCGGGTACAAGTGACCTTGACGAGGAACTGGCGCGCGGTCGTCCGGTACGACGGCACCCGATACCAGGGGTTCCAGGTGCAGCCGATCGGGATGACCGTGCAGGGCGAGGTCGAACGAGCGCTCGCGGCGGTCACCGGCGAAACGGTCAGGCTGGCCGGGGCTGGACGGACCGACGCGGGGGTCCACGCGATAGGGCAGGTGATCTCGTTCCGTCTGGCGAGCGCGCTGGATGGGGCGAAGTTGGGGCGGGGGGTAAACGCCCTTCTCCCAGCGGACATTGCGGTCTCGGATGTCGAGCCGGTCGGGGAAGGCTTCCACGCCCGGTTCTCCGCTCGGGGCCGCACATATGAGTACCGGATCCGGAATGCGTCCGCGCGCGAGCCGCTCGAGCGGCTGCGGGAGCTTCTGGTTCCCCAGGCGCTCGAGGTCGACGCGATGCGCGCGGCGGCCGCGAGACTCTGTGGACGCCGTGATTTCAGCGCCTTCGCCGCCGGTCTGGGTGGGGAACGCACGGTGCGTCGCACGAGCCTCTGGCGCGAAGGGTCGCTGGTCCGCTTCGAGATCGAGGCAGACTCGTTCCTTCGGGGAATGGTCCGGGGCATCGTTGGAACGCTGCTCTGGGTCGGTCGGGGAAAGATCACGGTGGACCGGTTCGGCGAGATCCTCGAGTCGAGGGACCGCTCGCAGGCCGGACCCAGCGCGGCGGCCCGCGGGCTTTGTCTGGTTGCGGTGGAATACGGCGAACGCGAGGATGGTGGACGCGATGCAGAAGGTCATGAGCAAGACACACGCGGTGAAGGCGAGTGAGGTGGTGCGGAGCTGGAAGGTCGTCGATGCCGACGGCGAAACGCTCGGTCGCCTTGCGACGCGTATCGCCGTGCTTCTTCGCGGAAAGCACAAGCCGACCTTCACGCCGCACCTGGATGCCGGCGATCCCGTGATCGTCCTGAACGCGGGCAAGATCCGGGTCACCGGCGCCAAGCTCAAGGACAAGGTCTACGTGCGGCACTCGGGCTACCCGGGTGGTCTGCGCACCGAGACCCTCGAGAAGCTCCTCGCGCGCCGTCCGGAGGAGGTCCTGAGAAGGGCCGTCCGCGGAATGCTGCCGCGGAACCGGATCGGTGAATCGATGTCCCGTCGGCTCCACGTCTACGCCGGGTCGACGCATCCCCACGCCGCGCAGCGCCCTGAGGCGCTGGCGAAGGAGTCTGCAAAGTGATGAAGACCGCTCCCCACTTTCAGGGCACCGGACGCCGGAAGACGAGTGTCGCCAGGGTGCGCCTTGTCCCCGGGGAAGGGATCGTCATCGTGAACGGAAAGCCCCTCGAGGAGTACTTCGCCCGTGAGGGCGCGGTCGAGGAGGCGACGGCGCCCTTTGCCGTCACCAACACGATCCGCCGCTTCAACGTGATGATCAAGGTCCAGGGTGGCGGGACGATGGGACAGGTCGGCGCCATCGCCCACGGCATCGCGCGGGCGCTCCTGCAGGTCGATCTCGACCACAAGCTCGCGCTGCGCAAGGCGGGCCACCTCACCCGCGACCCGCGTGCCAAGGAACGCAAGAAACCAGGCCTCAAGCGGGCGCGCAAGGCACCTCAGTTCACGAAGCGGTGACCGCTGGCGCACACTAGCGGGGTGCGCGCCTCAAACTTCAACTACAAGGTCGCCCTCGCCTCTGGGCTCGAGAGCCTGCAGGCGGGGAAGCCGCACAAGGCCGACGAGCAGTTCCGCTACCTGCGGGAGAAGTTTCCGCTGGCCGACGGAGGCTACCGCGGTCTGGCCAAGGTCAGGATCGAGGCGGGGGACACCGTGGGGGCGCTCCATCAGCTCCGCGATGGCGCAGCGGCACTCGCCAAGGCGGGTGAGCGCTCGGCGGCGATCGGGTTGCTGCGCGATATCGTCGCCCTCGATCCGGCGGATGTGGTGGCCCATCGTCGCCTCGCGGCCGCGCTCATCCTGACCGGCGACCGCCCGGCCGCGCTCACCGAGTACAAACGCTTCATCGAGGTCACGCTCCAGGTATCGGGCGGAGGTGTCCGCGCCAAGCTCGAGGTGGCGTACGCCCGGGAGCAGCTCGGTGACGAGACCGCGCTCGCCGAGGTCGATGCCCTCATCATCGTCGCGGCGCCGGACGCGGCGAGCCGCGCCTCCGCTGAGCTGTCGCCGCCACGCGCTTTGCTGAATATCCCGACACGCGATGGGGGCGACCTCGAAGCAGAGGTTGCGTCGGCGCTGCTCGCCCGACTACAAGCGCTCGACGGGGACAGCGAGGCTGCCGCAGAGTCTGACCGGTCGATCCAGGAGCGGTAGCGGTGGACCGTCTTGGTGAAGAGCTTGCCGGTCTGCTGCGCGGTCAGTGCTGCGGCTGGAACAACGCGATCGACTTCGTCATCGTGGCCATCGTCCTGTACGAGATCCTCGTGCTCATCCGCGGGACACGCGCGGTCCAGCTCCTCCTCGGCCTTCTCGTGCTCGTCGCGATCTACGTTGCGGCCACGGCGCTGCGGCTCCCGATCACGGTGCTCATCCTGCAGGCGCTCTTTGCCCTTGCGCTCGTCGCGCTGCCCGTCATCTTCCAGCCGGAGCTTCGGCGCGCGCTGGGCAGCATCGGTCGCCTCGGCCCGCTGCAACGCCTTCTGGCACCGGGTCCCGATGAAGGTCTCGAGCGGGTGGTTGACGAGGTGGTGCGCGCGGCGCTGCTCTGCGCCGCGGCCCGGAATGGTGCGCTCGTGGTGATCGAGCGGGGCACCGGACTGGATGAGTACAGCGAGACCGGCGTCGCGATCCAAGGGCGGCTCACGGCAGAGCTCTTGGCATCGATCTTCATGGTCCGTTCGCCGCTGCACGATGGCGCCGTAATCGTCCGGGGGGACCGCATCCTGGCGGCGGCGTGCCTTCTTCCGCTCGATGAGGCCCCCGAGCGTGCTGCCCAGCGGTACGGGATGCGGCACCGCGCCGCGCTGTCGATCACCGCGCAGACCGATGCGGTGGTCCTCGTGATCTCCGAGGAGACGCAGGCGATCTCTGTCGCCAACGGCGGCCGGATCATCGGCGGGCTTGATGAGGAACGGCTGCGGCGGGTCCTCTCCTCGCTGGTGCGGAGCCGCGTCCAGCCCCTGCCGTTCCGCAGCAAGGCGTCGTAGGCGGTGGCAGGCGGGTCGCGCGCTCCTCGTTCGCGCCTCAACTTTGGCACCGACGGCGTGCGTGGGGTCGCGAACCAGGACCTCACCCCCGAGTTCGCCCTCCTCCTCGGCCGCGCCGCCGGCCACGTGCTCGGCGGTCCCGGGCATCGGGTCGTTATCGGACGCGACACGCGGCGGTCCGGCCGGATGCTCGAGAGCGCGCTCGCGGCGGGGCTCTGCTCCGTGGGGGTCGAGGTTCGGCTGGTGGGGCACGTGACCACACCGGGGCTCGCCTATCTCGCGCGGACCGGTGACGCGGTCGCCGGCGCGGTCATCAGCGCCTCCCATAACCCTGCGCTCGACAACGGCATCAAGTTCTTTGACCAGCAGGGGCTGAAGCTCGCCGACGGGCTGGAGGAGCAGATCGAGGCCGCGATGACGGCCAGCGACCTGCCGCGGCCGACCGAAGGCGGCATCGGTCTGGTCGGCGACGCGCGGGGCCTCGTGAAGGAATACGAGGATTTTCTGGTGGCGCTCGCGCCGCCGCTCGATCGGCGCCGGGTCATCCTTGACTGCGCGAACGGTTCTGCCTATCGGTCCGCTCCCTCGGTGTTCGCCCGAGCCGGCGCGGATGTGGTCGCGATCTTCGATTCGCCTGACGGCCTCAACATCAACGCCGGGTGTGGAAGCACGTCGCCGGAGGCGCTCCAGCGCACCGTGGCCGGATCCTCCGATGCGATCGGCTTTGCCTTTGATGGCGACGGCGACCGCGTTGTCGCGGTGGATCACACCGGTGCGCTCCACGACGGTGACACGCTGCTCGCGATAGCCGCGCGGCACGCCGTGCGGAATGGCGGTCTTACGCCGCCGGTCGTCGTCGGCACGGTGATGTCGAATGGCGGCCTCGAGGCCACGCTCGCGCGTGACGGGATCGTGCTCGAGCGCGTGGCGGTCGGTGACCGCAACGTCTGGGAGCGCCTGGTCCAGCTCGATGCGGCCCTCGGAGGGGAGCCGTCCGGCCACCTGATCTTCCGGCGGCGCTCGCCGTCGGGCGACGGCATTCTCTCCGCGCTCGAGCTCATGCGCGTGATGAGCGCCACCGGCCGCTCCCTCGCGGACCTCGCGGCCGACATCGAGCGTTGGCCACAGGTCCACCGCAATGTTCGCGTGCCGCGGAGGCACGAGTGGCGCGAGGTCCCGTCGTTCGCCCGGGCCTACGATGAAATCATGCGAGACCTCGGGACCTCCGGCCGTCTCATCGTCCGCCCGAGCGGGACCGAGCCGGTCCTTCGGATCACTGTGGAGGCGCGCGACCCGCTGGTCGCGGCCGCCTCTGCCGGTCGCCTGGAGGCCGCGGCCAGAGAACATCTCGCCTAGATGTGCGGCATCGTCGGTTACGTCGGCCCACGCGACGCCCTGCCCATCCTCATGGGGGGTCTGCGCCGTCTCGAGTACCGGGGATACGACTCTGCGGGTGTCGCTCTGGAGCACGACGGCGTGCTCGAGGTGCATCGCGCTGAGGGCAAGCTCGACAATCTCGTGACGGTGCTGAGCGCAACGACCGCACGCGGGCACGCCGGGCTTGGTCACACCCGCTGGGCGACGCACGGTCGGCCGACCGAACAGAACGCTCACCCCCATGTCGATTGCGACCGGGTGACCGCGGTCATCCACAACGGGATCATCGAGAACTTCGAGGAGCTGAAAAGCCCGCTCGTGGCAGCCGGCCACGTGTTCACCTCCGAGACCGATACCGAGGTGGTCGTCCACCTCATCGAGGATGCGCTCGCAGGGGGGCTGTCCCTGGAGGACGCCGCGCGGGCGGTCCTTCCGCGCCTCGAGGGCGCGGCGGCCATCGCCTTCGTTTCGGGCCGCGATCCGGGCACGATCGTGGCGGCCAGGATCAGCAATGCGGGCGGCGTGATCGTCGGATACGGGGAGGGCGAGAATTTTCTTGCGTCCGACATCCCCGCGCTGCTCGAGCACACACGCACGGTGGCCTACCTCGAGCCCGGCGAGCTCGCTGTCATCACGGCGGCCGCCGTGCGCTTCCTCCGCTTCGACGGCTCGGCGATCGACAAGGTGCGGACGACGATCACCTGGGATCCGGTCGCCGCGGCAAAGTCCGGCTACAAGCACTTCATGCTGAAGGAGATCTTTGAGCAGCCGCGGACGATCTCGGACACGCTCCTTGGCCGCGTGCAACGGAGCAGCGGCCTGGTGGTGTTCGATCAGGACCTGAGACTCAGCGACGATCAGGCACGCGCGCTGCCGCGGATCACCTTCGTCGCCTGTGGCACCGCCTACTACGCGGCGCTCGTCGGGAAGTATCTCGTCGAGCGGCTCGCGCGGATCCCGTGCGACGTTGAGATCGCGAGCGAGTACCGGTACCGCGATCCGGTCGTCGTGCCGGGGCAGCTCGTCATCTCAGTGACACAGTCCGGAGAGACCGTCGACACGCTCGCCGCCATGGAGGAGGCGCGAAAGCGGGGTGCTCGGCTCCTCACGTTCGTCAACGTCGTCGGCAGTCAGGCGAGTCGCATGGCGGACGATGTCATCCACCTTCATGCTGGTCCGGAGATCAGCGTGGCCTCCACCAAGGCCTACACCGCGATGGTCGTCGACCTCTACCTGTTCGCGGTCTATCTGGCCCAGCGGCGCGAGACCATCGCGCCGGCGGACGCGGCGAAGCTGCTCGCCGAGGCTTTTCACCTCCCCACGCTGATGGACGCCGTGCTCGGTGAGGAGCTGAAGGTGAAGGCACTTGCATACCGGTATCACGAGGCTCGAGACTTTCTGTTCCTAGGCCGCGGCGCGAACTACCCGACCGCACTCGAGGGCGCGCACAAGCTCAAGGAGCTCTCGTACAGCCATGCGGAGGGCACCGCTGCCGGCGAGATGAAGCACGGGATCAATGCGCTGATCGACGAGCACCTGCCGGTCGTGGCGATCGCTCTCCGTGACTCGACGTACAAGAAGATGCTCTCCACGATCCAGGAGGTCCGCGCAAGGGCCGGAGTCGTGATCGCCCTCGCGAACGACGACGATCTCGAGATCGCCGGAAAGGCGGACGAGGTCATCCGCATCCCGCGGACGAACGAGCTGCTCGCACCCGCTCTCGCGGTGGTCCCACTCCAGCTCTTCGCGTACCACGTGTCGGATCGGCGCGGCAATGATGTGGATCAGCCCAGGAACCTCGCCAAGAGCGTGACCGTGGAATGAGGCTCTGGGCGGGCCGACGGATGGCGGCTTGAGCGCCGGCGCTGAGGTCGGGATCGACATCATCGAGACCGCTCGCATCAGCGGGGTGGTCCTGCGGCACGACGCGCGATTCCTGCATCGGGTGTACACGGAGTGGGAGCGCGCCTACTGCGGGCGCAATGTCCTCCACCTGGCCGGTCGATGGGCAGCGAAGGAGGCCGTGTCCAAGGTCCTGGGGCTGGGGATCCGTGGGGTGGGCTGGAGAGAGATCGAGATCGACCGAACGCCGCTCGGCCAACCCACGGTCACGCTGCACGGTCGGGCCGAGGAGCGTCGGCGGGCGCTCGGGCTCGGCACGCCGCTCTCCGTCAGCATCTCGCACATCCGTGACCTCGCGGTGGCCGTGGCGGTCGGAACGCGTTAGGTGGTCCCAGCCGACCGCGGAGCCGGACGAGGACCGGGACCGTGGAGCGACGATTGACCGCGCCCAAGCGCATCGCACTCGACGCACGGATCGTTCGGACCCTTCTCCGGCCACTCGCGCCCGCAGCCGGCAAGGAGACCCGCGGACGCATTCTTGTCGTCGGGGGCTCGCTCCGCTATCCGGGCGCCCTGCTCCTCGCTTCGCGCGCGGCACTCCGCTGCGGCGCCGGAGTGGTGACCGCCGCGACCGCGCACACGGTGTACAACCTCATCGCTGGTCGGGATCCGAACGTCACGTTCCTGCCGCTCGCGGAGGCGCAGCCCGGCGTGGTGGCGGTCGCGGCCGCCGCACAGGTCGCCGGCGTGCTCGGCGAGAAGACCCGCGCACTCCTCCTCGGCCCCGGTCTCGCGCACGCGGGGGGTTCAGACGACTTTGTCGCCGCCGTCCTCCGCAATGTGCGAGGGGCCGCGACCGTCATCGATGCCGACGGCCTCAACGCGCTCGCCCGGACGGTCAACTGGGAGGCGCTCCTTCCCGGCCGCTCGGTGCTGACCCCGCACGACGGCGAGGCGGCACGGCTTGCCGGCCGGGTCGTGCCGACCGGTGCGGCGCGGATCGGGTTCGCGGAGCGCTACGCCCGTGAGTGGAAGGCGGTCGTCGCGCTCAAAGGTCCGGTGACGATCGTGAGCGACGGAAAGCGGACCTACATCCACGACGCTCCAAACCCAACGCTCGGCATCGGTGGCTCCGGCGATGCGCTCGCCGGCGCGGTGGCCGCCTTCCTCGGTCGAGGCCTCGCGCCGCTCGCGGCCGCGGCGGCGGCGGTCTGGGTCCATGGGCGCGCCGGCGCGCTCCTCGCGGCGGAGATGGGCGAGTCCGGCGCGCTTGCCACGGACCTGGTCGACGCGCTCGCCCGCGCGCTGCGCGAGATCGTCGGTGCGCGGTGACCCCGGCGGCGCCACCGGCCACCCGCTGCGACATCGATCTTGACGCGATCGCCGCGAACTGCCGCGCGATCGCGGAGCGTGCCACGGTCCCGCTCATCGCCGTGGTGAAGGCCGACGGGTACGGGCACGGCGCGGAAGCGGTGGCGGTGACCGCGGTGACCGAGGGCGCGGCGATGGTCGCCGTGGCGACCATCGCGGAAGCGCTGGCGCTGCGAGGGGCCGGGGTGACCGCGCCGATCCTCATCCTGCTCGGGGTGGCCGACCGCGCGGAGGCGGACGCGGCGGTGGCCGCGGGCCTCACGGTCGCGGTCTGGGACCGGTCGGGCGCGCTCCGCGTGTCCGAGGCCGCGTCGGCGGCGCGGACCACCATCGCGGTTCACATCAAGGTGGACACCGGTCTGACCCGCCTCGGCGCCGCCGTGGCCGACGCCCCGACGTTCATCGGGGCGGTGGCAGCGCTCCGCGGGGTGCGGATCGATGGCGTCTACACCCATCTCGCGACCGCCGACGAGCCTGACCTCGGCACGGCACGGGCGCAGGTCGCACTTTTTGGCGAGTTCCTCGATGCGCTTTCGGATCGACCGCGGTGGGTCCACGTGACCGCGTCGGCCGGACTTGCCGCGCTCGGGCCGGTCGCTGGTTGCACCGCGGTGCGGGTGGGACTCGCGCTGTACGGGGTCGCCGCCGCTCCCCACCTCGCGCGGTCCCTCGCGCTCACTCCGGCCATGTCGTGGCATACCACCGTCCTCCGCGTCGCAGGCGCGCCTCGTGGGACCGGCGTGGCCTACGGCCACGAGTTCCGATTCGCGCAGGATGGGCGCGTTGCGACCATCGCGGTGGGCTACGGCGACGGCCTGCCGCGCGGGGCGTGGCCGCGGGGCAGGGTGCTCGTTGGCGGAGGTCTGGCACCGGTGGTCGGGCGCGTCTCGATGGATCTCACGGTGGTCGATGTGTCGGACCTGCCCGACGTGTCGACCGGTGACGAGGTCGTGCTCATTGGCTCACTCGGTGGGATCCGCCAGACCGCCACGGACCTTGCCTCGACCTGCGGGACGATCTCGCATCAGCTGTTTGCCGGGATCGGTGCCCGGGTGCCCCGACGGTACCTCCGGGCGGCGCGGGTCGTCGCGACGAAGACGCTCGTAGCCGGATACCGCCTGTGCTGATGACGAAGGCCCCGCTTCGTCTGCTGCTGGCGCTTGCGCTGCTCGTCGGCGCCTGCGTCGCTCCGGCGGCCGAGGCTCCCTTCGGCAGCGACCCTGCCTCCGCGGCGCCACGCGGCAGCCCCGTCCCGCCCGCGCTGGCCACCTCCGCCGCCCAGACCGCGGCCGCCGCTGACATGACCGCCATCCTCCGCGCGAAGTCATTGCCGGCAGCCGACATCTTCTCGATCACGCGGCGGGTGCGCGGCAGGTCGGGCTCTCCGGCCACGCCCTTCGAGCCCGCGCGCCTCACGGCTCCGAGCGAGCCGGAGGGCGCCGCCGAGCAGTTCTTCGTGTATGACTTCAGCGCGAAGCGGAATGATCGAGTTCGGGCGACCCTCCGCCTCCTCACCCCCAACGCGAAATGGTGGGTCGCGGACGGCGTGACGGTCGACCTGGCGAAGCTGCGGGAGACGGCGGACTTCTTTGAGGCGAGGATCTACCCGACGAATCGGCGTTTCTACGGATCGGAGTGGTCGCCGGGGATCGATGCCGACCCTCGCGTGAATATCCTTCTCGCGAACATTCCCGGCGCGGCGGCCGGCTACTTCTCGATCTCCGACGAGCAGCCCCGCTGGATCAATGAATTCTCCGCCGAGCGCGAGATCCTCTACCTGAACGCGCTTTCGGCGCGCCTCGGGTCGAGCGGGCTGCACTCGGTGATCGCCCACGAGTTCTGTCACATGATCCAGGCGAATCGCCGCGTCCAGTCCGTCGTCTGGTTCGTCGAGGGGCAGGCGCAGCTGTGCGAGACCGCCAACGGTCTGGGCACCGGTTTCGAGGTCGCGTTCCTTCGCCGCCCGGATACGCAGCTCGACGACTGGCCGGACCTCGACAACGGTGCCGCCGCGTCCTACGGCAGCGCCTACCTGTTCCTCGAGTTCCTCCGCCAAAAGGCCGGCGGCGAGGAGCTCATCAACGCCTTTCTCGCGCACGGTGTGCAGACCCCCGACGATCTGGACCGAGTCCTCCAGGCGCGCGGCCAGCCCACGGTCGAAGCGCTCTACGCGGACTTCGTCGCCGCCAACGCCCTCATCGGCACAAACGCCGACGACCGCTTCACGTACACCGGCCCGACCGCGCCGCGCACGGCCGCGCTCGTGAGCGAGCAGGACCGCGTGACCGCAAGTGGCACGGTGCGCGCCACGGTCCACAACTTCGCGGCGCGTTATATCGAGGTCCCTCGCGCGCGCCTCCAGCTGCGGTTCAACGGGGCGCGCGCTTCGCGGGTCATTCCGACGGACCCGCACTCGGGCACAGGATTCTGGTGGAGCGATCGCGGTGATGCGTACGACGCGACGTTGACCCGGCGCGTGGACCTTCGCGGACAGTCCACCGCCGCGCTCTCGTTCTGGACCTGGTACGAGATCGAGAAGGAGTACGACTACGCCTACGTGGAAGCCTCGATCGATGACGGTGTGACCTGGAAGACGCTCCGGGCCACCGGCACGACCGAGGCGGACCCGCTTGGGCACAACCTCGGCCAGGGCTACACGAATGTGTCGGGAGGCGGGAAGGACAAGCCGGTCTGGGTCCAGGAACGGGTCGACCTCACGCCCTTCGCCGGCCGAGAGATCCTGCTGCGTTTCGAGTACGTCACCGATGAGGGCCGGGCGCTCGGCGGGTTCGCACTCGACGACCTCGAGCTCTCGACCGGGTTCCGGGACGACATGGAGTCCATCGACGCGGGCTGGACCGCGAGCGGATTCGTGAGGTCCACGAATGTCGTCCTGGAGCGCTGGGCGGTCCAGGTCATCCGTTTCCAAAATGACCGGGCCACGGTGGAGCGGCACCTCGTCTCCGGCGCGGAGCTCGAGCTGGACTTCGACGCGACCGGCGACCGGCGTCCGCCGCTCATCGCGGTGACGCCATTCTCCGTGCGAAGCGTCGATCCGGTGCCTTTTGAGCTGAGCGTCGAGGTACGGAAATGAAGCCGGTCCGGACGGCGGTCATCCCCGCCGGGGGCCTGGGCACGCGTTTCCTTCCGTTCAGTCGCGCCGTTCCCAAGGAGCTGCTTCCGCTCGTCGATACCCCGGTGATCGACCTGGTGGTGAGCGAGTGCGCGGCAGCGGGGATCGAACGGATCGTCCTCGTCGTCGGGCCGGGAAAGGAGGCGCTCGCGGCGTACTTCAGGCCGAACGATCGCCTCTCGGCGCGTCTGGTGGCCGAGGGTAGGACCGCCGAGCTGGCGGCACTCCGGCGTCCCGAGGGTCTGGCGCACGTCGAGGTGGTCGTTCAGGAAGAGGCACGCGGCAACGGCCATGCCGTTCTCGTCGCTCGCGAGGCGGTTGGCGACGAGCCATTCGCCCTGCTCTGGGGTGACGACATCATCATGTCGGCCGGCGAACCCGCGCTCACGACGCTGCTTCGGACCCGCGCGCGGCGCGGCGGGGGAAGCGTCGTCGGCGCGGTGCGCGTGCCGCGGGAGGCGGTGTCCCGCTATGGGATCCTCGTGGGCGAGCCCGACGACCTGGGCGATCTCCGCGTGAGCGGGATCGTCGAGAAGCCCGAGGCTGGAGCGGCCCCGAGCGACCTTGCTCAGGTCCACGGCTATGTCTTCGAGCCGGAGATCTTCGAGGTCCTCGCCTCCCAGCCGCCCGGCCGAGGTGGCGAGATCTGGTTGAGCGATGCCGTCACCCGCCTCGCCGCGAGGTCCCTGGTCTGGGGCGCGCTCCTGGGCGGCACCCGCTACGACGCCGGGGACCGCGCCGGCTACGCCGCGGCGTTCGTGGACGCCGCCCTGGGCCGCGAGGACACCGCCCCCGCCGTGCGGGAGGCGCTCCGGGCGATGGGCTGGCAGCCGCCCAAGCTGCCCTGACCCTCCTGCTAGCATTCCAAGTGTCCCCCTTTCGTACAGCAGTCAGGCTTTGCCACGTCCGGTCGGGGGTGCAGGAGGCGTCATCGACCCACAGGGTGCGCTCGCGGCGGTCCTTCGCTTCGCGCTCCTGGCCCTCGTCACCTATATGGCAGGGACGGCCGCGTACGGCGTTGCCGTTCCCGCCCTTGCCACCGTGCGGCCCCCGGAGATGGGTGCCGCGGTTGCCCTCTCTGCGGTCGCCGAGGGGGGCCGGGCGCACCCGCTGGCTCGTGGCGGCGCCGTGGCATCTGGGACCGTCAACGTTCAGCTCGATGGCCTTCGGGGCGGCTCCGTTCCTGCGCTCGGGACCGTCGCTGAGGCCCTCGCGGCCGCGGGGATCGCGCCTGGGGGCGTCGCAGATCGGGTCTCCCCCCCGGCGGAAACCCTGCTTGTGCCGGGGATGCAGATCGCCCTCGATCGTGGCTTTCTGGTGACGCTCATCGATGGCGGCAAGGCGGTCGAGGCCCGCTCCCAACGGGCCACCGTCGGCGGGTTCCTCGCCGCACTCGCGGTATCCGTCGGGCCCGCGGACAAGGTGGCGCAGCCCCTCGACCAGGTCCTTGGACCGGGCGACGTCGTCAAGGTGGTCCGCGTGGCCGACCGCGAGGTCGTTGAGATCGCCGCGTATCCATTCCGCTCGCGGGTGACCGAGGACCCCAACCTCGAATTCGGACGGACGGTCCTTCAGGTGAGGGGGGTCCAGGGCGAGGTGAGCGAGACCTACCTGGTCCGGTACGTCGACGGGCTGGAGGCCGACCGCACCCTCCTCTCGACCGTCGTCCTGCGCTCGCCGGTCGCGGAGGTCCAGAGGGTCGGAACGCGACCGATCACGCCGCCACCCGCGCCGCCCGAGGTCGAGAAGATCATCCGCAGCGCGGCGGCTCGGTGGGGTGCCGACCCGGAGCAGCTCCTTCGCGT
>SHYN01000014.1 GCA_009692785.1 Chloroflexota bacterium | reverse complement strand
AAGAGGACTGATCGTTCTGGATGCGTCAGCCGGGATCGAGCTGTTCATCTGGAGCCCGAATGGAAGGCGGGTCGACGAGCTGATCGGTGACGCGCGCGTCACCGTTCCGGCTCATTTCGACGCGGAGATCGGCTCGGCCCTTCGACGGATGTTGCGGCAGCGACACATCGAGCCGGCACGAGCGGAGGAGGCGGTGCGCCTGTCGGTCGGCTACCGCGCCGAGCGGGCCGCGATCACGCTCCATGCGATCCGCGCTTTCGCGCTCCGCGATCGCTTCTCGGCGGGCGACGTGTTCTACGCGCTCCTCGCTCTGGAGCTGGGTGCGACGCTCGTCACCTGCGACCAGGGCCTCGCGAACGCGAGCGAGGGCTTCGTTCCCGTCCGTCACATCCGCGTGGGGTAGGCACGACGCTGGAGCACAAAGGTCACGATCGCGGCGACCTGCGTGCCGAGCGCCACGACAAGGACGACGGTGACCATGCCGAGTGCGTCGCGGGCGACGGAGAGGAGCAGCACCGCCTCGATGACGAGCGCGAGCGCGAGGAGCAGCCCGACGCGCATCGCGCCGCGCCCCACGAAGTACGCGATCCAGATCGACAGCAGCGCGTTCGCGAGCGCCGCGATCCCATAGCGGCCCGCGAGCGCGGCGGTACCCGGGTACTGCGTTCCGACGATGACCGTGACGAAGAACGCGGGCGCGACGAGATAGGCGACCGCCACCGCACCGCTCGTCACGAGGACGAGGCCGAGCGCGAGGAGCAGCGCGTGCTCGGTGTCCTCCCCCTTCGCGTGCGCCCGCGCGGTCCGCTCGAGCAGGATGAACCCCACGGCGAGCGGCGCAAAGAGCACGACCTTGCCAAGGGTGATGACGCCGGCGTAGGCGCCGGCCTCAGCGGGCGAGAGGAGGGCGCGCAGGAGGAGCGCGTCGAGGTTGATGAGCCCGGCGTATCCGAGCAGGACGACGGCCGCAAGGAGGAAGAAGCGCGTCTCCGCGCGGGCCTGGGCATTCTCCGGGACGGCGCCGCCGTTCCCCAGGGGCGCGGGAACCGACTGGGGCGGCGCGCCGCCGAAGAGGAGCGGCCGCAGCACGACGAGCGTCACCAGCACGCCGATCGCCGGCGCCGCGGTCGCCGCGCCGAACGCACCCAGGACCCCGCTCCCCGCGAGGGCGAGCGCCACGCCGAGGGCGAGGCGGACACCGGCCTGAACGAGCAGCACCGTCCCGAGCCAGCCGAATCGCCGGAGCCCTTGGAGCAGGCCCTGAGTGAAGGTCAGGAGCGCGGTCGTGAAGAGCGCGACGCCGAGGAGCACGATGGTGAGCGGGGGAAGCACGAGCGCCCCACCGAGCGGCGCGGCGAGAAGGGTGACCGCGACCGCCGGCAGCCCCGCACCCAGCGCGATGCGCCGCAGCCAACGGCGGGTGAACGCGTGGAGCAGGGCGTCCTCGGCCCGAGCGCGGTAGCCCGCCGCGAGCTTTGCCGCCGCGGACTGGATGACCTGCGCACCGATCGCCTCGAGGATGAGATAGCCGAAGAGCGCCGTGAGGATCGCGTACTCGGCTGGTGCGAGGAGCCGCGCCATGACGAACTGATAGCCAAAGGAAAGGGCGTTCGCGACCATCGTCGCGACATAGAGCCAGGCCACCGCGCGATCGACGCGGAGGGCGCTCACGCGGGCCAGAGCGCCTAGTGCGCCGCGCGGACCGACGGCGTGCGCAGCGGCGCCACGGTGAGGAACGCATCGACCATCTGCTCCGCTTCCGCACCGAGGTACTGCTCGATCTCCCCGGAATCGGCGAGGCGCGCGATCTCGGGATCGATCGGGATGTGGGCGAGGAGCGGCGCGTTCGCGGCGATGACGAGCTTCAGACCCTGCGACGGCCCGAAGACCTCCATCCGCGAGCCGTCAGGCGCGACGGCGTACGACATGTTCTCGACGACGCCGAGGATGTCCCCGCCGAGCTGCTTCACGAGCCGCACGGCCTTCGTGACGATCATCGTCGCGAGTGCCTGCGGCGTGGTGACGAGGACCACCCCGTCCACCGGGAGCGCCTGCATGACCGTGAGCGGCGCGTCGGAGGTGCCCGGCGGCAGGTCGACGATGAGGTAGTCGATCTCGCCCCAGGCGACGTCGCTGAAGAACTGGCGGATCGCGCCACTGATCATCGGCCCGCGCCAGATGACCGCCTCCTCCTCGTTCGGGAGCAGGAGGTTCATCGACATGATCGGGATGCCACCGCGCGACGACGGCGGGATGAGGGTCTGGGTGCCGGGTCTTGCCGCGGGCTTCTCGCGCACGCCGAACATGCGCGGGATGGACGGGCCGGTGATGTCGCCGTCGAGAACGCCCACGCTGAAGCCACGGCGCTTGAGGCCCACCGCGATGAGACCGGCGACGAGCGACTTGCCAACGCCGCCCTTGCCGCTCATGACCGCGATGACATGCTTGATGCCCTTCTGCTCGGCCATGCCCTTGGGTGCGCCCTTGGCGCCGCCGACCACCGCGCTCGCCTCGGGGAGGTTCGCCGGGAGCTTCCCGGTGTCGGCGAGGACGTTCAGGTCGCGCAGGAGATCATCGACGTTGACCTTGCCACCGCCGTGGCCGGTCGCGCCCTGCATGATCGTCTCGCTCTTGCTGATCGCGCACGAGGCGCACGAAAGGCCGTAGCGCGCGAAGATGCGGGCGCTGTCCGGCCAACGCCCCGTGACGTCGGCGATGGTCATGTCGGGTGTGACGAGTGCCAAGGGATTACCTCCAGCGGCGCGGGCACGCGCCTTGGAATGAAGTCTATGGTCTGGGTCGGGCTAGAGGTCGATGCCGGCGACACGCGCAAGGCCGACGACGCCGAAGAACATCCCGATCCCGATGAACACCATGACCGGGTTGAGGATCCCCTCCTCGGCCTTGTTCGCCTCGGCCATGAGGTCGGTGGCGCCCACGTAGAGGACCGAGCCGGTGGCCACCGCCAGCGCGTACGGCGCGAGCGGCCCCACGAGCGATGAGGCCAGCACGCCCGAGAACGTCGCGACCGAGAGCACGCCCGAGGCCGCGAGGGCCCACCTCCGCGTGCGGCCCGCCGCCTTCATGATCGACGCGATCGTGAATCCCTCAGGCAGCTTGTGGAGCATGATCGCCGCGAACACGATGAGCCCCAGTGCCGGGCTCGTCACGAACGCGGAGCCGATCGCGACGCCGTCCATGAAGGCATGGAGCGTGAGGCCGATGAGCGCGGTGTTCGTGACGTGGGCGTCGATGATCGTCGCCGCGTGCGTCTCCTCGCCGAAGTGGAGGTGCGGCGCGAAGACGTGCTCGAAGAAGTGGATGAAGAGATAGCCGCCGAGGATGAGGATCGGCGCGTTCGGACCGATCTGGCTCATGGACTCGGGCACGAGCTCGATGATCGACACGCCGAGGAGATTCCCCGCGCCGAGCGCCATGAGGAGCCCGAGTGCCCGGTCTGAGATCCGCCGCGGGGCCGCGACGACGGCGCCACCGATGAGGTCCCCGAGGGAGGCGGCGAGGCCGAGGAGGAGGACGAGCGCGCTCACTCCGGGAACTCTACATGAGAATGATACTCATTGTCAATGACGGTACCATGGAGCGGTGGCAAGCCCGCGACGACTGACGAAGCAGCAGACCGTCGTAGCGGCGACCCTCGCCCTGGCCTCGCGCGCGGTATCCGCACAGGAGCTGCACGAGCGCCTCGTCGCAAAGCGCGGCCGGATCGGCCTCGCGACGATCTACCGCGCGCTCGAGGCGCAGGTGGCCGAGGGGACCGCGAGCCGTGTCGAGCGGACTGGCCACGTCACCGCCTATGTCGCCTGCGTTCCCGAGCATCATCATCACCTCGTCTGCACGAGCTGCCAGCGGGTGGAGGATCTGAGTGAGGTGGCGTTCGCGCCGCTCATCCGCGCGGTGCGGCGCCGTCATGGCTTTCAGGTTGACCACGCCGCCCTTGACCTGTACGGCATCTGCCAGACCTGCCACGACGCCCATCCGGCAGGGCGCCCCGGAGCGCCTAGCTCCCACCGAAGATGAGCTCCTGGAGGTCGGGCAGGTCGGAGCCGGCCCCGGCGAGGAAGACGAGGCCGATCACAAGGCTCGCCACGCCAGCGAACGCACCAACGATCACGTAGACCGTGCGCAGGCGCTGCGCGCCGATGAAACCCCCCGCGCTCACCACGGCAACCAGGGTGTTCGAGGCGAGCAGGCCGACAACGAAGGCGAGCAGGATGACGACACCATCGATGCCGCGGGTCGCGCCCGCGACGCCCGCGATGAGGAGCGCCTGCGAGCCAGTCTCGGCACCGATGCCGTGGATCAGACCAACGCCGAAGGCGGTCTTTGGACCGTACTGCGTTGCGTGCGTGGTCGGCATATGGGCGTGGCCGTGGATGCGCGATTGGAGCTTGCCCCAGAGGTACCGGGCGCCATCGAAAACGACCATCCACCGGCTGCGCAGGCGGAACTCGCCCTTGCCGCGCAGGTACTGGACGACGGACACCAGGACCCACATGCCGAGAACGACGAGCGTGACACCGACGACACGCTGAAGGATCGGGTCGACCCATTCGGGGAGGATCGCGTTGAGGAGCAGGGCCGCGGTCCCGAGCAGCACCACCACGAGGGCGTGGCCCAACGCGTAGAGGCTCGCGAGGCCGACGGCGTGTCGCTCCTCGTGGGCCCACCGTGATTCAACGAAGGTGTGGACCCTGCCCGCGCTCTTGTGCGGATGCCCGTGCGTTGGCGCGGGATGCTCGTCGTGGCCGTGCACGGGCATGGGCGATGCGATGGAGACATCCGCATCGGCATGGCCCGCGGTGACCGTGCTCGTGATGTCGGTGATCGCCGCCAGGTGATCCCAATCGAATCCGTGACGGAACCCCAGGAGCATCATGCCGATAAGCACGCCGGCGAATCCGAGACCCACACGCACCTCTACGCTATTGCTACTACTTGCGATACTACTGAGGCCTGCGGCGGCCAGCGTGCCGCACGTGGATCGCGATAGCGGGGAGGTGGCGACAGTGGACCTCGTGACGGCGCTTCACGCTCAGGGCAAGCGTTTGACGCTGCAGCGGAGCCTGGTCCTCGAAGCGATACGGCGCAGCCGCCATCACACGACGGCCGAGGAGATCGCGCGACGGATCCGCGAGCAGCACCCGCAGATCGACCCCTCGACCGTCTACCGGAATCTCGAGGCGCTCGAGGAGCTGGGGCTCGTCACACACACGCACCTCAACGACCGGATCACCCGGTGGCACCGCGCCGATGTCGAACGCCACGGGCACCTCGTCTGCCGTGCCTGTGGGAGCGAGCAGGAGGTGCCGATGGCGTCGCTCGAGCCGCTCGCGGCGCGCCTGCGGCGGGACCAGGGGTTCGAGCCGGACCTCGCCCATTCCGCGATCGTGGGCATCTGCCGAACCTGCCGGAGTGTACCCTCTGGAAGATGAGGCAGCTCGCCGCGACCATCGTGTTCACCCTGGCCGTTGCCGGCGCGACCCTCGCCGGCGGCGGGCTGGTCGTCGCCCCCCATGTCGAAGCGCCGGGGACGCCGCTGCTCCACGACCACGTGCTCTCGGCCTACCGCTTCTCGATGCTCATGGTCCGCCTGCAGGACCGCGCGACGCGCGATCAACCGCATTTCTCGCTCGATGTGGCGGCGGGTGGCGCGATGGCCGCGCTGGTCATGGCGTTCCTCGTCTTCGTGGCGCCCCGGCTCGCGCGACCCGACCTTCGTCCCGCGATCGACCTCGTCCCGCCCACGATCTGCGGACCGCAGTGGACCGCGATGCTTCCGCTCGCTCCGCCCAAGGCAAGCCTCCTCCGATCGTCCTGACACAGGCAGGTCGTGTGACCGACCCGACCAAGAGGAGGGCTCGCATGTTTCGTGTTCTGTCGTTCGTGGCGGCGGTTGCCGTCGCCTTGTCAATGCTTCTCGCGCTTTCGCAGCCTGCCGCGGCGCACGAGCGCCGGAACCTCGGGCCATACCAGTTGGTCGTCGGCTGGCTCAATGAGCCGGCCTTCGTCGGCGAGACCAACGCGGTCGACATCACCGTTACCGACACTCGCGTGACCCCAGCGAAACCGATCGAGGGGCTTGAAAAGACCCTCAAGGTGGAGATCCTGGCGGGCGGCCTCACGGCCGGGTACAAGGCCGATTTCCGAACGCGCTTCGGACTCCCTGGCAAGTACGCTGCCGACATCATTCCCACGAAGGCTGGCGCCTACAAGTTCAAGGTCACCGGGAAGATCGAATCGCTCGATGTGAACGAGATCTTCGAATCGGGCCCGGGACGCTTCGGAGACATCGAGACCGTGACCGCGCTGCAATACCCACAGGCTGTTCCGGCAGGGGCTGACCTCTCGACCAAGCTCGGCGACCTTCAGTCCGCCGTCGACCAGACCCGAATTGCCGCGCTCGCCGCGGTGGTGCTGAGCGTCGTGGGCATCGCTCTCGCACTACGGACCAAGAAGGCCTGAGCCACACGTCTCGCCCACGCCGGAGGATCGCGGCCGTCGTGCTGGGCGGTGCCGTCCTCCTCCTCGTCGGAGGAGGCGGCACCGCCTTCGCGCATTCGAACTACGTCCGGTCCACCCCGGCTGCGGACGCCCGGCTCGCGAAGGCTCCGGCCGAGGTGCGCATCGCGTTCAGCGAACCGCCGGACCAGCGGGGCAGCGCGATCGCGGTGCTCGACACCGGTGGTGCTCGAGTGGACCTGGGCGACCTCCGCCCTTCGGGCGACGAGAACGGCCTTCGGGTCTCGCTCCGCCCCGTCGATGACGGCGGCTACCTCGTGGCGTGGACGAGCGTGTCCACGGTGGACGGTCACGAGACCAAGGGCAGCTTCGCCTTCGCCGTGGGCGACGCGCCGCTGCCCGCGATCCCCGATCTGCCCAACGCCTCACCGCCGCCGTCCCCGCTCGAGATCGCGGGCCGCGCGCTGTCGTTCGGCGGGGTGGCCCTTGCCCTCGGCCTCGTGCTCTTCGGCGCGCTCGTTCGCGAGCCGCGAACCCCCGGCGAGCGAGGCCGCGAAGGCCGCCTGCTCACCCTGGGCGGCGCGATGCTCGCACTCGGGGCGGCGCTCCTGGTGGTGGATCAGGGCGACCGCCTGCCACCGCGCCTCGGTCTGCTCCTCGCAACCCGCGCGCTCGCCGGACTCGCCGTCGCGGGCGCGCAGCTTGGCGGACCGGCGGGCACGCTCCTCCCGCCGGCGGCGCGCCGTCTGCTGAGCTACGCCGCGGGTCTCGGTGCGGCGCTCACACTCACGCTCGTCTCCCACGCCGCCGCGGAGGGCTCGCCAAAGGCGATGCTCCTTGATCTGACGCACCTCATCGCCGTCTCTGCCTGGCTCGGCGGTCTCGCGGGGATGCTCGTCGTCATCCTGCCCGAGCCCGCCCTGACCGAGGCGGACGCGCGGGCGCTGGGCACCGTCGTGAAGCGGTTCTCGACCCTCGCGCTGACGGCCGTCGGGGTGCTCATCGCGAGCGGCTCGCTGGCGGCGCTCGACCGGCTCGTCCTGGTCGAGGATCTCTGGGAGACCCCGTACGGGATCTCGCTCGCCCTGAAGATCGTGCTCCTGGCGGCGGTGCTGGGGCTCGCCGCGCTGAACCTTCTGCGCTGGGGACCGAGGCTGCGGCGCGGTCTGGAGACCCGGCGTGCCGCCCTGCTCCTCAGGCGCGGCGTACTCGGTGAGGCCGCGCTGCTTGCGATCGTCCTCGTCGCCGCCGCGTTCCTCACCGCGTTCGCCCCGCCGGCCTCGCGGAGCGCGGGCTATGCCCAGACCCGCCATGTCACCGGCCTGCGGATCGAGCTGCTCGTGCCGAGCCCATCGCCGGGTCGGAACCGGTTCGTACTTCGCGTTCACGAGGGGCTCACCCCGGTGACGAAGGCCGAAAAGGTCGCGCTCGTCTTCACGATGATCGAGCACGACATGGGCGAGAGTGAGCTCGTCACCGTGGAGCGCGCACCCGGCGAGTACGTGGTCGAAGGCAGTCCGACCGCGATGTTCGGCAACTGGCGGGCCGAGGCGATCGTCCGCCGCACCGGGCGCGAGGACGTCCGCACCGTCTTCACGGTGCCGATCACCGCTCCCATCGGCGGGGGCGGCGTCACCGCACGGGCCATTCCGGCGGGGGCGAACACCGCCGTGGTGTTCCTCGACCCGGCGCTCCCGACGGCCGGTGCCCCGTTCGGGCTCAACATCATCCTCGTCGACCCGCGCGGCGATCCGGTCCCCGGCCGCACGCCGACACTCACGCTCCAGGGACCGGCGATCGCGCTGCCGCTCGGTGCGACGGTCGGCGGGCCGGGGCGCTACATTTTCGCGGTGGCCGGCCTCGACGCCGGCATCTGGCAGGTCACCGTCGCCCTCGGCGATGCGGCATTCAGCTACGACTTCGAGGTCGCGCGGTGACCGCCCGGTGAACACAAGGGAGCGGATTTACCCTTGAGCCCATGTTGCTTCGCCCTGCGGCCGAGACCCTCGCGCACGGTGCGACGGGCGCGTGGCTCGATGAGTTCATCCAGTACGGCCTGCCTATTATGGCCTTCGTGATCCTTTACATCTGGTCGAGCCGGAAGGAAAAGGCGAACAAGGCGGCAGCCAAGGAGCGGAGCAAGCCCAAGTGACGTTCCCGGTGAGCCGCCAGGGTCTCGAGCAGATCGCCCTCGTCCTGCTGGCCGGTGCGGCCGTCTTCGCGCTGCTCGCCTGGCGCGCCCGCGCGCGCGAGGGAGGCGCGCGCCGGAGCCTGATCTCCGCGGGTGCCCTCGGCGGGCTCGCCGCCCTCGCGCTCCTCGTCGGCTACGCCGTCGCGCCCAACATCCCCACCCCGCCGGTCCCGCTCACCGCGCGTTTCGCGACGAACCCCGTCCCCGATATAAAGGAGTCATGGGATGCGGGCCGTGCGACCTATCAGAAGAACTGCGCGATCTGCCACGGACCGCAGGCGCAGGGGGACGGGCCGGCAGCGTTCACCCTCAACCCGCGGCCCTTCAACCTGCAGATCCACGTCCCGCTCCACGCCCCAGGCGAGACCTTTTACTGGATCTCCGACGGCGTCGCGGGCACCGCGATGCCCGCGTGGAAGGACACCCTCTCGGAACCCGAACGCTGGCAGCTCGTCCGATTCCTCTATGCGCTCGCTTCGGGTCGCGCCTGATGGGCGCCAAGGTCGGCGCGACCGGTGCTGTCCGACGGTGCTGACGCTCACGGTCCCCTGGTGGGAGATCGTCGTGCGCACCGTCGTCGTGTACGTGGTCGTCCTCGCGATGCTGCGGCTCGCGGGGAAACGCGAGCTCGGTCAGATGACGCCCTTTGACCTCGTCGTCATCCTCGTCATCTCGAACGCGGTGCAGAACGCGATGGTCGGGAGCGACACGTCGCTCCTCGGCGGCGTCATCGCCGCCGCGACCCTCACCGCGGTGAACATCGCGGTCGGCCGGTTCGGGCGGCGCATCCCGCTCTTTCAGCACGTCCTCGCGGGCGAGCCGCGCCTGCTCCTCCGCGACGGGCAACTCCTTCTCGGCAACCTCGCCAAGGAGGACATCACGCCGGACGAGGTCGCCATGGCGGCGCGCGAGCATGGCGTGGAGGACCTCGCGGACCTCAGCGCGGCGATACTGGAGCCCGACGGCTCGATCAGCATCATCGAGAAGAGAGGGGAACGGGTGCGCCGCACGCGGCGGCGCTTTCGGCAGTTCAAACGATGACCTTTCTGGATTCGCTCGCGCGATGCGCGACCTGGACCGACCCGGACCTCGCAAAGGCGTGGACCTACCGCGAACGCACGACGAACCTCCGCTACGCGCTCTACCGGTCCGTCGAGGAAGAGCAGGAAGCGGTCGTCGCGGCGCTCGGCGCTCCGCAGAATGAGGCGACGCGGATCATCTCGCTCGCCCAGGCCGCGTTCGGCGACCTGCGCGGGCTCCTGGCCGGCGTGCCCGAGGCGTTCCTCGACCGCACCCCGGCCGAAGGCGAGTGGTCCCTCCGCGCGACGCTCCACCATGTGCTCGCCGCGGAGCGCACGTACCGGGCTCAGACGCGGTACGCAGTGGAGCGGGCCGAGAGTGACCCGACCCTCTTCCCGCCGGAGCGGCGCCCCGAGACGGCTCCGGCCGAGGTCGCTGGAACGGTGGCGGCGATCGTCGCGTTGTTCGAGCGCGAGCGCGCCGAGACCGACCGCTTCGTGCGAACGATGAGCGACAGCTCGCTCGGACGGCTGACGGTGTATGCCGGCTTCACCGTGGACTCCCGCTTCCGCCTCCACCGTTTCGCGGCGCATTTCACCGAGCACACGATCCAGTGCGAGACGACGATCGAGCGGCTCGGTCTCGCCCAGGCCGACGCACCCCGCATCGTTCGCGAGCTCTCCCGCATGCGCGGCCTTCACGAGCGGACGACCGACCCCACGGTCCTCGCCACGCAGGACGCCACGCTCGCCGCTCGGGCCGCGCTCGCCTAGCGCCAGGCGGGCCGCGCTCCTCGGCGCGGCGGCGCTCGTCGCCTACCTCGGCGCCTCGGGACTCCACGTGTCGAGCGATGCGACCCCGCACGTGCTGACGGCCGCCTCGTGGCTTCGCCAGGGCGATGCCGGCTCGGTCCGATCGCTCGCCGCAAAGCCCCAGGCGCCGTCGCGCAGCACCCGGAGCCCGACACCGCGGTCGCTCGATCGGTCCGCGGACTCCAGCTCGCCGTCCTTGAACGTGACCGACTCGTGCTCGCGCTCGACGTAGCGGGCATCGGCGTACGCGGCGCCGCGGGAGCGCGCCCATTCGACCGCGAGCCCGAGTCGCCCGTCACTCAGCATCAGCCGAGAGGCTAGCGTCACGACCGGCCCCTGGCCGGCAACGGGTGGCGGGGGCTAGACTGATTCGAAACGGCGCGCGCAGCAGCTGAAGCGTTCGTGCACAAAGCGCCATGTCCGAGTCGTCCTCAAGTGGGGGCGGGTGGGATAGGGAAAGCAAAAGGCGCGAGATCCCGCGTCACGCGGGGTCCACGGGCGAGTCGGATGCGCCGCGCGGCCACAAATAACGGAGTTGATCATTGCCTGACGTCGCCCTCCTCATCGACTGGGAGAACGTTTACTACACCCTGCGCCAGCACACCACCGGTCCGCTGCCCTCGTCACTCGCTATCCTGCAGGCCATCCTCGGCAAGGCGGCCGAATTCGGGCCGGTCCGCGTGAAGCTCGCGATCTTCGGCCAGGAGGTCGCGGCACAGGACGACTCGCTGCTCATGGCGCTGGAGTTCACCGGGATGGAGCCGCTCGCGGTCGCGCAGCGGATGAGCGGTCGCCTCCTCAAGGGACGCTCGGACGCGGTGCTCATCACCCGCGCGATGCGGTTGCTCTACAAGGACCGGCCCGACATTCCCATCTGGTTCATCGTCTCGGGCGACCGCGACCTCAACGCCCTTTGCAAGGCGCTCAAGGACGAGGACAAGCTCGTGTACCTGGTCGCGGGTGACCTGTCCCTCGCGAACGAGCTCCGCGAATCGCCCTACCTGCGCGATGACGTGTTCCTCCTCGAAGACCTCATCCCGCAGGCCCGCTGGACGCGCGCCGGTCTGCGGCAGGACGACACGCAGCTCGGCAAGGTCCCGCCTCCGGCGGCATCCGGCGCTCAGGTGCCCGGCACCGTCACCCTCGCGGGCGTGCCGCTCCGGCGACCGCGCGGCGGACGCGGACGCTCGGGACGACCCGTGCTCGGCGCACCCGCGGGGGCGAACCTCGCGCCACTCCAGCCGCCGGTGGTGCCTTCGGGCAGCCCCGACTCGGAGAAAGAGCAGCGGCGGCTCGCCGTGCTTCTCCTCGACCAGCTCGTCGCGCTCCGCGCGGACTCCATGCCGCGCGGCGACTTCATCCAATCCGTCGTGCCCCTCTCGGAGAAGGAGGCTTCGACCGTCCTCGAGCAGCGACTCGATGCGGCGATCCTCCAGGGCCATGTCGTGGCGAAGCAGGCCGCTCGCACCCGCCTCCGGGCGAAGCAGTTCATCGCGCCGGCGCTGAGCTCACCGCTCGTCGCTGAGACCCTGTTCCATCTCGTTCGCGTGCTGCGCCGCATCGACTCGGTGACCAGCAAGGACAGCCGCCGCATCCCAGCGGTCGAGGCGGTGCTCGATCCACTCTCGCGCGCCGACCAACCGGGAGGGCTCGCCCGGGGACGCACCCAGCGCCGGATGCTCCTTGAGACGCTCTTCGCGATCGCCGAGGAGCGCGGGGCGATCCTGACCGAGCAGATCGGTCGCGACGGCAAGCAGATCACGATGTGCACGCTCAGCGAGGGTCACCCCCTTGTGGCGTACGCACGGCAGCCCGGTGCGGCGATCGTGCACCTCTTCAACTTCGTCCACGCGACGAAGGCCAAGGGGGACCCGACCGATTGGGTGAACTCGGCGCTCTTCGCCGAGCTTCTATCGCGCGTCGAGGGTGACGCCCTGGAGGCCACATTGAAGGGTGCCGTCGAACGCGGGGTCATGCGCACCGAGGAGCACGGCCGGAAGGCCGGCTACGTGCTTGTGCGCACCGCCACGGAGGCGCGCGTGATCCTCGCGGAGTTCTCGGCGCTACCGGAGTTCAGCGCGGCCGCCGGTCCCGCGGCCACGCCGGCGATCGACACCGTCGCCGAGGCGGCTCGCGACCTGGCCGCGGGCGCCGATGACCCGACGGACGACTTGGAGACCATCATGGGCGACGAAGGCCAGGCGGCGCCCGGGACCGAGATCGTGAAGAAGGCCGCGAGACGTGGATCGCGCGGCGGGCGCGGACACCGCGGCGGGCGCGGGCGGCGCAGGCCGGGCGCGGGAGATGCGCCGGCGGGAGACGCACTGCCGAGCGCGTAGAGAGGCGCGGCGGCCGAAGGCGGGCAGGCTACATCCGCTTGCTGGCGGTCTTCATGAACTCGAGACCCTGTGAGGAACGCACGAGCGCGCCGAAGGTGTCGACGTCGAGGCCGAGCAGCGCGACCGAGCCGACCGCGCGCACCGTCGCGTTGCGAGGGGCGCCGGTGAGCAGCCCAACCTCGCCGAACCAGCCACCGGCGCCGATGCGGTTGACCTCATCCTCCGCCCCGTCGGCGCCGCGCCTGGTGACGACGACCTCACCGTCCTTCACGACGTAGAAGCGGTCCGCCGCGTCTCCCTCGCAAATGATGATCGCGCCGGGCGCGAAGTGGAGCAGCTCCATCTGGGATGCCGACGCGGCCAGGAGCTCGCGCGGCGCGTCCTTGAACGTGGTCCGCGCGTGCTTCAGTTCCTCGATATAGCGCTCGGCGTGAAGGACCGCGGTGGTCGCGTCACCGACCGCGGTGGTGACCTGCCGCGCAAGCTGCGCGCGACAGTCGCCGACAGCGTAGATCCCGGGCAGGTTGGTCCGCATGTCTTGGTCGGTGATGATGTAGCCGGTCTTGTCGTGCTGGATGTGCTCGTCGAAGAGCTCCCGGCCCAGCGGCGTGAACCCGACGAAGATGAACACGCCCTCGACCGGCACTTTTTCGAGCGCGCCGCCGCGCTCGATCTCGATCCACTTCACGTCGCGGTCGCCGCCGATCTGCTTCACGGTCGCCGGACTGACGGCGGACACCATCTCCATGCCGAGGAGGCGGTCCTGCAGAATGGCTTGCGCGCGGTACTCGGAGCGGCGGTGGACGAGGTAGATCTTCTTGGCGAACCGTGTCAGGAACAGCGCTTCCTGGAAGGCCGAGTCGCCACCGCCGATGACGGCGAGATCGGCGCCCTTGAAGAACGCGCCGTCGCAGACCGCGCAGTAGGAAACGCCGCGGCCGTGGAACTCGATCTCCCCCGGAACGTCGAGCTTCACCGGCACGCCGCCGGCCGCGATGATCACGGCGAGGGCAGAGATCGTCGCGCCGTTGTCCAGCTCGATGATCTGCTCATCACCCGCCCTGCGAATCTTGGTGATACCACGGATCTCCATCCGCAATCCGAACTTGGTCGCGTGCTCGGCCATCTTCTCGGCAAGCTCGCGCCCGGCGATGGAGGCGAAGCCCGGGTAATCCTCGATAAGGTCGGTGTTGAGGATCTCGCCACCAAAACCCTTGGCGTCGAAGAGCACCGCGTTCATGTTCGCCCGAGCGGCGTACAGGCCAGCAGTGAGGCCGGCCGGACCGCCGCCGACGATTACGAGGTCGAGATCTGCCAAGGCGATGACCCTTTCTGAATGACGTTCGTCTCCATTACAACAGCGATGCGCGCCCTGCTATTCGTCGCCTCGTCAGGTGCGAGCGGTCACCGGGATCGACGCGCCCGTGATGCCCGAGGCCTCGTCGCTCGCGAGGAAGAGGATGAGGTTCGCGACCTCAAGTGGCGAAGCCCACCGTGTCGGGTCGGCCTTCGGCATGGCCGCGCGGTTCTCACGACCGTCGATCGTGCTCGGCAGCACAACGTTCACGGTGACTCCGTCATCCCGCACCTCGGCGGCGAGCGCTTCGGTCCACCGCAGGAGCGCGCTCTTCGCCATAGAGTAGCCGGTCGCGCCGGCCGTGCCGCGAAAAGCGGCCAGCGCACCAACGCTCACGATCCGCCCGCGACGACGGGCGCGCATCGGGCGCAGGCATGCCGCCGTTGCGGTGACCGCCGTCGCGACGTTCTGCTCCCAGAGCGCACGGTAGGCGAGGAGATCCGGCTCAGCGGCTCCGCCCGGCGCGAAGCCGCCCGCCGCGTTGACCAGGATGTCGAGCCTGCCCCAGGCACGGAGCACGCTCGTCACGAGCGCCTCCATCTCGCCGGTGACGCCCAGATCGGCTTGGATAACGAGGAGGCGGGGAGCCGTGGGCGCGGTCACCGCCCCGTTGAGCGTGGCGCGGAGCGCGTCTCCCTGCGCGACGCTCCGGACCGCGACGGCGACGTGCGCGCCCTGGTCCAGCAGGCGGCGCACGACGGTCCCGCCGAGGTTTCCGCTCGCGCCCGTCACGACCGCGCTGCGGCGGCTCAGGTCGATCACCGCCTTAGTATCGCGAGATGAGCATCCTCGAGCGCGTGCAGGCGCCCGCGGACCTTCGTGCTCTGAACCGCGAGGAGCTCCTGGCGCTGTGCGAGGAGATCCGCGGATTCACAGTGGACTCGGTCCAGCGGACCGGAGGGCACCTGTCCTCGAGCCTCGGAGCGGTCGAGCTCACCGTCGCGCTCCACCGAGTCTTCGAGTCCCCGCGCGACAAGCTCGTCTGGGATACCGGCCACCAGGCCTATGTGCACAAGATCCTCACCGGACGGCGTGGGGCCTTCGATGGGCTCCGGCAGTTCGGCGGGATCTCCGGTTTTCTCGTCCGGACCGAGTCCGAGCACGATCAGTTTGGCGCGGGGCATGCGGGCACCTCGATCTCCGCCGCACAGGGAATGGCCGTCGCCCGCGACCTGAAAGGCGAGGCCACTCACGTCGTGGCGATCATCGGCGACGGCGCGCTCACCGCCGGCGAGGCATTCGAGGGGCTGAACAACGTCGGCCACCGGAAAACCCGCCTCATCGTCGTGCTCAACGACAATGGGATGAGCATCGCGCCGAACGTCGGTGCCGTGTCGCACATGCTCGACGAGCTGCGCGCGGCCAAACCGTACCGCGGCGCAAAGCAGATCGTCCGGAGCATCCTGAATCACCTCCCGGCACGCGAGCTCACCGAGGAGACGCGGCGCCGCTTCTTCACGAGCCTCAAGGCGCTTTTCATCCCGAACCTGTTCTTCGAGGAGCTCGGCTTCACCTACTTCGGTCCGGTGAACGGCCACGACCTGTTCGCGGTCGAGGACGTGCTGCGCAAGGCACGGGACTTCGACAACGGCCCGGTGTTCGTCCACCTCCACACGCAAAAGGGCCACGGCTACGGCCCCGCCGAAGAGGACAACGTGAAGTGGCACGGCGTGTCCGCCACGGCGACCTCGAAGCCCGTCGCGCCGCAGTACACGGCGGTGTTCGCCAACAGCGTTCGCGAGGTCATGCAGCGCGACGAACGGATCGTCGCGATCACCGCGGCGATGCCCGGAGGAACCGGCCTCCTGCCGCTGTTCAAGGAGTTCCCCAAGCGGATGTTCGATGTGGGCATCTGCGAGCAGCACGCGGTGACCTTTGCCGCGGGCCTCGCGACCCAGGGCATCGTCCCCATCGTGGCGATCTATTCGACCTTCCTGCAGCGCGGCTGGGACCAGGTCATCCACGACGTCGCGGTGCAGGACCTCTCGGTCGTTTTTGCGATCGACCGGGGTGGGCTGGTGGGTGATGACGGACGCACCCATCAGGGCCTTTACGACGTCTCCTACCTTCGCATGCTTCCCGGATTCACCGTCATGGCGCCCAAGGACGAGGCCGAGCTGCGCCAGATGACCTGGACCGCCGTGCGCCACGCCGCCGCCGGTCGTGGACCGATCGCGTACCGCTTCCCGCGCGGAGCGGGAACGGGCGCCGCATTGGACGGGCCGCTCGAGGAGCTGCCCATCGGCAGGAGCGAGACCCTCCGCGAAGGCGACGACCTCGTCATCGTGGCATACGGCTCAACCGTTCCTGCGGCGGTGGAAGCGGCGGCACTTCTTGCACGCGAGGGCATCGAGGCTGCTGTCGTGAACGCGCGATTCGCAAAGCCGCTCGACGCGGAGCGGTTCCTGGCGCTCGCGGCACGCATCCCGCGCTTCGTCACCGTTGAGGAGAACGTCATCGCCGGCGGGTTCGGCTCGGCGGTCGTGGAGCTCTTCGCCGAGCGCGACGTCACCGTTTCCTGCGAGCTCGTTGGCATACCGGACGAGCAGGTGGACCACGGTGCGGCCGCGATCTGGCGCCACCACTACGGGCTGGACGCGGAGGGGATCGCCGCCGCCGTCCGGCGGCGGTGGCCCGCACTCAGCGGAGCGAGAGCAGGTAGCGGATGAGCGCGTCACGGTCCGGCGCGGTGAGCCTGCGCGTCAGACCACGCGGCATCACGTCGGGGTACCCCGCCACGAGATAGGCGCCCGGCGAATCGAGCGACTCCTCGAGATACTCCGCAGCGCTCGAACCGGGACGGCGTTCCGCGGCGATCCCGCCGACCTGGTCGAGGGGCGGCCCGGTCCGCCGACCGAACAGGTTGGGTTCGTGGCAGGACCCGCAGTCGAGCGCACGGTACACCTGACGCCCACGGGCAACGGGCTCGGTCGCCGGCGGCTCCGTCCGGCCCGCTCCGAGCACGACGACCACGACTACGACGACGGCGAAGAACGCGGCCACGACGTAGCGCTTCGCGCCAGGCCCCATCATTGCTTTCATGGAGCCTAGCGCGGCGCTGCGTGGGGTCACCGTCGTGCTCGACGACAGGGCGATCCTTCGCGGCATCGACCTCGACCTCGGACCCGGCCTCACCATCCTGCGCGGAGCGAACGGGTCCGGCAAGACCACGCTGCTGCGGGCGGTCGCTGGCCTCACACCGCTCTCACGCGGCACGCGAGCGACGAGCGAGCCGCCGTTGCTCGTCAGCCACCGCACCGCGCTGCTCCGCGCTCTCACGGCGCGCGAGAACCTTGCCTTCTTCACCACCTATCGGGGGATCGCCGCGGCGCACGTCGACCAGGCGCTGGCGCGGTGGGGCCTCGCAGCAGACGCGGACCGCCCCCTTGAGCGGCTGTCAGCGGGCCAAAGGCGACGGGCCGCGCTCGCGCGGTTGGACGCCGAAGACGCGCGAATCGCGCTCCTCGACGAGCCCTTCAGTGAGCTCGACGCGGAAGGGACGCAGCTCGTGGCCGAGGCGCTCGCCCGCTGGACGGCCGAGCGGCGCATCGTGCTCGTCGCGACACACGGCCACAGCGAGCTGGATCGGGCCGCCGCGCGGGTGCTGGCGGTCGTCGATGCCTCGGTCCGGCAGCAATGATCGTCGCCGTGCGCCGCTCGCTTCGTCGCGCCCTCCTCGTGGCAGGGCGCGACCTGACGGTCGAGCGGCGCCAGCCCGATGGGCTCGTGGCCGCGCTGACCTTCACCGTCACGCTCATCTTCGTCGAGAGCCTCGCGGTCGGTCCGGTCGAGGCGCGCCGCCCGGTCATCGCGGCAGCGCTCTTCTGGATCGCACTGCTGTTCGCGGCGATCCTCGGTGCCACCCGCTCGCTCGAACGCGAGCTGGAGGACGACGCGCTCGACGGCATCCTGTTATTGGCCGGCGGCCGCGACGCCCTTTTCGCGGGCAAGACGCTCGCCCTCGCCGCGACCCTTGGGATCGTTGCTCTCGCAGGTGGATCGCTGGCGCTCGTGCTCTTCGACCTCACGGTCGCGCTGCCATTCCACCTCGTCCTCGGCGTCGCGCTGGGAGTGATCGCGCTCCCGCCGGTGGTGGTCCTCGACACGCTCCTCGCGCTTCGGCTTCGCGCCCGCGCGCTGCTCGTGCCGATCCTCGCGCTGCCGGTGCTCGTGCCGCAGCTCGTCGCGGCCACGCAGGGGACGGCGGCGGCCCTTTCGGGCGACGCCGCCGCCTCGCTCGGCTGGTCGGGAATGCTCCTCGCCTTCGCGATCGCGTACACCGGCATCGGCCTTACCATCGTTCCAGCAGCCATCGAATGACCACGACCACCACCCGACCCGTGCTCACGCTCCGGCTGCGCCCCTGGCTCGGCTCGATGACCCTCGCCATATCGGCCGTGGCGCTCGTCATGGCACTCGTCTGGGCACCCCCCGATGCCGTCCAGGGCGAGGTGGCGCGCGTGATGTACGTACACGTGCCCTCCGCTTGGCTCGCTTACCTCGCCTTTGTCGTCGTCTTCATCGCGAGCGTCGCCTGGCTGTGGACCAGGGCGCCATGGACCGACGCGGTCGCCGTCGCCTCGGCCGAGATCGGCGTGCTCTTCACGGGGCTCACGCTGGTCCAGGGCTCGATCTGGGCAAAACCCACCTGGGGCGTCTGGTGGACCTGGGAGCCGAGGCTCCTCACGACCGCGGCGATGTTCGTCATGTACGTCGGCTACCTTCTCGCGCGCGGCCTCTCGACGGACTTCGAGCGGCGGGCGACCCGCGCCGCGGTCCTCGGCGTCGTGTTCGTGGTCGATGTGCCGATCGTGCACCTCTCGGTGCTCTGGCTGAACTCGCTCCATCAGCTCCCGACCGTCCTCCGGGCCGGCGGTGGCCCCAGCCTCGACGACCGAATGCTCGCCACGCTCCTGGTCTCGGTCGTCGCCGGAACGCTCATCTACGCCTGGCTGCTCAGCGAACGCACCGCGCTCGAGCTCGCGCGCCAGGCACGCATCCTCCGCGAGCGGCTCTGATGGAGTTCATCGTCGCGGCCTACGTCATCACGATCGTCGCACTCGTCCTGTACGCGATATCCATCGGCAGGCGCGCGCGCCGGGAGGTACCTGGTCGATAGGCGCCGCGTCCTCCTCCTGGGAGCGCTCGCATTCGCCGTCGTCGTCGCGTTCTTCGCGGCGCAGGGCCTCGCCGGATCCACGGTCTACTACCTCACGCCGAGCGAGGCTCGCGACCGCAAGGTGGCGGCGGGAACCGCCGTCCGCCTGGGCGGGCAGATCGAAATGGGTTCGCTCCGGTTCGACCCGGCCTCACGCGATCTGCGTTTCACGATCGGAGACGGCGTGACCAGGGTCCAGGTGATCGGGAACGGAGCGCCACCCGGACTGCTGCGGGAAGGCGCGGGCGCGGTCGTCGAGGGTCAGTTCGCCTCGGACGGCACGTTCCGGGCAACGAGCGTCATCGCCAAGCACGAGGAGGTCTACGCTGCGCCGCCGGCCGGAGCGACGCCGCCGCACCAACGCCCGTGACCTGGCTGGACGTGGGCGCCGGGGCGCTCCGCGCGGCGCTGCCGCTCGCGCTGTGGGCACTCGCCGCCGCCGCCCACGCGGCGTGGCGGCGCGAAGGCCGGTCGCTCGCAAGCGCGCGGTGGGCGATCCTCGGTGCGTTCGTACTCTGTGTCGTGGCGGATCTGGCGATGATCGGCGCGCTCGTCACGCACGACTTTGGCATCCGGTACGTCGCGCTCAACAATGCGCGCGAGACGCCGACCTTCTACAGCGTCATCTCGCTCTGGGCGGCGCTCGAGGGATCGATCCTCCTGTGGACGACGATCCTCGCCGGCGGCGCGGTCTGGGTCGCCTGGCGTGGAACGATCGCGCTCCCCCGCCTCGCGACCACGGCGCTCGCGGTCCTGTGCGGCATGCTCGGGTTCTTTCTGCTCCTCGTCACCACCCCCGCCGCTGATCCGTTCATCGCCACGTTTCCCGTGCCGGACAATGGTCGGGGCCCGAACCCGCTCCTTCAGAACAACCCGCTCATGGCCCTGCACCCGCCCTTCCTTTACCTCGGCTACGTCCTCTTCTCGGTGCCCTTCGCCTACGCGATCGGGTCGCTCATCCTGGGAGAGGCGGGTGACCGCTGGTTGACTGCGACGCGCCGCTTCGCGGTGGTCTCGTGGGCGCTTCTCGGCGTGGGCATCGTCGCCGGTTCGTGGTGGTCCTACGCGGTGCTCGGCTGGGGCGGCTACTGGGCCTGGGACCCGGTCGAGAACGTGGCGCTCATGCCCTGGCTCACGGCAACCGCGTATCTCCATTCGGTCATGATCGAAGAGAAGCGGCGGCTGCTCCGCCTGTGGAACCTCTCACTCGTCATCGCAACCTTCGCGCTCACGATCCTCGGTACATTCCTCACGCGGAGCGGGGTCGTGAACTCGGTCCACGCCTTCAGTCAGTCTCTGATCGGACCGCTGCTGCTCGGCTACCTCGTGGCGCTGCTCGTCCTCGGCGTCGGCCTGCTGCTCTGGCGCGCGCGTGAGCTCACCGACGCGGGCACGATCGGCGCACCGCTTTCGCGCGAGGCGATCTTCCTCTTCCAGAACGTCCTCTTCGTCGCCGCGACGTTCACGGTGCTCCTCGGCACGCTCTACCCGCTGATCGCGGAGGCGGTGAGCGGGGCACAGCTCTC
>SHYN01000013.1 GCA_009692785.1 Chloroflexota bacterium | reverse complement strand
CCTCGAGCGCCTCATCGACCGTGAGGACGGTCCCGGCGGGTTCGAACGAGCCATCCTCCGTGATGTCCTCGGCCTCGATCCGGATGCTGTCCCGGTACGTGAGCGATCCGGCCTCGACGAGGCGCTCCACCTCCAGCAGCACGGCGAGCTTGTAGAGCGAGGCGGTGATGATCGTGTCGTCCTCGTTCTCCACAGAGAGCGGCGCGACGCCGGCGGGATCCGCTACGTAGATCCCGGCGCCGCCGCCGAACCCGCGCACGAGCTCGTCGAGCTGCGTGGTGAGTTCGGCGGTGCCGGCCCGCGCACGCACACCCTGGATGCTCGGCGCGAAAGCGACCGCCAAGGCGACGGCGGCGGCAAGCGAACGGCGCGCGCGCATCGAACGCGGCTAGCGGGTTGGCGACGAGGTGGGCAACGGTCCCCTCTGGCGCGGGAAGTTGATCGTGGGCAACCTGAAACCGGGGGGTGCGCTGGGCCTGACGGTCCGCGTAGAGGGCCGGGAAGCGAGGCGTTGATCATCACCGCCGAACGACCGTTGCGCTCCGATCGTCGTCACGACCGAGGCGGCGGCGCCCACGGACCGGCCGAGCTCACTGAGCTCGTGGTCGATCCGGTAGATGCCAGTCACCTCCGGTGCGACGAGCTGCGCGAAGAACCTGCCGCTCCGGCCCGGCCAGAGCGTCCCGAGCGGGATCGTCCCACGCGAGATAAGGACGTTGGTGAGAGGATCGCTTATCTGGTAGGTGAGCGACAGCTCGTGCGGCGCGCTCCCCGCGGCCGGGAGCGACGCGTACTGGACGACCACGAGCGATACCTCGCCCTGATGCAGGAGGAGCGGCACCTGCACGACCGCGGTCGCGAGGAACGGGAGGTGCGCTCGCAGCGGGAACGTGCCGATGCCCGCGCCAAGGGGCGCGAGCGGCCGCCCCGAGGCATCGGCAAGCCCGACGACAACGGTGTACTCGCCAACGGCGTCGGGCACGGGGATAGGAAGCGACATGTCCCTCGTGACTCCGGGCTCGACCGCGCCGAGCGGGATGGGCGCGACGCCGCGTCGGACGACCTGCTGCGCCGCATCCTTGATCTCCCAGATGAGTCCGAACGAGTCGGATCCACCGGCGGCCCACGCTTTCGCCCCAGCATTCGCGACCTTCACCAGAGTGGCAACGGTGGCGCCGACGTCACCCGCGGTCAGGTTGGGGGTCACGAACCTTGCGGTTGCCGGCGGCTCGAGCACGGCGGCGTAGACGAGCGAGCCAACGTCGGCGATGAACTCCGCCGCCACGTCGTCCAGGGCATTCCAGGTCAGCGCGACGACGACCCGCGGACCGAAGGGTGTCGTGATGATCCCGGAATCGTGGACGATCGCGCTGAGATTTCCCGTCTTGTGCGCGACGACGGTCCCCGACGGCAGCTGCGCCGGCAGCCGGTCGTTGATCTGCTGCCGCGTGAGGCGCGCGAGCATCCGCTCGGATGCCGCCACGGACACGAGCTCCCGCCGTGCGAGGCGCGTGAAGAACGTGCCAATGGCCCGCGCGGACGTGACGTTCTCCTCGCTGTCGTCCAGGGCGACATGGAGACCGTGCACGCCCTGCGCGACGAGTGTCGCATTGACCTGCGCGGGGCCGAGCGTGTGCCAGAGCGCGAGCGCGGCGCCGTTGTCGGAGATGGTGATCATCGCCTCGAGCGCCTGATCCATCGTCATGACCGTCCCCGGCAACTCATACGAGCCATCCTCGGTCACGTCCTCGTCCTCGATCGTGACTGTGTCCTGATACGAGAGCGTTCCCGCCTCGACGAGTCGCTCGACCTCCAGGAGGAGCGCGAGCTTGTAGAGCGAGGCGGCAACCACCGGCGCGTCATCGTTCACCGCGTAGAGCGGCTGGGAGCTGTTCGGGTCACTGATCCAGAGCCCGGCGACCCCGGCAAAGGAACTCACGAGGGCGTCCAGCGAGGCGATGAGCTCGCGAGTCCCCGCGGCCGCCGGTCTCGACGGGAGGAGTGACGCGACCAGGAACAGGGCCGCCACGAGGACGGTGCTGGGGCGGCGCATCATTTACGCCTAACGCGCGCCGGCCCGCTTTGGTTCGCCCCGGCGGCCGGAATGAGACCCGCGCTCGCTATCGCCGCGGTCCCAAGGGAGACCATCTCGCGGAAACCCGCCGAGGTCTCGTCCTCGTGCCCGAGGAGGTGGAGCGCGCCGTGCGCCGCAAGGAAGGCGACCTCACGCACGAGCGCGTGGCCGCGCCGCGCGGCCTGCTTCGCCGCCTGCTCTCCGCTGATCACGATGTCCCCCACCTCCAGTCTTCCATCGAGATCGGTGAGCAGGTGCGCGACGGCAGCCCTGCCCTTCGCGCCGGCCGGCAGGTCCTGGCCGAACGAGAGCACGTCAGTCGTTCGATCCCTACCCCGATGCCGCTGGTTGAGCTGTCGCATCTGGGCGTCGCTGATGAAGGCGATCGTCACCGCCGCGCCGGCCGGCAGACCAAACGGCCGGACCGCGGCACGGGTCGCGGCGCGGACCGGCGCGAGCGCGCAGGGCGGGCTACCGCGAAAGCTGATCCGCACGGTCGGGGGCCGCGCCCGGAGGCGCGAGCTGCGTGATGCGATCCTCGGGATACGGGATGCGCTCGTGATAGACACCGGCGAGAAGCTCGCAGAAGGCGTCTTTGATCCGGTGGACGTCGCGCAGCGTGAGGTCGCAGTCATCGAGCTGTCCGTCGGCGATCCGTTCGCCGACGATCCGCTCCACCATCGCGCGGATCGCCTCCGGTGCCTTTGCCGCCAGCGAGCGGACCGAGGCCTCGGTCCCGTCAGCGAGCATGACGATCCCCGCCTCACGGGTTCGCGGCTTCGGTCCCGGATGCCGGAATGCCGACTCTTCCACGCGCTGACCGCGCTCGAGCGCCTGCTGATAGAAGTACCTGATCACGCTCGTACCATGGTGGCCGGGGATCATCTCTCGGATGACTTCCGGGAGGTGATATCGATCGGCGAGCGCGAGCCCGTCGCGGATGTGCGCGGACACGATGCCGGCCGAGACCACCGGGTCCAGCTCGTCGTGGGGATTCGTTCCGGTCTGGTTCTCGATGAACGCGGAGGGATTCCGCATCTTGCCCACGTCGTGGTAGTAGGCGCCGACCCGGGCGACGAGCGGGTCCGCGCCGATGACCTCGGCGGCGTGCTCCGCGAGATTCGCGACGAGCAGCGAGTGGTGGTACGTGCCGGGCGTGCGGAGCAGCAGCTGCCGTAGGAGCGGATGGTTCGGATCGGCAAGCTCGCGCAGCTCGAAGACCGTCGTGATCCGGAAGAGGTGGCCGAGCAGGACCATCCCCCCGAACGCGACGAGACCCGAGGCAAGTCCTCCCGCGACCGCGGCCGTCGCCAGCTGGAGCAGGCCAAGGGCGTCGGTCGAACGGCCAACGAGGAGGAACGCCGCGATGACGCCAACGTTTCCCGCTACGACGAACACCGCGCCGGCCACAAACTCGCGCGCCGTCGTGGCTCGCCGCACGGCGCCCATGCCGAGGAGGGCGGGCACGAGGACATAGGCCACGAGCTCGACCTGACCCGACATGATCCCGACGTGGAGCGCCGCGGCAATCTGGGTCGCGAGCGCGGTCCGACCACCCACGAGCACGGTGAGCATCATCGCGACCGCGGCGTAGGGCACGAGGTACACCGCAAGGGCGTGGCTCGGCACTACCACCCGGGCCACGGCGGTCAGCATGATGAGCGAAAGGCCCACGACGATGACCCTCCGATCGTCGGCCCAAGTGTCCTCCGCATACCGTGACACGAAGATCGCGAGCACCGCAGCGATGAGGAGCGACCAGAGGAACAGCCCGATCGCGCTCTTCCAGTCGATGTCCGCGTTCGCGAGACCGAGCGCGCGGAGCTTTTCCACATCGGCCGGCGAGACCACCTGACCCTCGCGGACGATGACCTCGCCGCCGGTGACCCGCACGAGCACCGGACCCACCGCGCCGCGCGCCGCCTGCTGCAGCAGCTGGGTCGCGACCGGGTCGAACGCGACGTTCGCGAGAACGTGGCTCCGGACAAGCTCCAGCGCGACGCGCTTCTGGCGATCGCTCCAGGCCGCCGGGATGGCCTTCGGCACGTCGGCGCGTACCAGATCGAGCTGGTCGGGCCTGATGTCCGGCGTCAACACCGACTGGAGGGTCCGCTCGAGGCCCTGCGTCAGGGCATCCCACTCCGCGGGGATGAGGTCGGCAAGGTCGGTCGCGCTCGCGGCGGCGAGGGCCAGCTCGGGTAGACGGGTCAGCGCCACGATCTTCTGCTCGCGGGAGACCGTGGAATCTCTGACCCGGCCGATCGCGGCGAGCTCGCTCTGGAGCTTCCCGCTCTCCGCCACGAGCACCGCGGGGTTGCGCGAGAACTGCCGCGGCACCGCGGCCTGGGCCTTCTCGCGCTCGACGATCGTGAGCGACTCTGAGGTGTACGAGACCGACCGCGGCGCGCGGATCGCACGGTCCGCAACGACGCCGGCGTCATACGCCACCACCGCGGGTGGCGAGAGGAGCAGCGCGATCGCCGCGAGGACCCCAACGATCGCGACGAACGCCCCGATCCTCCAGCGTTGATCCGAACGGACGAGCGTAAGAAGGGCGGCCGGGTCGCGCGGAGGCGTACGGCGGCCGATCGCCCACTGGGACCTGCTCACGTAGCCTGCGCTCCGCTCTCGAACCGGTCGTACGCGCGTACGATCCGCGCGACGAGCTCGTGGCGGATCACATCGCGTGCGTCGAAGTCGACAAAGGCGATGCCCTCGACACCGCGGAGGATCTCTCGTGCGACGTTCAGACCGCTCTTTTCACCTCGTGCGAGGTCGATCTGCGTGATGTCACCGGTGACCACCGCTTGCGAGCCAAAGCCGAGGCGCGTCAGGAACATCTTCATCTGCGCGGCCGTCGTGTTCTGCGCCTCGTCAAGGATGATGAACGCATCGTTCAGGGTCCGGCCGCGCATGTAGGCGAGCGGCGCGACCTCGATCTCGCCGCGCTCCTGGGCGCGCACCATCCGCTCCTGCGGCATGAGCTCGTAGATCGCGTCGTACAGCGGGCGCAGGTAGGGATCGATCTTTTCCTGAAGGTCGCCGGGAAGGAAGCCAAGTCGCTCGCCAGCCTCGACCGCCGGACGGGTGAGGATGAGGCGCGACACCTTGTGATCGCGAAGAGCGATGACACCCATCGTGACCGCGAGGAACGACTTTCCAGTTCCCGCGACCCCGGTGGCGAACACGAGGTCGTGCTTGCGCATCGCCTCGACGTACTGGCGCTGGTTGTCGGACTGCGGCACGATGCGTTTGCCGCGCACGTTCGTGGCGAGGCTCTCGCGAAGCTCCGTCGGTGGCACCACGGGCGCGGCACGCGCCTCGACGATGAGCCGATCGAGCGCCGGCCTGCGAAGGCTCGGGTCACGGTCGAGCAGACCCCGCATCGCCCCGACGAGGTCGCCAACGCGCGCGATCGCCGCGGACTCGCCGCTGATCCGCAGCTCCGCTCCGCGGGAGACCACCTTCACGCCGAACTCGCGCTCGATACGCTCGATGTTCGCCTCGTTGTCCCCTGTGACGAACATCATCTCGTCGGGGTCTGGGATGAGGATCGTGATCTGCGTTGCCTGCGCCACCGCTATCCCTTCAGGAGCTCGGCGACGATCGCGGCCACGCTCTTGCCGTCGGCCCTGTCCCGCGTCTCGGCGAGCACCTTCGGCATGACCTTGCCCAGCTCGCGCGGACCGCTGGCGCCGGTCTCCGAGATCACCCGCCGCGCGACCCGGCGGATACCATCGGCGTCGAGCTGCGCGGGGAGGTACTCGGCGATCACATCGAGCTGTCCCTGCTCGCGTGCGACGAGATCGCCGCGGCCGCCTTTCGCGAACGCCTCGATCGAATCGCGCCGCATCTTTGCCTGCTTCTGGAGCACATGCATGACGCCGGCATCGTCCAGGTCGGACGGTCGGTTGGCCTCGAGCCAGACCCGCCGGGCCGACTCATCCTTGCCCTCCGCCGCAAGCCGATCGATCGCCTGCTCGAGGCGAAGGCCCGATTCGTTCTGGATGGCGGACAGCACGAAGCGAAGGGTGTCGCGACGGTTCACGTCGCGCGCCTTCACCGCGACGATCACGTCGCGTTCGAGACGCACCTTAAGCGGACTACCGATGTGACCCCTCGCTAGCGCTTGCGACGCTTTGCTTCCTTCCGCTTACGGCGGGCGGCGGGTCGCTCGTAGAACTCGCGACGGCGGGCTTCCGCGAGGATGCCGGCCTGCTGGATCTTCTTGTTGAAACGGCGGAGGGCAGCCTCAAAGGGCTCGCCGTCGCCGATGATGATTTCTGACATCTGAGAGTGAATCACCCGCCCTTCGGTCGTAACAGACAGAATGCCGGCCCGACCTCTCGCCGAGAGGGGCGGCACCGACCAGAGGAGCATACTGTGTCGCCCTGGTAAAGCGCACAAACTTACTAACCTGGAGGCCAGCCCAGGACTCGTCCAGCAAGAACATGAAAATGGAGGTGGCCGACGCTCTGACCCGCGTCAGGACCGGTGTTCGCCACCAGCCGGTATCCCCGCTCGCCGTAGCCGGCCGCCTGGGCGACCGCTGCCGCCGCGAGCGCGACGCGGCCGACCAGTGAGGGATCGGTCGTCTCGGTGAGCGACGAGATGTGGCGCCGGGGGATGACGAGCGCGTGGAACGGCGCCTCGGGGTGGAGGTCCAGGAAGGCAAGAACATCGTCGTCCTCGTAAAGCACGGTCGCCGGAATCGTCTTGGCGCTGATGGCGCAGAACGGACAGCCCACGATGCGGCACTCTATCGCTCATGGGCCCTGGCTTCATCCTGCTGTCCTACCTCGGCGGCTCCGTGTCATTCCCGGCCGTGCTCGCGCGGGCCCGGGGGATCGACCTGCGTCGCACCGGTTCACGAAAGCTCGGCGGGTCGAACCTCATCCGCCAGGCCGGGGCCCCGCTGGGGATCACCGCCGGCGTTCTCGATGGCCTGAAGGGTCTCGCCGCCGTGCTCCTCGCGCGCTGGCTCGGCCTGCCGCTCGAGATCCAGCTGGCTGCAGGGATCGCCGCGGTCGCCGGTCAGCTGTGGCCGATCTTCCATGGCTTTGACGGCGGACGGGCGAACGCGACCGGCTGGGGCTTCTGCGTCGGCGTCGACGGCGTCGCCTCGCTCATCATGGCCGTGCCCGTCGTGAGCGCGCTCGTGCTGCGCGCCGCGATACCCGTGCACCCGACCCGCCTGCTGCCGGTCGGTGCGCTTGCCTCATTCGTCGTATGGCCCGCCGTCATCTGGGAGCAGGAGGGAACAACCATGCAGGGGGTCGCGGGACTCGTGGTCCTCGCGCTCATCCTGCTCCGGCGGCTCAGCGCCGGTCTCGGTGCGGATCGTGCCCTGGGCGCACCGCTCTGGCGGATCCTGGCGAACCGCGCGCTCTTCGACCGCAGCGAGCTCCAGGAGCGTGGCGCCGTCTCGATCTCCTGAGCCGGAGTCGGACCAACGGTCGGCCCCGCGGGTCAGCGGTGCGGCGCCATGACGAGCGCGACCGCGGCGATCGCCGCGGTCTCGCTGCGCAGATTCCGTGGGCCGAGGGTCAGCGTGATCGCGTTGGCGGCGCGGGCGAGCGCAACCTCAGCGTCGCTGAGCCCACCTTCGGGTCCGACGACGATCGAGAACACCGTCCCCGGCAGCGGCGCGGAGCCAAGGGCACGTGTGTGCTCGCCCTCCCAGGCCACGAGGATCGTCCCGGGAAGCGCGGCCAGCAGCGTCGGCCAATCGCGGACCACCTCGATGGTCGGAACCCGTCCGCGCCGCGCGGTCTCGGCAGCCTCACGCGCGATCCGCGCCCAGCGCTCGCGTTTCGCGACCGAAAGCTCGCGAGCGACCGAACGCTCGCTGGTGAACGGAGCGATGCTCGAGATGCCCAGCTGGGTGACGGCTTCGATGACCTCCTCGTCGTGGCCATGGCGGCGGAGGAGCGGCAGGGCGAGCGTCACCGCGGCGCGCGGCTCGTTCGCCGAGGGGCGCCGGGCGACGACCTTCCCGGCGATCTCCGCTGGAGAGACCCGCTCGAGTCGGTAGTCCAGATCCTCTCCGTCCGAGACGAGCGTGACGATCTCACCAGGCACCAGCCGCAGGACGGTGGCGATCTGGCGGCACTGGTCAGGGGCGAGGCGCTCGCCGAGCGCGAAGAACCGGTGGCGCGGGCTCACCACGCGATCACGTGTCGCTCCGGAGCACGAGCGACACCCAGTCGCCGCGAATGTCGCGATCCCTGACGAAAAGACCCAGCGCCGCAAACGCCTCGCCGACCGACGCCTCGGCGCCCACGATGATGCCCGCAAGGACGAGCGTGCCGGCCGGCGCGAGGCGCGCCCCGAGATCGGCCGCGATCCTGATGAGGACGGGCGCGACGATGTTCGCGAGAACAAGGTCGAAAGTGCCGGCGACGTCGGCCGCGCCGCCCATGCTCGCCGCGACGGTGACCGCATTCGTCGCGGCGTTCTCGACCGTCGCGCGCACCGCGAGCGGATCACTGTCGACCGCCGTGACCGCGCGCGCGCCGCGCTTGGCGGCGGCGATCGCGAGCACGCCGGAGCCGCAGCCAACGTCGAGGACGCGCGACCCGCTCACCTCAAGGGTCGACAACCGGTCGAGACAAGCCTGGGTCGTGGGATGGAGGCCCGTGCCGAACGCCATACCCGGATCCAGCACGAGCGCGATGAGCTCGCCGTCATCCGCGGCGTTGCTCCAGGTCGGGCGGACGAGGAAGCGACCGATGCGGATCGGCGTGAACGTCGCCTTCCAGGACTCGAGCCAGTCCTCGTCCGCGATCGTGCGCGTCCTCAGCTCCGCGATCGGGCCGAGGCCGAACGCCTGGAGGTGGCCGAGATCGCTCCGCACTCGCGCCACCTTGCCGGCAGCCTCGGCGTCGTCCACCAGATAGGCCTTGACGACGTGATCCGCGATCCCCGCCGCGGGAGGGGCCGGAGTGGCGGCCCAGCCGTTCACGTCGTCATCGCGCACGGGCTCCTCCACCGCGATGCCATTCACGCCCACGCGGTCCAGGATCTCGCTCACCGCTTCGACCGCCTCCGCGCCGACGTGGACCGCGACCTCGAGCCACCTGGTCGTGGGCGCGCCCATCACGGTGGGGTGCCGCTCAGCCACCGCCAAAGGCGTCTTTGCCCTTGTCGAACACGGTGTCGCCGTCCTGACCGGGCTTCGAAGACAGCGCGCGGATCTTTTCCCAGAGGAGGCGCTCCTCTTTGGAGATGCTCTTCGGCACGACCACGTCGAGATAGACGAGCTGATCGCCGCGGCCCGACTGGCCGTAATGCTGGACGCCCTTGCCGCGGAGGCGCACGACCTGACCATGCTGCGCGCCGGCCGGGACCTTGAGCTTCGCCTGAACACCGTCGATCGTCGGCACGACGCAGTCGGCGCCGAGGGTCGCCTCGGCCGGTGAGATGCGGAGAACGTGGAGGAGATCGTCGCCGTCGCGCTTGAAGCTGGGGTGCTCCTTGATCCGGATGAGGACGTACAGGTCGCCCGAAGGACCGCCGCGCATCCCGGCCTCGCCCTCTCCGGTGACCCGGAGCTGCTGGCCGTCGTCGATGCCGGCGGGGATCAGCAGCGTGAGCGGGCGCTCGCCCCGCTTGCGGCCCTCGCCGCGGCACGCGGTGCAGGGATTCTCTGTCGTCTTCCCCGAGCCGCCGCAGCGCGGACATGCGGAGACGTTCACAAAGCGACCGAACACCGACTTCCGGATCTGGCGCACCTCGCCCTGGCCCTTGCAGGTGGCGCACGCGGTGACCGACGATCCCGGCTCGGCACCCTCGCCCTTGCAGCGCTCACAGGCGTCGAGGCGCGGGATCGTCACGGTGCGCTCGCCGCCCATCACCGCATCCCCGAGGTCGATCTCGATCTCGAACCGCAGGTCCGCCCCGCGGAGCGGACCATGCTCGCGGCGGCGCTGGCCGCCGCCGAAGAACGTCTCGAAGAGGTCGCCAACGCCCATGTCGCCCTGGCCCTGCCCGTTGCCGAACATGTCGTAGCGCTGCCTGCGCTGGCCATCGGAGAGCACCTCATAGGCTTCGGTGATCTCGCGGAACCGCTCGGCCGCGTCCGCAGCGGCGTTCACGTCGGGATGATGCTGCCGTGCCAGCCGGCGGTAGGCGGAGCGGATGTGCTCCTCGCTCGCGCCCCGCTGGACCTCGAGAACCTCGTAGTAATCACGTGTCGCCATGTTGCTAGAGTATCGGTCCATGGAAGACGTCATTCGCGTGATCGTTCAATACCTGCACGTGACCGCGGGCATCCTCTGGATCGGCGGCGCGTTCTACACGATCTTCGTCCAGACCCCCGCGATCATGGCCGCACCCCCGCAGGCTCGCGGCCCGGTCATCGCGCAGCTCGCGCCGCGCCAGATCTTCTACATCCTGCGGCTCGGCGAGGCCACGATCATCACCGGCGTCCTGCGGATCATGGTGAGCGGGCGCGCCCGCGAGATCGAGAACCTCGCCTCCCGCTGGACGCTGAGCATCGTCATCGGCGCCGTCCTCACCGTGATCCTGCTCGGCCTTGGTCACGGGATCGTGAAGCCCGCGCTCAAGAGGATGCTGACCCTCGGACCGAGCGCGACGCAGGGCGACGCGGGAGCCGCGGCGGAGGCGGGCGCGATCGCACGACGCCTCAAGACCCTGGGCTATGTCCAGCTCGCGCTCGGCTTCGCGATCATTTTCGGGATGGTCACCGCCCGCTTTTCCTAGGCGCCGCTAGCTCTTCTCCTTGAACTCGCCCTCGATCGTGTCGGCATCCCGCTTCGCGCCGGCGGCCGACGGCTCGCCCTCGGCGGCCGCGGGGGCGGCTTCCTGCTCGGCCTTGTACATCGCTTCGCCGATCTTCACCGCGGCCTGACGGAGCTCGTCGAGGCCCGCCCGGATGCGCGCCGCATCGTCGCCCTTGAGGGCCTCGCGGAGCGCGGCGACCTTTGCCTCGACCTCGGTGCGCAGCTCGGCCGAGATCTTTTCACCCGCGTCCTTGCTGGCCTTCTCGGCCTGGTAAGCGGCGTTGTCGCCCTCGTTGCGCGCCTCGATGAGCTCGCGGCTCCGGTGGTCCTCCTCGGCGTGCGCCTCGGCGTCCTTCACGAGCTTGTCGATCTCGGCCTTGGAAAGACCGCTCGACGCGGTGATGGTGACGTGCTGCTCCTTACCCGTGGCCTTGTCCTTCGCCCGCACGTTCACGATGCCGTTGGCATCGATGTCGAACGAGACCTCGACCTGCGGGGTGCCGCGCGGAGCCGGGGGAATGCCGTCGAGGATGAAGCGCGCAAGGCTCTTGTTGTCCGCGGCGAGTTCGCGCTCACCCTGGACGACATTGATCTCGACCTGGTTCTGCATGTCCGAGGCTGTCGTGAAGACCTGGGACTTCGAGGTCGGAATCGTCGTATTGCGCTCGATGAGCTTCGTCGCGACGCCGCCCAGCGTTTCGATGCCAAGCGACAGCGGAGTCACGTCAAGCAGCAGGACGTCCTTCACCTCGCCCTTGAGCACGCCGGCCTGGATCGCCGCACCGATCGCGACGACCTCGTCGGGGTTCACACCCTTGTGGGGCTCCTTGCCAAAGAGCTTCTTCACGGTCTCAACGACAAGCGGCATGCGGGTCATGCCGCCAACGAGAACGACCTCGTCGATCTTGGAAACATCGACGCCCGCGTCGGCGATGCAGCGGCGCACCGGACCGGTCGTCTTCTCCACGAGGTCGCCGATGAGCTGCTCGAGCTTGGAACGCGTGAGGGTGAGGACGAGATGCTTGGGGCCAGCCGCGTCGGCGGTGATGAATGGGAGGTTGATCTCCGTCTGCAGGGTCGTCGAGAGCTCGATCTTGGCCTTCTCCGCGGATTCCTTCAGACGCTGGAGCGCCATCCGGTCAGCGCTCAGGTCGATGCCCTGATCCTTCTTGAACTCCTCGACGAGCCAGTCGATGATCCGCTGGTCGAAGTCGTCGCCACCCAGCTGGGTGTCGCCATTGGTCGCCTTCACCTCGAAGACGCCCTCGCCAAGCTGGAGCACGGAGATGTCAAAGGTGCCGCCGCCGAGGTCGTAGACCGCGACGAGCTCATCCTTCTTCTTGTCGAGCCCATACGCGAGGGAGGCCGCGGTGGGCTCATTCACGATGCGGAGGACCTCGAGTCCGGCAATCTGGCCTGCATCCTTGGTCGCCTGCCGCTGGCTGTCATCGAAGTACGCGGGAACGGTGATGACGGCCTGGGTCACCGGCTCACCGAGGAACGCCTCGGCGTCGGCCTTGAGCTTGGCGAGGATCATCGCGGAGACCTCGGGCGCGGTGAGCTTCTTGCCGTCCGCCAGCTGCACCTCGACTCCGCCGTGGGACGCCTGCGCGACTTTGTAGGGAAGGTGCTTCATGGTGCGCTGCACCTCGGCGTCGCCAAAACGGCGCCCCATGAAGCGCTTGATCGAATAGACCGTGTTCTCGGGATTGGTGATCGCCTGGCGCTTCGCGACCTGACCGACCAGGCGCTCGCCCCCCTTGGTGAACGCGACAACAGACGGTGTGATCCGACCGCCCTCGCGGTTCGGGATGATCGTCGGCTCGCCGCCCTCCATGTACGCAGCCGCCGAGTTGGTGGTGCCGAGGTCGATGCCGATGACTCGTGCCATGTCAGCTCTCCTTTTCTTCGCCGGCCCGACGGCCGGCCGCGGTGGGCGCTTTCGCCACCGTCACGAGCGCGGGTCGAATGACCCGATCGTGCAGCTTGTACGCCTTGCTGAACTCTGCGATGACCGTTCCCTCCGGCTGGTCCGATTCGAGATGCACGACGGCTTGATGGAGATACGGATCGAACGAGGTGCCGAGCGAGTCGATCGCGGTGAGCCCCTCGCCTTCGAGGATGCTCCGCAGCTTGCGTTCGACGAGCCACATTCCCTCGACCCAGGGCTGCTTCCGAACATCCTCCGGCACGGTCTCGAGTGCCCGGTCGTAGCCATCGAGCACGTCGAGGAGCTTCGCGATGAGATCGCTCTTCGCGTATTTGACGAAGTCCAGGCGTTCCGCGTCCGTGCGCTTGCGGTAGTTGGAAAAGTCGGCGGCCATGCGCTGGAGACCCTGGGTGAGCTCCTCGACCTTGGGGTCCTTCGCCGCACCCTCGCCCGCCTCTTCGGATACCGGAATCGTGCCCGCGCCGTTCGCGGCGCGCGAACGGAACCGCTCGTTCAGAAGCTCCTCGGCCCGCCGCAGCATCTCTCGCGTCTGCTCGGGCGTCTTCTCCGTCTTCTCGCCCGGGTCGAAGTCGCTCACGACCAGGTCCCTTCGACCACACGCAGGAGGTCACTCATGAGGCCGCCGACGTAGCGGACCGCGCCGATCGAACGTGCGTAGTCCATCCGCGTCGGCCCGACGATGCCGATGTAGCCGATGAACGCGGTGCCAGCGCCATAGCGACCGAACACCAGGCTGCAGTCGGCGAGTGGCTCGAGGTGATGCTCGCTGCCGATCGACACCAGCACCTGGTCGTCGGCGAGGGCGGGCGGCAGCACTGCGGCGAGACGGGTGCGATCCTCGAGTAGGCTGAGCATGTCCCTGATCCGGTCGCTCGACGCGAACTCGGGTTGCGCGAGGATGTTCTGAAAGCCGTCGTAGTAGATCTCGCGAGAGCGGATGTTGTCGTGCTCGTCGAGCAGGTCGGCGAGCGCGCCGATCACCTCGGCGACGACCCCCCGCTCGTTCGCGAACGTTTCGCGGACCCGCGGAGCGTTCGCGCCGGCGAGCTGGTCGGAGAGACGGGCAGAGAGCACCCGCAGCTCCTCGGTCGCGACACTGCGCGCGAGCTCGAGGAGCTGCTGCCGCACCGCGCCGCCCTCGAGGACCGCCACGAGCAGGACCCGGGCGCCGGTGACCGGGATGACCTCGATGTGCCGGAGCGTCGTGCGCTCGGCAGCGGGCGGCGTGACGATGGCGGCTTCGGCCGTGAGCCGCGCGAGGGTGGACGCCGCCAGGCGCATCCATTCCGCCAGGTCGCGCTGCGCCTGCTGGAACTGGTGGCTCACCATGAGCTGCTCGTCAGCCGCGAGGCCGGGTTCGGGCATGAGGCTCTCGATGAAGAAGCGATAGCCGAGGTCGGTCGGGATACGCCCGGCGGAGGTGTGCGGATGCATGAGCAGACCAGCCTCTTCAAGCGAGGCCAGCTCGTTCCGAACGGTCGCGGATGAGATGGGCAGCCGGTAGCGATGCACCAGAGCGGCTGAAGCGACTGGCAGGGCGGTCAGGATGTACTCATGGATGACCGCGGCCAGAATGTCGCGCTGACGCTCGCCAAGGTTTGGGATTGAGGCGGTGGTCGTTCGCATCATTAGCACTCTCCCGCTGAGAGTGCTAATACCTTACCAAGTCCGGTCCGGCCACGTCAACCGCCCCAGCGGCTCACCGGCGGCTCCGAGGATCGCCGCCTTTTCAGGGGCTGCCACCTAGACCCGGATCTCGGCGCGAAGCCCCTCAGGATCCTGGATCACGATCCGACGCCGGCGGACCGCGATGAGCGACCGCCGTTCGAGGTCTCCGAGGACCCGGTTCACTGAGACCCGCGAGGCGCCGATGAACGCCGCGAGCTCGTCCTGGGTCAGGATGAGCTCCGGCTTCTCGCCACCCTGAAGCCGTGCGAGGTCGAGGAGGTATTTGGCCACACGGCTCGGCACGTCCAGGAAGATGAGATCCTCGACGCGGTCCGAGAGCCGCCGGATCGTGCGCGCGAGCGCCTCGAGCACGACGCGAACCGCTCGGGGGTGGGCCTCGAGGAACGGGAGAAAGTCGTCGCGGGCGAGGAGGGCGGTGCGCGTGTCCTCGTGCGCCACGGCGCTCGCCGACCGTGGCGCCTGATCGATAAGGGCGAGCTCGCCGAAGAACTCCCCGGGCCGCACGAACGCCACGAGCGCCTCCTGCCCGAACTCGCCGGGGAGCGCGATCTTCACGGCCCCTTCGAGGACGAGGTAGAGATGCGTTGCCGCGTCGTCCTTGTGGAAGATCGTGTCGGCGCGCTTGAAGGCGCGGACCCGCACGTGCTGGGCGAGCGTGGCGAGCTCGCCCTCCTCGAGCTGCGCAAAGAGTGGCAGACGCCTGAGATGCTCGGTGAGGCTTGGCTCGGCCATGGGCGCCGAGCCTACCGCAGTCGGCCGCTCCAGCGCCGTTCGCCGAGGGCGGCTGGCGGCATTCGTGCGGAAAGCCCCACAATGGGCGACCCAATGGATGGACCGGACGGCCAAGCGGGTCCCTTCCTCAGACGCTTCTTCCTGCGCCTCGCCGCCTCCCGCCATCTCCCGGACGCCGAGGTCGAGGCGCTCCTCCGCCTCGCGGAGCTGGAGGGATACGCGGCGGCCACGATCCGCGCGGCGATCCGGGACGGCGGCCTCTTTGGCGCGGGGTTTCGGGACCTCGTCGGCCGCCATTCGCTCCGCGGGCGCGACCTCGGCGCCTTCATCCTGCGGGACGTGCTCGACCGGCCCCAGGCCGAGACCGCCCAAGCGCTTGGATGCGACGGTCGGACCGTCCGCCGAAGGGTCGCCGCCGCTCGGGAGCACCTTGGCCTCCCATTCGACGCCGAGGGCCCCGTCATAGGACAATGGATCGTGACCGAGCTCATCGCACCGCCCGCGCGGGCACTGCAGCTCCGGTTGTTCCGCGAACAAGGGGAGAACCACGATGGGCGGCAAGGGACAATCCAAGGCGAAGACCGTCGGCAAGCTGGGCTGGCGCTCGAAGAAGGCGAATCACGGTCGTAAACCCACGATGGGCCGGGGTACGCGCAACTAGGGCGCTCGGGAATGCCGCCTCGGCTCGCACGATCGACCGGCTGACCACCAAGCGCAAAGCGTTGATCTGCGACGTGACCAGCGCGCTCGACTTCCTCCTGCGCCCGGAGTCCGCCTACGTGACGGGTCAGGTGATCCATCTCGGCCGCGCCGCTTCGTGACGACGATCCACCGTGAACAGCTCGGGACGCTCGAGATCACGACCGTCGTGGTGGGGCGCTGGTCGACGAACTGCTACGTGCTTCGCGTGAACGAGCATGTGGCGATCGTGGATCCGGGGGCCGAACCCGACGCCATCATCGAGTCGTGGCCGGCGGCCGCGTCGAGCACATCCTCCTCACCCACGGCCACTACGACCACGTCGGGGCGGCGGCCGCGCTTTCAGCGCGGTACCAGCGTGCCTGCCTGGTCCATGCCGCTGACCGGGCGCTCGTCGGTCAGGCCGCGGTCTATGCGCACGCCTTCGATCGATCAACGATCACGACGCCCAGCAACGTCATCGCGTTCGACACCTCCCTGCTCACCCTTGGCGGGCTTTCGCTCGCGGTGATCGCCTGTCCGGGCCATACGCCGGGGAGCGTCGCGTTTCGCCTGCCCGGTGTCGTCCTGAGCGGCGACACGTTGCTGCGTGAGGCCACCGGACGGACCGACCTTCCCGGCGGCGACGCGCAAGCGCTCCGCGGATCCGTGGAGCGCCTTCTCAGACACGAGGATCCGGGCACGCTCCTCCGCGCCGGCCATGGCAGACCGTGGGAGGTCGGCGCCGCGCGCGAGTGGTGGGCGAAGCAGGGCACGGCGTGACCGATCGTGGCGCGCGGATCGTTGTATCGAGTACGCGCGTCCCGGACGCATGGTCACGAAATGACGAGGTCTCCCGCGCGCATCCCGATGTTCAGCACGCAGACACCCGATCACCCGACGCCGCCGAATGCCTGCCTGCTCCAGGATCGCCTCGGTCTGCTCACGAGGGTTGCCGCGCTCGACCTCACGCTGGCCTGCTCCGGTGTTGTCTACGGCCTGTACCTCGCCAAGAGCCTTGTGACATCGGGGGCGCGGATCGGCCGCGAGCTCTACCCGCACGGTGGCCCGCGCTGTATCGGCAGGGCGCACGGTGGGCGCGATCACCTCTGGGTGTGGGATCTGGAGGAGGCGGCTCGGCGCTTCGGCTTCGGCGACGGAGATGACGCCGACGTCCGCTGACCGCTGATCGCCGTGCCGGGCTCGAGCGCGAGATCCGGTCGCACCAATTCCGCCTGGCTGCCGCCCTTGGCCACATCCGCGAGCGGCAGGCGGACGGCGACGCGCGTGCCGAGCAGCTTCCGCGGTGACAGCACGATCGTGCCGTCATGCCGGTCGACGATCCATTTTGCGATCGACAGTCCGAGGCCGCTTCCGGTGGGATCGTGGCTGCGGGCCGCCTCCGCGCGCCAGAAGCGCTCGAACGCGTGTGATCGCGAAGATCGGCGGCGCGGCGGTCGCCGAGACGCAGTTCGTGATCCAGGTCAACGCGCTGCCGCTCGCCGTCACGCGCGGCCCGTCCGGCACGAAGGTGGACCTCCACCTCAAGGGCGTCGGTTGGACCGAGACGAAGCGGATCTACCACGTCGTCTACGACAACGCCTACGCCGGGTACGCCTGCGGCTTCAACACGGGGGCGACGTCGTGATGCCGTTCGTGATGTCCAGCACCAAGGGCTGGCACTACATCGACGTCTATCCCGGCATCTACCGCAGCACCGAGACCCGCCCGCAGAACACGAAGGTCCCGTAGCTCACCTTTGCCGACGACCACCCTGCGGAGACGCTGCCCGCCTTCCGCTGGGCCTTCCTCGTCGACTGACCGCCAAAAGAGGAGGGCACACGCCCTTCCCTCGCCGCGGTGCAGCGGATCAGCGCCGCGCCGGCTCGCGCGTCAGTCGGGCAGGAGGCGGAGGAACACCTCGGTCGCGAGCAGCCGGCCGCGCGGCGTGAGCCGGGCGGTCTCGCCGGACCAGCGGACGAGTCCGGTGCCGTCGAGCGAGCGCAGCCCGCGCCGGGCCCGGTCGGCGGCGACCCGACCGAAGCGCGCGGCGTGGCGATCGAGCGCGAGGCCCTCGTCGAGCCGGAGCGCGAGGATCGCCCCGTCCACCGCCTCATCCACGCGCTCCGCGGCGAGGCGCCCGAGGCCCGCCTCCGCTCGCGCGAGGTACGCCGTGAGCGCGGCGGGATTGCGCGAGCGGAAACCACCCAGGTGCGAGTGCGCTCCGGCGCCGAGGCCGATCCATTCGTCATTCCGCCAGTACGCGAGGTTGTGGCGCGACCGACGCCGCGGCCGGGCCCAGTTCGCGATCTCGTAATGGCGAAACCCGCCACGGCGGAGCGTGCGCTCGGCCTGCTCGTAGAGCGACGCGACGGCATCCTCGTCAGGCACGGCGGCCGCGGCCCGCGCGCGCCAGCGCGCGACCACCGGCCAGCCACCGCCGGGCCAGTTCGCATCCGCCTCCTCGCGCTCCGTCTCGAGCTCGAGCGGATAGCAGGAGAGGTGGTCGGGGGCGAGCGCCTGCGCGGCGGCGAGGTCGGCGGCCCACAGCTCGGCCGTCTGGCCCGGCCAGCCGAAGATGAGGTCGATCGCGACCGCGAGACCCAGCGAGCGCGCGGCGGCGACCGCCGGCGCGACGTCACCCGGCTGATGCGTGCGCCCGAGTGCCTGAAGGCCCTCCGCCGACAGGGACTGCGCGCCGAGCGACAGCCGGGTGATCCCGAGACGCTTCCAGGCGCCAAGGCGGGCACGATCGAGCGTCGCGGGGTTCGCCTCGACGGTGGCCTCGAGGGGCCGAAAGGCGAATGCGCCGCGAAGTGCCGCAGCAAGGGCGTCGACCTCGTCGGGCTCAAGGAGGCTCGGCGTCCCGCCGCCGACAAAGAGGGTGCGCGCGCGTGGTCTCCCCAGGGCGGCTCCCTCACGACCGATCTCTGCGGCAAGGGCCGCGAGATACCGCGCGCGCAGCCGGGTCGTCGCGGGTGCCGTCGCGAAATCGCAGTACGGGCAGCGGGCCGCGCAGAACGGGATGTGCACGTACACGCCGAGACCGCGAGCGGTCAGCGAATGGCACCCAGGAGGTCTGGAAGGCCTGCCTCGGCCGACAGGAGCGCGGTGCGTCCAAGGTCGATATGCCACTCGCCGGACTCTCGGATGAAGGCGACGAGGTGCGCAGGCTGCCATTCCTCCTCGCGGACGATGCGCTCCTCGGGAAAGTCGCGGAGGAGCAGCACGTAGGCGGTCGTGCGGTCGACAAGGCGGGCGGCCGAGACCCCGAACGCCGCGAACACTCCCGCCGGGGGCACGCCCGATGTGGTCGGGGCCGTCGGTGGCCGTCCCTCCAGAGGCACCTGTCCGACAACGAGGCGCGCGGCAGCCAGGAGCGGGCCGACGACCGGGGCGAGGCGTGCGTCCGCGATGTCGTCATCAACACCGGCGACAAGGTGGAGCGCAAGGCCCGCGCGCGACGCGTACCGGCCCTCAAGGAGCCCGTGCGTTTCGGCAGAGAGCCGGGCCCAGATCAGCTCGACGTCGCCCGAGCCGAGCGCGCGGAGAAAGGTCGATGCGAGAAGCTGCGTCGGGTGCTCGAACTGCACCCGGTAGCCCCCCTCCACTCTCACCGTTCGCCGCGGGCGGCGGTCCCAGAGCAGGCTGAAGAGATAGGCGATCGGATTCGGTCCGTCGTTCACATGTCTTCCTTGATGCGGAGCACGGCGAGGAAGGCTTCCTGCGGGATCTCGACCTGGCCGACCATCTTCATCCGCTTCTTCCCCTCCTTCTGCTTCTCGAGGAGCTTCTTCTTGCGGGTGATATCACCGCCGTAGCACTTCGCGATGACATCCTTGCGTTTCGCCTTCACCGTCTCCGAGGCGATGACCTTGTTCCCCACGGCGGCCTGGATCCGCACATCGAACATCTGCTTCGGGATGAGCGTGCGGAGCTTTGCCGTGAGCACCCGTCCGGCGGACATCGTCCGCTCGCGGTGGATGATGATCGACAGCGCGTCGACGATCGTTCCGGCAACGAGGATGTCCAAACGAACGAGGTCGGCCGCTCGATATTCGGTGAGCTCGTAGTCGAGCGAGGCGTAGCCCTGAGAGCGACTCTTCAGCTGGTCGTAGAAGTCCACGATGACCTCGCCAAGCGGCATCTCATACGTGAGCATCGCCCGAGTGGGATCCACGTACGTCATGTCCTTCAGCGTGCCACGCTTGTTCTGGGCCAGGTCCATGAGCGGGCCGACGTACGTCGTCGGGGTGATGATCATGACCTTCATCCACGGCTCACGGATCTCCTCGATCGTCCCGGGGTCGGGTAGCTCCGCGGGGTTGTCGAGCGCGATCTCGCGGCCACCGTGCACGATGACGCGGTACTCGACGGAGGGCGAGGTGGCGATGAGCGTGACGTCGTACTCACGCTCGAGGCGCTCCTGGACGATCTCGAGGTGGAGGAGGCCGAGGAAGCCGCAGCGGAAGCCAAAGCCAAGGGCCTGCGATGTCTCCGGCTCGTAGACGAGCGAGGCGTCGTTCAGACGGAGCTTCTCGAGCGCATCCTTGAGGAGTGGATAGTCCTCGGACTCGGTCGGGTAGAAGCCGGCAAAGACCATCGGCTTCGCTGGCCGATAGCCGGGAAGCGGCAGGGCGGCGGGGCGCGTCGCAAGCGTGAGCGTGTCGCCGACGCGGCAGTCGGCCACCGCTTTGAGCCCGGTCGCGGCATAGCCGACCTCCCCCGCCTCCAGGCGGTCGCGGCGCACGGCGTCGGGGGCGAAGACGCCGAGCTCGGCCAGATCGCTCTCCTTGGCGGTCGCCAGGAGCAGGATCCGGTCGCCGGACGCGAGGGAGCCGTCCATGACCCTGATGTGCGCGACGACGCCTTTGTAAACGTCGTAGTGCGAGTCAAAGATGAGCGCGCGGAGCGGCGCCGCGGGGTCGCCGTGCGGCGGCGGCACACGCTCGACGATCGCGTGGAGGATCTCGGCGACCCCCACGCCCGTCTTGCCCGACGCGAGAAGTGTCTCCTCCTCGGTGAATCCGAGCGTCGTGTAAAGGTCCTGCCGGACGACCTCGAGGTCGATGCTCGGCAGGTCGATCTTGTTGATCACCGGCACGACCTCGAGACCCTGCTCGACGGCCAGGTAGGCGTTCGCGAGGGTCTGCGCCTCGATGCCCTGGGACGCGTCCACGAGGAGCAGCGCGCCCTCGCAGGCGGCGAGCGAGCGGCTGACCTCGTAGTTGAAGTCCACGTGCCCTGGGGTATCGATGAGGTTCAGCTCATACAGCAAGCCGTCGCGCGCGGTCCACGCCATCCGGACGGCGCGCGCCTTGATCGTGATGCCCCTCTCGCGCTCGAGGTCCATCGAGTCGAGCAGCTGTTCGCGCATTTCGCGCTTCGCGACCGTGCCGGTGACCTCGAGGATGCGGTCGGAGAGGGTGGTCTTGCCGTGGTCGACGTGCGCGATCACCGAGAAATTGCGGATGCGGGATTGGACGGCCATTGCGCTAAGGCTACGGTCATCTGCGGACCGCCGCGCCGCCGCCGACAAGGTCGCGGCGGCCTGTGCGGACTGCCGCGCCGCCGCCGACGTTGCCTCGGGTCGGACGACTTCGGACTCGGTCGGCCGAGCACCGGTCGGGGCCAACGGTCGTGGGCCTCCCTCGCTCGAAGTCGCCTCCCCTCGACCCTGGCGACGGCGCTCCAGCTGCGCGACCGCGTGCAGTGCCGGTCAGCGTTTCTCGCCTCCACGTCGCCTCTCCAGCCGGGGACTGGCCAATGAGGGAATCGTCCGCAGGTCAACGACCCAAAGGCTCGGGCCTGCACCCGTCGCCGCGACCGCTAGAGCGGATCTGGCGTTCGGACCTCCCGGGAGCCGTGCCGCGCGGCGCCGCTGAGTTCGCGGATCGCGCCGACGCGCAGGAACAGGATCAGGCCGAAGACAGCGAATGCGGCACCCGCGATGGCGATCGCGACGTCCACCCCGAGCAATGCGCCGAGCGTGCCCACGAGCATCGCGCCGAAGTGCGCCAGCCCTCCCTGGGTCAGGTTCTGGAGGCTCATGACCCGTCCGCGAAGCCGATCGGGCGTCTGGGTCTGAAGGTGCACGACCATCGTCGACGCGAAGACCCAGTTCGGGAACCCCACGAGAAAGATGAGCATGACCGCGGGGACGAGGTCGTGCTGCCCGGCGAAGGCGAGCGTCATCGCTCCCCACGCGACGATCGCCGCGGAGATCACGAGACCCCGTTGACGGATGTCGCCGATCGAGGCGGCGAATATGGTCCCGCAGATCGAGCCGACACTCTGCGCCGCAAGAAGCCACGACAGCTCGGTCGCTCCCGCCCCAAGGACATCGTGAGCGACCGCCGGCAGCATCTGCCCCACTGGCCGCACCGTGAACGCGGCGAC
>SHYN01000012.1 GCA_009692785.1 Chloroflexota bacterium | reverse complement strand
GACTCGACGATCCGTGATGCATACATGCGCGACTACGACGTTCTCGTGCCGGCCGAGTGCGTGTCCGACACCGACCAGGCCGCTCACGACGCGGTGCTGGCGTCGGTCGACCGGTTCCACGGACTTGTTGTTAATACCGGCGACATCGCGAAGGCGCTCGGCGTGGCCTCGCCAAAGGGGGCCTGATCGGCGGTCGGCGCTACGCGGTCACCAGGCCCAGTCTGGCGTAGACCTCCCGCGTCGCCTTTGAGAAGTTCAGCGTGTAGAAGTGGAGGCCCGCCACCTTGGCCTCCAGAAGCTGCGCGCAAAGCTCGGCGGCGACCTCGATCCCGCGCCTGCGGATCTCCTCGGGGTCCTCTCCGCCCGCGGTGACTCGGCGGACGATGTCCGCGGGGACGGCGTAGCCGGAGAGTTCGGCCATCCGCTGGGCCGACACGAGCGAGGTGATCGGCATGATCCCGGCGACGATCGGTTTTGTGATGCCGAGCGCCGCCAGCTCGTCGCGGAGCCTCAGGTATTCCTCGACCTTGAAGAAGAACTGCGTGATCGCGAAGTCCGCGAGCCTCAGCTTGGCGGCAAGCTGCGTTCGATCGGACTGGCGGTCCGGAGAGCGGGGGTGTCCCGCGGGGTGCGCCGCAACGCCGATGGACGCGAAGCCGAGCCGGCGGCCGAGCTCCACGAGTTCGCTCGCATGCCGCAGCTCCTGATACGACTGCTCGGTCGGGAGCGGGTCGCCGCCGAGGGCCAGGAGGTTCTCCATCCCCAGGGCGCGGAAGCCTCCCATGATCTCGCCCAGCTCGAAGCGCGGGTGCGCGACACAGGTCAGGTGGGCCATCGGGTTGAGGGCAGTGGTCTTCAGCAGGTCCGCGACCACCGCGGTCGTCCGCTGGCGGGACACCGCGCCGCCGCGATAGGTGACAGAGACGAAGGACGGGTGAAGCGGCTCGAGATCGTGGATCGCCGCGCTCAGCAGCCGCTGCTCTCGCTCGTCCTTTGGCGGAAAGAACTCAAAGGAGAATGTCGTCCCGGCCGCGAGCAGGTCTGTGATGCGGAACATGGGATGAAGTTTAGCCCGGATGCCGCGGGGCATTGGATGCTAGTGTCGTGCGCTCGTGATGGATCAGACCGGCGCCGGCGGCGCCGACGCCCCCATGCCCTCGGGCTTTGCCGTGCGTGAGCGCGCCGACGCCGATCTCGAGGCCGTTGCCGAGCTGACCAACCGCCACGTGAGGCCCGTGGAGCGGGAATCGGCCACGGGCTTCCGGCGCTGGGCGGCGATCAACCCGATGCCGACCCAACTGGCCCTCGTCGTGACCGATCAGAATGGAGCACTGGTCGCACACGCGAACGTGAGTGATGGGGGCGTCTGGGCCCAGGCCGACAGGAGCTGGCGCGGCGGGCTCATCGTCGATCGCACGGCACGCGGTCGCGGTATCGGGCGCGCGCTCGCGCACCGGCTCGAGGCACACGCGCGCGGGCGCGGTGCTTCCCGGATCAATTCCCGCGTCCGAGGCGACGAGCCGGATGCGCTTGCCTTCGCCATCGCGCGTGGCTATACGGAGTATCACCGCCGGTACAACTCGTACCTGGAGGTCCCGACCTTTGACGAAGCCCGTTTCGAGGACCCCGCGGCGGTGGCGGAGCGTGCGGGGGTCCAGCTCGCGACGCTTGGCGAGGCGTGGGCCACGGCGATCGATGAGGAAGCGTTCCTCCGGCGGTTCTACGAGGCGAATCGCGAGTACACGAGCGACGTCCCGTTCCCCGATCCGTTCGTCCTGCCCCCGTTCGAGGTCATCCGGAAGATGATGTTCGAGTCGCCCACGCTCGATCGCGCCGCGACGATCCTCGTCCTGCGGGCCGGGCAGATCGTCGGCCTCACGATGACGGACGTGAGCGACCTGGGCATCGGCTACACGTTCATGACCGGCGTGGCGCGCGCCGAACGGGGGAAGGGTCTCGCGCTCGCGCTCAAGCTACAGGCGATCGCCGCGCTCAGAGCGCGCGGCGTACAGTGGTTCGGCACGACGAATGACGAGGCGAACGCGCCGATGCGTGGCATCAATCGCCGGCTCGGCTACGTGACCGAACCGGCTCAACTCCAGGTCCGGAAGCTCTTCACAGGAGCGCCGTCTTGCATGATTATCCAAATAGGAGCATAATCATCCAATGACCGTGCGGGTCGCGATCGTCGGGGTCACCGGGTACGCCGGGGGCGAGCTCGCGCGACTTCTGCTGCGTCACCCGGGTGCTTCTCTGGTCGCCGCGGTCGCGCGGAGCCATCAGGGCGAAGCGCTCCGCGATGTCCAGCCACACCTCCACGGTGCGCCGGCTGCGCTCCGGATCAGCGCCGGGGTGGGAGACGCGGAGGTCGTGTTCACCGCGCTTCCCGCCGGAGAGGCGGCCAGGCAGGCGAGAGGATGGCTGGCCGAGGGTCGGAAGATCGTCGACGTCGGCAGCGACTTCCGCCTGCGCGACGCCGCCGACTACAGCCGCTGGTACAAATTCGAGCATCCCGCGCCCGAGCTCCTCGGTGAAGCGGTCTACGGGCTCACCGAGTTCGCCCGCGAGCCGCTCCGGACCGCGCGCCTCGTCGCGAATCCCGGCTGCTATCCGACCGCGTCGCTCATGGCCCTCGCACCTGCGCTTCGCGCCGGGCTCATCGAGACCGACCTCATCATCGATGCCAAGTCCGGTGTCTCGGGCGCCGGTCACACCGTCGACGAGGCGTTCCTCTTCGGCACGATCGACGGCAGTCTGCGGCCGTACGGCGTCCCGACCCACCGGCACACGCCGGAGATCGTGCAGCAGGCCGCGGTCCTCGGGGGCGCTCCGGCGCGGCTGACCTTCACTCCGCACCTCATCCCCATGACGCGGGGCCTCGTCGCGACCTGCTACGCGAGCCTGAAGCCGCACGTCACCGGCGCGATGATCGCGGAGGTGTACGGGGGGGCCTACCGCGATGAGCCGTTCGTCCGCGTGCTATCGACGTTCCCCGCGACGAAGCAGGTCCTGGGAAGCAACTGGTGCCTCGTCCACACCGTGGTGGACGAGGAGAACCGGCGCCTCATCGCGATCGGGGCGCTCGATAACCTCGTGAAGGGCGCCGCCGGATCGGCGATCCAGAACTTCAACGTGATGTGCGGGCTCCCGGAGACCGCGGGTTTGGAGGCATTACCGCTATGGCCATGAGCGAAGGCGCGGGACGTGGTGTGACCTACGCGCGCGGTTTCACCGCCGGTGCGGCGAAAGCCGGGGTGAAGACGGGGCGCCCTGAGCGGCTCGATGTCGCGCTCATCGTGTCGGACCGGCCCTGCACGGCCGCGGGCCTCTTCACGACGAATCAGGTCATCGCCGCGCCGTGCGTCGTGTCGCGCAGGCACCTGGCGGATGGGGCGCTCCGCGCCATCATCGTGAACTCGGGGAACGCGAACGCCTGCACCGGCGAGCAGGGCGAACGCGACGCGGTGGCCATGGCCGAGGCCGCGGCGCACCGGCTCGGTGTGGCGCCGGATCAGATCGCGGTCGCTTCGACCGGCGTGATCGGCGTGCCGCTCCCGGCGGGCCTCATCGCCACGGCCGTCGCCACGATCCGGACGACCGTTGCGGGCTGGGACGACACCTCGCGGGCGATCATGACGACAGACACGAGGCCGAAGGTGACGGAGACCGCGGTCCGGCTTGCGGGCGGCGAGGTGCGTCTCGGCGGGATCGCCAAGGGTGCGGGGATGATCCACCCGGACATGGCCACCCTCCTGGCCTTCGTCACGACCGACGCCGCGATCGACACGGTAACCCTGAGCGCGGTCCTCAAGGAGGCGGCCCGTGACTCCTTTAACTCGATCTCGGTCGACGGCGACACGAGCACGAACGACACGCTCCTGCTCCTCGCGAACGGCGCCTCGGGCGTGACCGTCACGCCCGCCGATCGGACGACCTTCGCCGAAGCGGTGCGCGGCGTCTGCGCCGAGCTCGCTCGCATGGTCGTCGCCGACGGTGAGGGTGCGACGAAGATCTTCGAGGTCAAGGTGACCGGCGCGGCCACCGCCGCGGAGGCGCGGCTCGCCGCGCGAACGATCACGAACTCGAACCTCGTGAAGACCGCCATCCACGGCGCGGACCCCAACTGGGGCCGCATCCTCGCGGCCGCGGGACGGTCGGGTGCGAGGGTCGAGGCAGGTCGGGCGACGGTCCGCGTCGGCGACGTCACGGTGTACGAGGTTGGGGCGCCACGCAAGGTCGATCTCGAAGCGGTCCGCCGCATCTTCTCCGCGCCGGCGATCGAGATCCTGCTGGATCTGGGTCTCGGCACGGGGACCGCCACCGCGTGGGGCTCGGACCTTTCGGCCGAGTATGTGCGGATCAATGCCGAATACACCACCTAGCGACCGCGGGTCGCGTGGTGACAAGCACCTCTCCTCTCTGCAGGGTGCGGGCGATGCCCGTTCGAGCGGCACCGCGCCGATCGTTCTGAAGATCGGCGGTGCGGTCGCCGGAGAGCTCGCGGCGCACGTGGACCTGATCGCGGCTCTATCGGACCGTGGCCGCCCACTCGTCGTCGTCCATGGCGGCGGACCCGCGGTGGGGGAATGGTCCACGAAGCTCGGCCTTCCCTCGCGTTTCATTCGCGGACTCCGGGTGACCGATGAGGCCACGCGCGACGTCGCGCTGGCCGTCCTCGCCGGCATCGTGAACAGCCGGCTGGTCGCCGCGCTCGTGGCAAAGGGCGTGCCCGCGGTCGGGATCTCGGGCATCGACGGCGGCCTGCTTCGCGCCGAACGTGAGGAGGCGGACCTCGGGCTGGTGGGTCGGGTGACCCTGGTCGACTCGTCGCTGCTCGACGAGCTGCTCGCCGCCGGACGCGTTCCTGTCATCGCGCCCGCCGCGATCGACACCACGGGCGGCGAGATCCTCAATGTGAATGCCGACACCGCGGCGGGAGCCGTCGCGGCGAGCGTCGGCGCGAGGCTGCTCGCGTTCATCACCGATGTTCCGGGAGTGAAGGACAAGAGCGGGAAGGTGCTCGCACATCTCGACCTCGAGCGGGTGAGGGCGCTCATCGCCGATGGGACGATCGAGGGCGGCATGCTACCCAAGGTGGAGGCGTGCCTCATCGCCGCGCTCGCGGGCTGCCTGGCGGCGATCGTTCCCACCGGCGACGATCTCATCGAGCGCCTCCTTGCCGGCGAGGACGCCGGCACGGTCTTTGCGGTGCCCGCGTGAGTGAGGCCGCCGGCCGGAAGGTCCACCGGCAGCGCGCGCTATTGCGGCTCGTCGGTGAGCGAACGCTCGCGACCCAGGCGGACCTGGTCCGCGCGCTTCGCGGCGCCGGTGTGCGCTCGACGCAGGCCACGGTCTCGCGTGACATCGTGGATCTCGGGCTGGTGAAGGTCGCCCGCGACGGCCACCACGCCTACGCGCCTCCGGCCACCCCGTTCGCGAACGGGGTGGAGCGCCTCCGACGGTTCTGCGAGGACTATCCGGTCGAGGCCGCCTGCGCGGGCAATCTCGTCGTGCTTCGGTCACTGCCCGGTAGCGCAAGCACGCTGGCCGTCGCGCTCGAGGCCGCGGGCTTCACCGAGATCGTCGGTACGATCGCGGGAGACGACACCGTGTTCGTCGCGGTGCCGCACGAACGGGCCGGCGTTGCGCTGGCCGAACGCCTCCATGGTTTCGGTATCGTTCGCCACCCAACCTCACGCGAGCGGGAGAAATAGAATGACGAAGCGAACGAGGACCGGCTCCGCCGCGACGAGCGGGTCGACCAGCCCCAAGCGGGGCGACCGGCGTGGCCGGGGGCTGGAGCAGGACAGCTACAAGGGCCAAACCTGCGTTCTCGCCTATTCCGGAGGCCTCGACACGTCGGTGGCGGTCGCGTGGTTGCGCGAGACACACGGCTTTGAGGTCGTGACCGTGACCGGCGACCTCGGCACGGTCAAGGACCTTGAGGGGGTCCAGCGGAAGGCGCTCGCGAGCGGCGCGAGGAAGGCCATCGTCCAGGATGTCCGCGACATCTTCGTCCGGTACTTCGTGTGGCCGGCCCTCCAGGCGGGTGCGCTCTACGAGGAGCGCTATCCGCTCGCAACGGCCCTCGGCCGCCCGCTCCTCGCGAAGCTCCTCGTCGATGCGGCGCGCGACGAGAAGGCGCGGTTCGTCGCGCACGGCTGCACCGGCAAGGGAAACGACCAGGTCCGGTTCGACCTCGCGGTCGGTGCGCTCGCGCCGGAGATGACCGTCATCGCCCCGATGCGTGGCGGCATGAACATGACCCGTGAGGAGGAGATCGACTACGCCAAGGCTCGCGGCATCCCGGTGCCGGTGACGAAGAAGAGCCCGTACAGCGTCGACATGAACCTCTGGGGGCGCTCGGTCGAGGCCGGCATCCTTGAGGATCCCTGGGGCGCGCCGCCCCGGGACGTTTTCGAGTGGACGGTCGACCCGGACGAGGCGCCGGCGAGGGCGCGCGAGATCGTCATCGGTTTCACGGAGGGGATCCCCGTCTCGCTCGATGGCGACGCCCTGGATGGGGTCGCGCTCATCGAGAAGCTCAATGCGCTTGCTGGAAGGCACGGCGTCGGCCGCATCGACCAGATCGAGGACCGCCTCGTCGGCATCAAGTCCCGGGAGATCTACGAGGCCCCCGCCGCGGTCGTGCTCCACCAGGCGCACCGCGAGCTGGAGAAGCTGGTCCTGTCCAAGGAGGCGCTGCGGTCCAAGCAGCGACTCGCCCAGGAATATGCCGACCTCGTCTACAACGGGCTCTGGTTCAGCGCGCACCACCAGGACCTCGCCGCCTACGTTCGGAGCACACAGCGGTTCGTCAGCGGCGAGATCCGTCTGCGCCTCCACCGCGGGACCTCGACGATCGTCGGACGCCGCTCGGAGCACTCGCTCTATTCGGTCGCCCTCGCGACGTACGGCAAGGGTGACGCCTTCGACCACAAGGCCGCCGAGGGGTTCATCAACGTGTTCGGCCTGCCGCTCCGGAATCAGTCGCGCACGCAGGCGCTCTGGGGACCGGATACCGCCGCGCTGCTCAGCCTGCCCAAGAAGATCGCCACACGCTCCGCCGTGCCCAGGAAGAGCGCGGCGCCGACCGCGAAGAAGGACCGACGGTGAAGGACCTCTGGAGCGGGCGCTTCGCCGGCGCGCTCGACCCGAGCGTTCGCGCGTTCATGTCCTCGCTCGAGTGGGATAAGCACCTCGCGCGGCACGATGTGCGCGGGTCGCTCGCGCACGTGCGGATGCTCGGTGCGACCGGCATCCTGAGGCCCGCCGATGCCGCCCTGCTCGCGGGCGGTCTGGAGCGGATCGACGCGGAGCTCGCTGTGGGCACCTTTCCCTGGCCGGTCGATGCCGAGGACGTCCACTCGGCGGTCGAGCTGGTGCTCACCGAGCGGCTGGGCGAGGTGGCGGGCAGGCTGCACACCGCGCGGAGCCGGAACGACCAGATCGCGCTTGACCTGCGCCTCCTGACGCTCGAGCTCCTCGACGCGCTCGACGGCGCGCTCCTCGCGCTGGGCCGGGCGCTCGTCGTTCGCGCCGGCGACGAGGTGGAGACCGTGCTCCCCGGATACACCCACACCCAGCGCGCGCAGCCGGTGTCGCTCGCGCACCATCTGCTTGCCCACGCCGAAGCGGTGCGGCGCGATCGCGAGCGCCTGGCCCAGGCGCGGGTGCGAACCGCCGTTTCACCGCTTGGCGCGGCCGCGCTCGCGGGGACGCCGCATCCGATCGATCCGCACCGCTCCGCGAAGGAGCTCGGCCTCCCCGCGGTCTTCCGGAACAGCATCGACGCAGTTGCCGACCGCGACTTCCTCGCGGACTTCGTCTACACCGCGGCGCTGGGCGCGGTCCACGCCTCGCGGCTGGCAGAGGAGCTCGTCCTCTGGTGCTCGACCGAGTTCGGATTTGCCGCGTTCAGCGATGCCCACGCCACCGGCTCGAGCATCATGCCGCAGAAGAAGAACCCCGATGTGGCGGAGCTCGTGCGAGGCCGCTCCGGCCGGATCATCGGCGACCTCGTCGCGGTCCTTACCACGCTCAAGGGGCTTCCGCTCGCCTTCGACGCCGACTTTCAGGAGCATCGTGCTCCGCTTCATGACGCCGCCTCCCTTGCACCCGCGCTCGAGGTGCTCGCGCTCGTCGTCGGTGGGCTCGTGTTCGATCGCGATGCGATGGCGCGCGCGACCGAGCGCGGCATGCTCACGGCCACGGACCTCGCGGACGATCTCGCCCGCTCCGGCATGCCGTTCCGTGAGGCCCACGAGGTCGCGGGTCGCATCGTGCGTTGGTGCCTTGCCGCCGGCCGCGATGTGTCGACCCTCACGCAGGCCGAGCTGCTCGGGCATGATGCGCGTTTCAGCCCGACCGCGGCGGAGCAGGTGCGGGTGGCGCAGTCGCTCGCGGCGCGCACATCGCCCGGTGGGACCGCTCCGGTACGGGTGCGCGAAGCGCTCACGGAGGCACGCGCGGCCTTCGGCCTCTAGGAGTGGGGCGGCGTGGGCGCGCCATCGTCGCGGTGTTCGACGCGGCGGTCATGATCGCCGCCGCATTCCAGATCACCGGTGGCGGTTTCGGGCGTCCGCTCCTGAACATCGTGCTCTGGGGATCGGCGGTGGCCGCCTCGCTCGTCGCCGTCGTCGTCATGACCGGCGTGTCGGCGTACATCGCCTGGGCGGCCATCGGGTACGTGCTCCACGCCGCGCTCCTCGCGAGCGCTGAGCCCAACCTCGTTCTCCTCGCGCTGGCGGTCGCGCTCATGCCGGTGGTCCCGCGTCCGCGGGGCTCGCTCGCGTTCGGGATCGTCTGCGCCACGCTCGCCGCGTTCGCCTTCTCCGAGGTCCTTAGGCGCCTCTAGACGACCGGCGGTCCCTTCTCGATCTTCGGCCGCGGTACGATCCGACGCTCGCGGGTGAGGAGGTATTCGTCGCCGATCATTCGCGCGACCGGCCGGAGCAGCCCCATATCCGGGAGACCTTCGTCGGTGAGGATGCCGTCCTCGAAATGCCAGGCGAGGACCTCGCCAAAGATGACCGCGGTCCACCGGGGCGCCGCGCCGAGCCGGACCACCTGTGCGAGTCGGCACTCCATCGCGATGGGCGCCTCGCGGACCCGCGGCGGCCTGACGATCGCACAGGGTGCCGGTGTGAGGCCGGCGAGGGCGAACTCGTCCACCCCGTAGGCGTGATCGCCCGAGGTGAGGACCATTGCGTCGAGAAGCTCCTCGTCAGCGATGTTCACGACGAACTCCCCGGTCTCCTCGATGTTGCGGAGCGTGTCCTTCTCCCCGCCGCGGTGCGCGTTCGCCGACACGGCGAGGTGGGGCGGGTCACCGCCGACCCCCATGAAGTAGGAGAACGGCGCGAGGTTCAGCACGCCGGCGTTGCCGAGCGTGGAGACCCAGGCCACGGGTCGGGGTACGACCGAGCCGATAAGAAGCCGATACCGCGTGGCGCTGTCGAGGTCCTTCGCCAGGCGGAGCACGCTCAGGCTTCGGGCGGGAAGGCGTGGACCGCGTTCGCCATCTGCCGAAATCTAGCACTCAAGCGATGACGGTCACGCCGCGTGCGTCCTCACCGTGCGAGAGCGAAGTGCATGCGCTGTTGATCCGCTTCAGCGAACCTCGTGCGGCCACGCCCTCGCAGCCTCGCCTACCATCTGGAACGTGACAGGCTCGGTGCGCGCCGCGAACGGTCTGGTCGCCACCGGCCACCACCTCGCGACCCAGGCGGGGCTCGCCGCGCTGCGTGACGGTGGAAGTGCCGCCGACGCCGCGGTCGCCGCCGCCGCGGTCTGCGCGGTCGTGCTACCGGAGGCGACGGGCGTCGGCGGTGACCTCTTTGCCCTCGTGTACGACGCGCGGACCCGTGCGGTGTCGGCCTACAACGGCTCGGGTGCCGCGCCTCGCTCGATCGACCCAGGGCGCTTCGCCGGCACCGGTTTCCCGGACCGCGGCGCGATCCTCGCGACGGTGCCCGGCGCGGTCGCGGGCTGGGTCGATCTGGCGCAGGATCACGGCCGCCTCGGTCTGGAGCGCCTGCTCGCGCCGGCGATCAGGTACGCGGCCGACGGCTTCCCGTTGTCCGACCGCGTTGCGAGGAGCCTCGGGTCCGCGGACGCGCGGATCGGCGCGGACGTCGGCAGTGCGGCGACGTTCGCACCGCGTGGCCGCTGGCTTCACGGCGGCGAGATCCTTCAGCAGCCCGACCTCGCGGTCACGCTTCGTGCGGTCGCCGCCTCTGGCGCGGACGGCTTCTATCGCGGCGCCGTCGCCGAGCGGCTTGCCGCGGGCGTCCGCGACATGGGCGGCGCCCTGTCGCTGGACGATCTCGCCGCGCACCGGACCGACAGGCCCGAGCCGCTCGCGGTCGCGTATCGCAACCTCACGGTGTACGGGCAGCCACCGGTCTCGCAGGGCCACGTGTTGCTCGAGGAGCTCGCATTGGCGGAGGGGCTGGATCTCGCCGCATTCGGCTCGGACGAGCAGGTCCACCTCATGGTGGAGCTCAAGAAGATCGCCTTTGCGGACCGTGACCTGCATGCCGGCGATCCGCGGGTCACCGGTTTCGACGCGCGGTGTCTGCTGGAGCCGGCGTTCCTCGCCGCTCGTCGCGCGGCCGTGGGAAAGCGCGCAAGCGACGCGGTCGCGGGCGCCTCGTTCGGAACGGACACCACGTACCTCTGCGTGGTGGATCGTGACGGCAATGCGGTTTCGCTCATCGAGAGCGTGTTCTCCCTCTTCGGGGCGGCCGCGCTCGTACCCGGCACCGGTGTCATGCTCAACAATCGCCTGACCGGTTTCTCGCTCGATCCGCGGTCGGCGAATGTCCTCGCTCCCGGCAAGCGTCCGGTGCACACGTTGAACGCGGTCCTCGTCCTTGAGGGCGCCACGCCGCGGTTCGTGTACGGGACGCCGGGCGCGCAGGCGCAGGTGCAGACCAACTTCCAGCTCGCGGTCGGTCTCATCGATCACGGACTTGACCCGCAGCGCGCGATCGACGCGCCCCGCTGGTATCACGAGAGCGGCCGCGCGCTTCTCATGGAGGCTGGCTTCTCCGAGAAGACCCGCCAGGGACTCGCCGAGCGGGGACACCACCTGACCGTCCTGGCAGGGCATGACGAGAAGACCGGCGGCGCACAGGTCATCGGCATCGAGGAGAACGGCTCGTTCATCGGGGGCGCTGACGAACGTCGCGATGGGCATGCGGCCGGCTATTAGGCGGTACCTCGGGCTCGCCGCCGCGCTCGCGGTGATCCTGTCCGGGTGCGAGCCGGCGCCGCCCCCGGAGCCCGACCCCGTCGCGTACGCCTACGCCGCGGCCTGGGCGAAGGGTGACTCGCGAGCGCTCTACGAGCTCCTGACGGACGAGGCGCGCGCGACCTACGGCGAGGCAGGCGTCGTCGACCGGATCCCTCGTATCGCGGAGGAGATGACGCTTCGCTCGCTCGAGGTCGCTGTGGGGCCGCCGGTCCGGCCGCGCGCCGCCCCGGGCGCGCCGCCGTCGCGTGTCGTCGCGTTCCCGCTGCGCGCGACGTTCCATACCGCGCGTGTGGGTGACTTCAGCCGCGACGTGACGCTCCGTCTCGTGCTCGTCGGCACCGAGGCGCAGGCTCGCTGGAAGGTGGATTGGACGCCGGAGGCGATCCTTCCGCGCCTTGCCGCCGGCCGCCTCGTGCGGATGACCCGTCTCGCCACGAGTCGGGGCCGGATCCTTGCGCGGGACGGGACCGAGCTCGCGACGTTCACGGACGCCGCTGCGGTCGGTCTCGTGCCGGGCCAGATCCGAAGCGAGACCGCGACAATCGCGAGCCTCGCCGCCGCCGCCGGCATCCCGGTCGATGAGATCCGGTCGAAGCTCGCGCAACCGTGGGTGCGGCCGGACTCGTTCGTGCCGGTCCGCACGCTTTATGAGGTGACGGCCGAGACCCGCGCCAAGCTGACGGTCATCGAGGGCGTGCAGGTGCGACCGCAGCGGGTCCGCGCCTACCCGAGCGGTCTCGCGGCACAGACCCTTGGGTACCTCGGCGAGGCGAGCGCCGCCGACGCGAAGAGCGCCGTGGCGACCCGTGGCCTCGCTGCGGGCGACCCCATCGGACGGACCGGGCTCGAAGCCGCGCTCGACGATGCGCTTGGTGGAGCGTACGGCTGGCGCCTCGCGATCATCGAATCGAACGAAGCGCTGGTCGAGACGCTCGCCGAAATGCCGGCCATCGCCGGCCAGGACGTCGTGCTCGCACTCGACCCGGCCATGCAGCGGGCGGCGGAGGTTTCACTCGGCGATCAGCGCGGGGCCGTCGTCGCCGAGGACCCGAGCAGCGGGGAGATCCTCGCGCTGGCGAGCCGGCCGTCCTTCGATCTGAACCTCTTTGCTCGCGGCGACCCCGCGGCCATCGCGAAACTCAATGCCGACCCGGAGAAGCCGCTCCTGAATCGAGCGACGAGCGGTCAGTACACCGCGGGGTCAACCTTCAAGCTGGTGACGACGACGGCGGCACTCCGCGCCGGCGTCTACCAGGCCGGCGAGCGGGTCGACTGTCCGTTCCGCTGGACCGGTTACGGCCCGCAGTTCGTTCAGGTCAATCACGAGACCAGCGATCTTGGGCTCATCGATCTGCGCACCGCGCTCGCTCGCTCCTGCAACTCGTTCTTCTACGAGCTCGGCAAGCGTCTCAACGACAAGGATCGCGATCTCCTCCCGAACGCTGCGCGCTCCTTTGGTCTGGGGAAGGCGACAGACATCGACTTCGTTCTGGAGGAGGAGGGCCTCGTCCCAAGCGCCGCCTGGAAGCAGCAGCGCTTTGCCAACGACCCGGCGCAGCGAGTGTGGAATCCCGGCGACGCGACGAACCTCGCCATCGGCCAGGGATTCTTCCTTGCGACGCCGCTCCAGATGGCCAACTACGTTTCCGCGGTCGCGATCGACGGGACGGTCTGGAAGCCCCGCCTCGTTATCGCGCTTCAGGACCGGAACGGTACGGTGCAGAAGACCTTTGCCGCCGTGAGGGCGGGACGAGCGCTCGCGACCGCGGCCGACCTTGCCCTTGTCCGTGACGGCATGCGTGGCGTCGTCGAGGAGCCCCAGGGCACGGTGTACTTTCCGTTCCGCACCTTCAAGGTCGCGGTGGCGGGAAAGAGCGGCACCGCCGAGACGAGCGCCGGCGCCCCCAACGCCTGGTTCGTCGGCTACGCACCCGCGGACCGACCGACCGTTGCGATCGCGACCGTCTTCGAGGAGAAGCCCGGCCTCTTCGGGTCACAGGATGCCGCTGTCACGTCGCGTGCGGTATTCGGCGCGCGGTTCGGCACCCCCTAAACTGGCCGCATCCCCTCACCCGACGTGCCCCTGACGCGGACGCTTGCGAACGGCCTCGTGCTCCACGCCCTTGAGGCGCGGCATGCGCCGGTCGTGTCGCTCTGGGTCTGGTACCACGTGGGCGGGCGGAACGAGGTGCCGGGTACGACGGGCATGTCCCACTTCCTCGAGCACATGCTCTTCAAGGGCACGACGGCGCATCCCAAGGGGGAGCTCGATCGCCTCTTCGCCCGCTGGGGCGCCTCCTTTAACGCATTCACGAGCGAGGACGTCACCTGTTACCTCGAGACCGTTCCCAAGGAGCGGTATGCGACAGCGCTCGAGCACGAGGCCGACCGCATGCGCAACGCGCTGGTCGATCCCGTCGAGGTCGACGCCGAGCGGAATGTGATCGTGAGCGAGCGCGAGGGTCTGGAGAACAGCCCCGACTTCCTGCTCGGCGAGACGCTCCAGGCGGTGGCCTTCGACCGGCATCCCTACGGGCAGGGCGTGATCGGATCGAAGGACGAGATCAAGCTCATGACCCGCGATGGCCTCTATGCCCACTACCGCCGCCACTATCTGCCGAACAATGCGTTCGTCGTCATCGTGGGCGACGACGAGGCAGAGCGGCTCCTCGATCAGGCTGAGGCCGCGTTCGCCCGGGTCGAGGCCGGTGAGCCCGTCGCCCCGCCCCGCGCGCCTGAGCCCCCGCAGATGGGGGAGAAGCGGCTCGTGGTCCGTAGGGCGGGCGGCGCGCTGCCCATCGTCCAGATCGCCTTTCGCGCGCCGCGCGCGACCGATCCGCTCGCGTGCGCGCTCACCGCCGCCGCCGCCGCGCTCGGCGGAGGCGGAGGCAGCTCCGCGTCGGGCCGCTCATCCCGGCTCTATCGCGCGCTCGTCGAGTCGGGCCTCGCCCTGAACACCGGAGCGTCATTTCAGCTCATGAAGGATCCCCACCTCTTCTACCTGGACGCCACGCTCAAGCCGGGCGTCGCACACGCCGACGTGGAGCGCGCCCTTCTCAATGAGGCAGCAAAGCTGGCCGGCGACCTCCTTCCGGAGCGCGAGTTCGCCAAGGTGAAGCGACAGCTTCTGGCCAGCAGCGCGTACGCGAGCGACAGCGTCACCGGTCGTGCCTTTCGCACCGGCCGGCTCCTCGCGACCGGCGCCGCGGGCTCGGTCTCCGAATGGCACGCGAGGCTTCAGGCCGTGACCGCGGATGAGATCCGCGATGCCGCGCGAGGGATCTTCATCGAACGCTCGCGGGTGGTCGGGCACTTCATCCCCGAGGAGGCCGGTGGTGCCGCGCACGATGGCGCGATCGGCGTGGCGCGATGATCCGCGTCGAGCGGCGCGTCCTCACGGACCGGCTGCGCGTCGCCGCCGTGGAGATACCCGGGGTCCGCTCGGTCAGCGTGCTGGTCGCGCTCGAAGCGGGCCAGTGGTTCGAGCCACGCGGTCGCGCCGGTGTTGCCCGCCTCACCGCGCAGTCGCTCCTTCGGGGCACTCTGACCCACGGTCCCGCCGCGTGGGGCGAAGCGCTCGACGAGCTTGGCGCCGGCGCCCGCCTCGACACGGGCGCTCACGCCGCGTTCTTCACCGGCCAGTGCCTGGCCGAGGACCTGCGGGCCTACCTCGGCCTCGTCGCGGACGCCACGCTCCGGCCGGCTTTTGCCTCGGCCGAGGTCGAGTTCGTGCGGACGCACGCCGTGGCGCAGTTCGAGGAGGACGCCACGGACACGCGTGCCGTCGCGGACCGTATCTTTCGCGAGCTGCTCTATCCGGTGGGCCATCCGTTCCGGACGCGCGCCCTCGGTGACGAGGCGGTCGTCCGCAGCGCGACCGTTGACGAGCTCCAGGCGCACCACCGCCAGGCGATCCTCGGCGGGAGGGCCGTCGTGGTCATGGCGGGAGCCGTCGAGGGAGCCTTCGCTGCGGTCGCCGACGCGTTCGGGGATTGGCCCGCGGGTCCCAGGTCAGCTCTGGTGGCCGTCCCGCATGCGCGGTTCGAGCGGGGCATCCGAAGGGATGAGGTCGTGGCCGACAAGACGCAGTGCGATGTCATCCTCGGCTGGCTCGCGATGCCGCGGACCGACCCTCGGTTCACCGCCGCGCGGGTCGCGAACATGGTCTTTGCGGCGGACACCTTCGCGAGCCGTGCCGGCCATGTCGTTCGCGACGAGCTTGGACTCGCGTACTACGTGTTCTCCTCGATCCAGGGGACGCTCGGCGAGTCGCCCTGGACCCTTCGGATGGGGGTCAACCCCGAGAACGTGGAGCGGGCGATCGCCACCGTGAACGCCGAGCTCGCGAAGATCATCGCCGGGGATATCGCGGACGACGACCTCTCCCTGGCTCGCGACAAGCTCGTCGGCGAGCTCGTCGTGGGGCTGGAGAGTCCGGGCGGTGTCGCCCATCAGGTCCTCGAAGCAGAGCTCTTCGGCCTCGGCGACGATCACCTGGCGCGCTACCCCGACCTACTCCGCGCGGTGACCAAGGACGAGGTCGTCGCGGTCGCCCGCGAGTTCCTGCGCCTCGATCGCTGCGCGATCGCGGTCGCCGGCCCGCCTCTTCCCACGCAGACCTAGCGCGCGAGTCGGAGGCGGGACCGGGAGCGCGCGAGCAGACCTTCCGCCACGAGCGCCGCGGCCAGGCGATCGGTCCGCGCATCGCCCACCACACGCTCGAGCTCCGCGGGACGGAGCCCGTCGGGTGCGTCGCGCAACGCGGCCACGATCGCGCCCCGCACGCGACGATCACTCGTGGCGTAGGCGGACTGGCGCTTCGCCTGCGGCGCCTCGACCAGTCCGCGACCGCGGCAGAGCGTCGCGAGCGGGCACAGATTGCAGCGTGGGCGTCGCGCAACGCAGACCGTCGCACCCAGGTCCATGAGCGCGGCGTGCCATTTCGCGGATCGCCTCGGCGCGAGATACCGGGAATCGAGGTCCGTGGCCTCCGCGACCGTGGCGGTCCTGCCGAGGATGAGGCGCCCGAGAACGCGCCGGATGTTCGTGTCGGCGAACGGCACGACGCGCCCGAACGCAAAGGTCAGAACGGCGGCGGCGGTGTACGGCCCCACGCCGGGTAGCGCGAGGAGCCCGGCGACGTCGTCCGGCAACCTGCTCGGGACCGTTCTGGCAAGACGGTGGAGGGCGAGCGCGCGCCGGTTGTAGCCAAGGCCCGCCCAGGCGCGGAGCACATCGGCGAGGGGTGCTCGGGCGAGCGCGTGCAAGCTGGGGAATCTTCTGAGGAACAGGTCGAATGCCGGCGCGACCCGCGCGATCTGCGTCTGCTGGGCCATGATCTCCGACACGAGCACGGCGTAGGGCTCGGTGGTGCGGCGCCACGGGAGGTCGCGGCCGTTCCGATCGAACCACCGCAGCAGGCGCGCACGGACCGCCGCCGGGAGAGGGGTGTACACTTTACGCTCACACTACGAAAGTAGAGAGCGCCGTGGCTACGAGGGCCAGGAGCGCTCTTTTTGATGAGCGGGACGCCCGTGGCGCCCGTCAGCCCGGAGGTATCCATGAACAGCATTGACAAGCCCGTCTACGTTTCGCCCGAAGGACTTCGGAAGATCGAGGCCGAGCTCGGGGAGCTCCGGACCAACCAGCGCAAGATCGTCGCCGACCGCATCCACGCGGCGATGGAGTTCGGCGACTACTCGGAGAACTCCGAGCTGGAGCAGGCCAAGAACGACCAAGCTTTTCTCGAGGGCCGGATCATGACCCTGGAGCAGATGGTCAAGCACGCCTCGCTCATCGACGCGAGCGAGCACCACGACAAGGTCGAGATCGGGAGCACCGTGATCGTGGAATCCGGAGGCACGAAGGACACCTACATCATCGTCGGCTCTGCCGAGGCCGCGCCCGCCCAGGGCCGGATCTCGAACGAGTCACCCGTCGGCAAAGCCCTTCTTAACCACCGTGCGGGCGAGACCGTCCGTCTCCAGGTCCCGGCCGGCGCGGTGGTGCTGAAGATCGTCGCCGTCTCCTAGAAGGATGACGGTCGACGCTGACCGCGAGGTCTTCTGGGCCGACGCGGAAGCGCGCCTCCTCACGCCGGGCGGTCGACACACGATCCGCGATTCCAAGACCCCGTCGGGGACGATCCCGATCTCGAGCCTGCGCGGTCCGGTCATCACCAGTGCGCTCCATCGCACCTTCATCGCGCACGGGCTTCCCTGTCGCTTCGTCTACACCATCGACGACTACGACCCGATGGATTCGCAGACGATGCGCGCGCAGGAGGGCATGGCCGCTCAGATGGGCAAGCCTTTCTGCAACATCCCCTCACCCGACCCGGCGTATACCGATTGGGCGAGGTTTCACGGCGAGCGCTTCATCGCGACGTTCGCCGGGCTCGGCATCGAACCCGAGTTCCATTGGATGCGGGACCTCTATCGGTCCGGAGCGCTCGACGGGGCGATCGATCGGGTCCTTCGCAGCGCGGCGACGATCCGTGAGATCTACGCGCGGGTCGCGAACGTGCAGAAGGACGACGACTGGTTCCCGGTCCACGTCATCTGTGAGCGCTGTGGCAAGATCGGCACCACCAAGGTCACCGCGTACGACGGCACGCTGGTCACGTACGAGTGCCTTCCCGCATACGTCGAATGGGCGGCGGGGTGCGGGAACCGCGGCAGGTTGTCGCCCTTCAAGGGGGCGAGCAAGCTCCCCTGGAACCTCCAGTGGTGCGCCCAGTGGGAGCACTTCGCGGTGACGTATGAAGAAGGTGGCAAGGACCTTCTCACCGCGGGTGGATCGCGGGATCGCTCGAACGAGATCTACCGAGCGGTGTGGGGCAAGGAGCCGCCACCAGGGCTCCAGCACGAGTTCCTCACGCTTGGCGGAAAGAAGATGAGCACCTCCAAGGGGATCGGGGCGGCGGCCCACGAGCTCGTCGAGCTGTACCCGCCCGAGATTGTTCGGTTCCTCATGCTCCGCACGCATCCCAAACGGCACGTCGAGTTCGATCCCGCGGGGCTGAGCCTGCCAAAGCTCTTCGACGAATATGACCGCTGCGGCGAGGCCTTCCTTGCTGACCCCACGAGCGATCTTGCCAAGGTCTGGGCGCTCTCGCAGGTCGACGCTTCCGGTGCTCGGTCCGCTCCGGGGTATCGTGCCCGGCTGCAGCTCGTCGCCGATTGGATCCAGATCCCGAGCCTCGATCCCGCGACCGAGGCCGCCAAGCGCAAGGGCGCGCCGCTCGATGACGAGGAGCGTGCGGACCTCTTGCGGCGGGTCGCGCTCGCGCGCGAGTGGCTGGTGCGGTGGGCACCCGAGGAATCGCGGTTCAGCGTTCTCCCCACGCTTCCCGACGCTGGTCGCGGCCTCTCGGCGGCGCAGCGAAGCTACCTCGAATGTGTCGCTGCCGAGATCGGCACGGAGGTGGAGCCCGAGGCGATGCAGGAGCGACTCTACGAGCTTGCGAAGGTCGCGGGCCTCGTCACGCCGGAGGGCAAGGTGTCGCGCGACGCCTTCGCCGCGCTCTATGCGGCGCTGCTCGGTCGCTCGAGCGGTCCGCGCGCGGCGTGGCTCATCGTCACGCTCGACCCGGCGTTCGTTCGGGGCCGATTTCTGGAGGCCGCGTCGGCGTGAGGGGCAAGCTCCGGGTCGCGATCCTCTGGCACATGCATCAGCCGTCGTACAAGCACCCGCAGAGCGGCGAGATCGTCCTGCCGTGGGTGCGTCTCCACGCCTCGAAGGACTACCTGCACATGGCTCGCCTGCTCCAGGAGTACCCGCGAGTCAAGGCGAACTTCACGATGGTCCCCGCGCTGCGCGACCAGCTCGACGAGTACGCGCGCGGCGCGGAGGATGAGGACACGCGGATCACGCTCCGCGCTGCGGAGGGCGATCTGACGCCGGCGGAACGGGAGCACATCCTCAAGCGGTTCTTCTCGATCCATCATCAGAACGTCATTCGCCGTCACTCCGAATACGAGCGGCTGCTCCATCTCGCGAACGCCGCCGCTGACCGTCCGGAGCTGCTCTCGGCCGGGTACTTCGTCGACCTGGCGCTGCATTTCAACCTCGCCTGGATGGACCCCGGCGAGGTGGAGGCCGACGAGCAGCTTCGCGACCTTGCAGCACGGGGCCGGGATTTCACACGCGACGAGCTTCGCTACGTTCTCGGCCGCCAGCGCTCGACGGCGTCCGGCGTCCAGCATCTCTACCACCGGCTCGAGCGCGACGGCCAGGTCGAGCTTGTCACCGTGCCCTACCACCACCCGATCCTGCCGCTGCTCATCGACTCCACGGCGGCACTCCGCGCCGACCCCGACGCGATCCTGCCGGACCCTCCCTTCGCCTTCCCGGAGGACGCCGAGGCACAGGTCGCCGACGCGATCGCCGCGCGCGCACACGTGCCTTTGGAGTCGCGCCCCGCGGGATGTGGCCGGCGGAGGGAGCGGTGTCTCCGGAGGCCGCGGATGTCATGCGCGCGGCCGGGATCAGCTGGTTCGCCTCCGATGAGGGCGTGCTTGCGCGTTCGCTCGGGACCACGATCGCCCGTGATGAGATCGGAGCGCTCGTGGATCCGGGAACGCTGTACCGCCCGTACCGCCTCGCGAACGGCGCGACGGTCCTCTTCCGCGACCGCGTGATCAGCGACCGCATCGGTTTTGCGTACGGCGGGATGACCCCGCACGACGCCGTCGGCGACCTCATCTGGAAGCTCGAACGCGCGCGGGACCGGCTGCCCGATGACGACGCGCCGTACGTGGCGCTCATCGCGCTCGACGGCGAGAACGGCTGGGAGGGCTATCCGAACAACGGCACCGATTTCCTGCGGTACCTCTATGCCACCCTCGGCGACGATGATCGTTTCGAGACAGTGCGGATCTCCGAGTTCCTCGCGGCGGAGCCGGCGCGTGTCGAGCTGCCCGTGCTGCACTCCGGGTCCTGGATCGACGCGTCGTTCCGGATCTGGCTGGGCGAGGAGATCCACGCTCGCGCCTGGGGGGCGCTCGCACGCACGCGGCGTTTTGCCGCGGAGCAGTGGGGACCCCTTGCCGCGATGCCGCCTGCCGTGCGGCGTGCGCTGCTCGTCGCCGAGGGAAGCGATTGGTTCTGGTGGTATTCGAGCCGCAACAGCAGCCCGGACGATGCCGAGTTCGACACGCTCTACCGCGCGAATCTCGAGGTGGTCTGGTGGTCGGCAGGGACCGAGCCGCCGGACGATATCCGTTCCCCGTTCGTCGACCCCGGGCGGACCGTGGGGGTCGGCGGCGGCGCGATGCTTCCCGGCGCTTCATGAGCACCAGACCCGCCGTTCCCGGGCCACGGTCGATGTCCGCCGGGAGGGTGTCGGCGGTGGTACGGCACCCGGGAGCCGGCCGCGAGGTCGCGCTGCTTGGACCGGAGCGGTTCCGTCACAAGGACGTGCTCGATATCGGCAGCGGTTCCGGCCGCCTCTCCTTTGAGCTTGCCCGCCTCGCGCGCTCGGTGCTCGGCGTCGACCCGAACGCCGCAGTCGTCGCGCAGGCTGCGGCGCAGGCACGCGACCTTGGTCGGGCGAACCTGACCTTCGCCGTCGGCGCCGCGCAGCAACTGGACACGGGGCGGCGCCGCTTCGATGTGGCGGTGTTCACCTGGTCCCTCTGATGCATCGCACGTTCGGGCATGGTCGATGCCCTCCGCTCGGCTCGCAGCGCCCTCCGCCCCGGTGGAACGCTCATCGACCTGCGGCCCGACGCCTCGCGGCCGCCCCGCCTCATCGTGGCTGGCCGGGTGCTTGGCCGGCTCGCGGGTTCGGCGGCGAGTCAGGTCGACGACACCGCCGCGGACGGGGCGGTGCGGAGCCTCGTGGCTGCGGGTCTGCTCCGCCGGGTCGCGAGCGGCCACCTGTGGTACTCCACGAGCTATGCCTCGCTCGCCGAGGTCGACGCGTACGTTCGCGTCGGCAGGCGGTTCGATCGGTATGAGCGCGGGTCTCGAGCGGCGCTTCTCCCGTTCCGCCGCGGGCCGATCGTCGCGCGCCGGTCGGTACAGTTCGAGGTGCTCCAGCGCGTGCGTTGAGGTGTGCCCCGCGAGGCCGCTACCTGCCTCGGCGCGCCGCCAGGTCCCAGACCGTCTCGTAGCCGTCGAGCACCCGCGGCCAGGAGTAGCGCAGGGCCGTGGCCCGACCATCGGCACGGATCCGCGCGACGAGCTGAGGGTTCGCCCGTAGCATGCCGAAGTGGGCGGTGAGCTCGCGCGGGTCGTCGGTCTGCACGACGATCGAGTTCCCCTGCGGCAGCGCGTAGTCCTCGCCGGTCCGTCCAACGTAGGCGGTCCCGCCGCAGGCCATGACCTCGAGGCCGACGAGACCGAACGGTTCCTTCTCTGAGTTCGCGAGCACACCGTCGGCGGTGGCGTAGAGCGTCCGGAGGACACCCTCCGCGATGAAGAAGTCGAGCGCCACGACGTCGGCGGAGGTCCCGGCGAGCGCCGCGGCGACCTCGGGGAGTGATGCTTCGGGGCCGAGTGTCAGGTGCTCGAGCGACAGGCCGAGCGTGGCGACCCGGTCGTGGACCTCCGCCGCGTAGTCGCTCCGGCTGCCCCGCATGATGAGCCGCGCCGGGTTGCCGGCATCACGGAGCGCCGCGATCGCGTCGACTGCCCAGAGCCAGCGCTTGTCGGTGTCGAAGCGGGCGACCTTCACGAATGTCGGCCGGTCGCCGAGCGCCGCGCGCAGGGTCTGGACCGCGTCCTGAGGCAGCGGCCGCAGCCAGCGTTCGGCGATCCCATTGGGCAGGATCGTCGCGTCCACGCCCAGGTGGGCAAGCTCCGCGCGCATGAAGCGGGAGACCGTCACCACGGTCGTCATACGGCTGAGAGCGGATAGGTCCACCCGCTCGAGACCGTAGGTGTTGTTCGCGGTCCACAACAGTGAGGCCGCGCCGCCGAGCCCGCGGGCGGCGAGGAGCGCCGCCGTGCCGACCGCGGCCGCCGCCGTCTGCCAGTCCTCAAAGAGCACCACGGTGCGCGTGCCCTTCGCCGCGGCGGGCGCGATGAGGTCGTCGACGAGGTGGCGGGGCACCGAGCGCGTGAAGTCCGGGACCTTGATCTCCTCGCCGTCGTAGCAGTCCAGCGGGTGGTTGGCGCTGATCCCCTGGCACCAGCGTTCCAGGGTCAGCCGGCCGGCCATGCGCGTCTCGCGCTGCTTCAGACCGGGGTCACCCACGAAGAGGTGATGCACGGCGTGGCCCCGATCAACGAGCGCCTCCGCGATATCGCGCATCCGGGTCCCAAGGCCGCCCACGAACGAGTAGCGGTCGGGCCCCTCGAAGGCCACCAGGATGACGTTCGTCACGACAGTCGATAATGACACGACCCAGATGAA
>SHYN01000011.1 GCA_009692785.1 Chloroflexota bacterium | reverse complement strand
CGCAGGACGGTGACTTCGCCGCGGGTGACCCGGTCCAGGACGCGCTTGCGCAGACGTGCGAGGCTGTCCGCTGGAGCCACGACGTACCCCTTCCCTTCGACTGGCAGGTCTTTGGGTTGAGGATGCGCGTGGCTTCTCTTCTTTGCAGGGGGATCGGAGTGTCTACCTCGAACGTGGGCACTACGGACTAGGATGGTGCGATGAACAACCTCAAGACGCTCGCCCTTCTCACCGTGATGACGCTCATCCTCGTTCTCGGCGGACGGCTCCTCGCCGGACCGAGCGGGCTGATCCTCGGCCTAATCCTGGCCGTGGTCATGAACATCGGCTCGTACTGGTTCAGCGACAAGATCGCGCTCAAGATGGCCGGCGCGCGACCGCTCGAAGAGAGCGAGGCGCCGGACATCTACCGGATCGTGCGGATGGTCGCGACGCAGGCCAACGTTTCGATGCCAAAGGTCTATCTCATCGAGCAGGCCGCCCCGAACGCCTTCGCCACCGGCCGCGACCCGCAACACGCGGCGGTCGCGGTGACCGCGGGGATCCTCCAGATCGTGGACGCTCGCGAGCTCACCGCGGTGCTGGCGCATGAGGTCGGCCATGTGAGCAACCGCGACACCCTCGTCATGGCCGTCGCCGCGTCGATCGCGGGAGCGATCTCGTTCCTGGCACAGATGGCGCAGTGGTCGATGTGGTTCGGCGGAGGCTCGCGCGACGAGGAGAGCAACACCGGCGGCATCGTCGGCCTCATCGCCGGGATGATCTTCCTGCCGCTCGCGGCAACGATCGTCCAACTCGCGATCAGCCGCTCGCGCGAGTACGGCGCGGACGAGACGAGCGCGGCGCTCACCAATGACCCAATGGCGCTCGCCTCCGCACTCCGCAAGCTCGACGAGTACTCGAAGCGCGTGCCGCTCAATGTGAACCCCTCGGTCTCGCCGCTGTTCATCGTGCGGCCGCTCCTGCCGGGCGGTTTCGGGGGCCTCTTCGCCACCCATCCGCCGATCGAAGATCGCATCGCGCGTTTGGAGAAGATGGCCGGTCAGCGGTAGTCGCTAGACGATCGTCGTCTTCCCTGGGCCGAGGATCGACCAGTGCGTCATGTCCTGGCCTGGACGCGCGCCGTGCCAATGGCGTTCGCCGGCGGGGATGAGCGCAAGGTCACCTGACGCGATCTCGTGCTCCACCTGCTCCGTCGCGACGATCCCCAGACCGGCGGTGACAAGAAGAAGCTGATCCGTCTCGTGGACGTGAAGCTTGTTTCGGGCGCCGTCGCTGAAGGTGATCTCGGTCATTCGGAAGAGCGTGCTCGCCTCGCCGAGAGGATCCTGTGATTCGACCGAGCCAACGAAGATCTCGCCCGGGTTCGGCTTCCGTCCCGACGAGCGGACCCGCATGATGCGCACCGCGACATTGTGCGACAGAGGAGTAGACCGCGCGCATCGCCCCCGCCACGACCGTCCCGCGCCGGCCAGCCGTCAGCGGTCTGCGACGAGGCCCACCTCGGGGGGCGCAGAACGCCAGAAAGCCTGGCGTCCAGCTCGCCCGCAGGGTGGGCTCGATGGCATAGGCCTCATAGCCAGGCTGCGCCGCGCTGAACGCGAGCCCCGCGAGTCCCATCGCGAACGCTGCCGTCGGGCAGCGCGCGAGGACCTCCGCCACGAGTGGACCTGCGTCGGCTTCGAGCAGCGCGCCGGCGTTGATGCGGCTCACCGCGCTGTCGGCAATGAACGGGCTGAACAGGCGATCGATCCGGACAGGCTCAGCGAAGACCGCGTCGAACGCACCCGCCGAACGCGCGGCATCGCGGATGTCGACCGTCACCGGCATGCCCATGACCTCGCGCGTCTGGCGCGTGATGGCTCTAAAAGGGGCCGGCGAGCTCCGGTGGGGCGAAGAGCGGACCCGGCGTCTGCCACCACCGCTCGACGGTCATTCCGCCGGCCTGCGCGAGGAGGGCGGCAAGGGTGTCGGGCGGTTGGCCGTCTGCAGCAGCGACCACCACGACCTGGCCGTCACGGAGAGCGTGTGCATACCGCCTCCGGATCTCGGCCGGGATCGCACCGGGATAAAGCCGCGCGAGCAAACGGCCACGGGACTTCCACGGTGTCCAGGCATCCGCACCGGCGATGCGCGTCGCACGTGCCGGGTCGGCGGCGATGACCGAAAGGTCCTGGAGCCGCACCCCCGCACCGCGGAGCAGCGCGACCGCGGCGAGCGCGCGAGTGTCGTCGATGAACGACGCGGCGGCCACCATTCCGCCCGCGACCTCTGGGAGATACGACGCCGTTGCCATCGTGTCGATTATCGGGCGGAATGGGGCAGCGCGCCAGACGACCGGTAGCCCCGGCGCGCTCACAGGACCCGCGCCAAGCCGAGCCGGCGGGGCCGACAACTCTCCTCAGGCACGCCAGGCGAGAACGGGAATACGCATCTCGTCCGGTGTCATCCCGCCATGCGAACCGCGCTGGCGCAGGACCTGGCCCTCGACCCGAACGATCGAAGCACCCCGGTCACCGTCCATGAGTGCGCAGACCTCGCCGACCCGCCGGCGGACGAGGGTCGGATCGCCGCGGCCGAACAGCCCCGCCGCGATGCCCTCATCGCGAAGGAAGGTCGTGAAGAGCCCGGGATAGCGGTGGTCGAGATAGGCCATGACCTCGGCCGGACGGTCGGTGTGCAGGAACGCGAGGCGCGGTTCGCCGGCGAGCGGATTGCGAAGCATCGCGACGAGGTCCGTGTCGTCGTGAAGGTCGAGGAACCGCTCCGGCTCGACCGCGGCATGTCCGTGGTCGGCGGTGAGGAGCACGAGGGTGTCGGCGGCGGGGCGCGCTGCAAGCGCACGACCGAGGTTCGAATCGAATGCCGCCGCTTCGGCCGCGTGCTCGGGGCCGCGCGGGCCGAGGCGGTGCGCGATGTAGTCGATCCCCTCCCAGTAGGCGTAGACATAGGCCGGCTTTGTGCCCCACGGGCGTTCGTCGAGGAGCTGCTTCACACGGACGCCCATGACGGACGGCCGGATCGTGCCGACGAAGGTGGCCTCGGCTCCGTGCATCCGCTCCATCGCCTGCCCCCGGAAGTGCTCGGGCTCGATGAGGTACGACTGACCGCCCCGCTCGCGGATCCGCCGGTGGATGCTCGGCACCTGAGCGAATGTTCGCGGGTCGAGGCGCGAGTCGTCGAAGTAGGAGCCGCGACCGCGCACCGCCGGCCCCCAGCGGAGCATCTGCACGACCTCGCCGAACTCCTCGAGCCAGCAGAAGTATGCGAGGTTGCCGTGCTCCTGCGGCGTGCGCGCGGTGTTCATCGTGGTCACCGCGGCAGCGGTCGTCGAGGGGAAGATCGTCACGCAATCAAGGAGCTGCGCCTGCTCGCGGCGCTCGGCCCGCAGCAGGATGGAGGCGAGGAACGGCATCGCGCCCGCCGCGCACAGGCGCTCGAGCTGACCAGTCCCAAGGCCGTCGGCGAGCACGACGAGGACCTGCCTCACCCCGTCAAGGAGGGCAGGATCGAGCCCAGAAAGGATCGGAGGATCAGCCGCGTCGCGCATCCCGATCGCGGCGAGCGCGGTCGCGGGGACATTCACGAGTCCGCGCCCGTCGTAGTCGGGCGGCAGGAAGCCGCGCGCCTGGAGCCGTCCGAGGAGTGCGTCAGGCATCGATGGACGATACCGCGTCATCAGGTGCGCGACGGGTGGCACTGTCGTAAGAGTCAGCGGTCACAGGCCGGGATCGATACGGGCGGCGCGCCGGCTCGGCCGCGATCGAACAGCGGCACCGGCATGGCGTTGCTACTCGGTGCGGGGACGGGCACGGCCGAGCTCCGCGGCCAGATCAGGGCCTGTCCGAAGTGGGGCGGAGCATGCGGTGCCGACGCAAACGTACGCCGCAGTTCTCTCGATCGGAAAGCCCAACGCGGCGATCCGCGCTCCATCTCGATCCGGGTCGAGACGCTGACATGCGAGCAGTTGCGGATCATCGCTCGCCTGGGTGACCCGCCAGAGCGCGTCCGCGACCGAGTCACCACGAGGGCCGACGACCGTCGCCGCGATCGGCTGGCCGAGCGTGCTTGCGACGACGCCGGCGTAGGCCGCGGCGAACTGGCCCCACTGCCTGTACTCGCCGACAAAGAGACGCAGGCCGCGGACCGCGCGCTCGCGCCACCGATCGTCGCCGGTGAGCGCCGCCAGGCGCAGGAAGGCTCCGGCCACCACGGCACCGTCCTCGATGGGCTTCTCACGCTTCGCGAGTCGGCCCGGCGCGTCGCGGGCGGGAGCGTCCCACCACGCGCCCATCAACGGATCGCCCAGGCGTTCCTCGAGTCGCACGGCGAGCGCGACCGCGGCATCGAGCGCCTCGGGCGACGCGTCGGACTCGTACGCGTCGAGGAGCGCCGTCAGGAGCGCGGCGTGATCGCTCAGAAGGTCGGCGAGCTCCGGACCCTGGCCACGGTCGTAGTGGAAAAGCATCCCGTCCGCGGCGCGCATGCGTCCCGCGAGCGTACGAAGGACGGCGATCGCACGCTCGCGCGGTTTCGCATCATCGAGTGCATGCGCGGCGGCGAGATAGGCCGTCGCGGCGAGGGCATTCCACGAGGTGTAGACGGTGCGGTCCACGTAGGGCGCGTCGTGCTTCGCGCGCTCGGACGCGTCGAGCGCGAAGAAATGCTCGTCGGCATCCTGCGAGCCTGCGAACGCGCCGCCCGCTCCGGACTCGCGCCAGAGGACGGCGTCCATCCAGCGCATGACGTCGCGGAGGATGCGGTCGTAGCCTGCCTCGGGGAACGTCCGGTGCGCCTCGGCGTAGAGCGCGAGAAGCTCGCTGTTGTCCTCGAGCATCTTCTCGAAATGCGGAACGGCCCACTGCCGGTCAGTCGAGTAGCGAAAGAAGCCGCCCTCGACGTGGTCATACATTCCGCCGCCTGCCATCGCCCCGAGGGTCTTCTGCAGCATTGCGGCTGCCGCGGGATGACCGTGCCGACGAAACTCGTCGAGGAGAAAGCGGAGCAGCCGCGGCTGTGGGAACTTCTGCTGACGACCAAAGCCGCCGAACTCCGAGTCGTATTGGCTTCGGATGACCCCGCCGACCGCATCGACGATCTCCGCCGAGAGGTCGCCGGGTGCGAGGACTTTCGCCTGAGCCTCCTTTGAGCGGAGCGCCGCCGCGCGAGTGACGAGCTCATCCCGCTGCTCGCTCCAGAGGTCGGCGATCTCCTCCAGGAGGTGCCGCAACTGCTCGGGAGGAATGTAGGTTCCACCGTGGATCGGCTCGCCGTCCGGCATGAGGAAGGCGGTCGTGGGCCAGCCGCCCATGTTGTAGCGACGGTTGACGTCGGGCCGCTCGTCGTTGTCCACGCGGATCGGGATGAACCGCTCGTTCGCGAGACGGATCACCTCGCCGTCGCTGTATGAGGTCTCGTCCATGACGTGGCACCAGTGGCACCATACGGCGCTTATCCCGAGGAGCACGGGCCTGTCGGCAGCCGCGGCCTCGGCGAACGCCGCCTCTCCCCATTCGCGCCATTGCACCTCGTTTGCCCGATTGGGGCGCGGCGAGAAGTGAAAGGTGCCGACCGGAGGGCCCATTTGCGACACTCTAGGGGGGTTACCATGGAGCGGGCAGAGACTCGGCGGAGGTTTGACTATGGCCATCCAGGAGCATGAGGCGGCGACCCTGGTCCCGAGCGAGGCGCTCGTGACGATGACGGCGCGTGCGGCAGAGAAGTTGAAAGAGATCATCACGAAGCAGGGCCGCGAGGGCCTCGCTCTCCGCGTCTACGTCACCCCCGGCGGGTGCTCCGGCTTCTCGTACGGCATGACCTTTGCCGACGAATTCGACGCCGAGGACGCGGTCATCGAGAACGACGGTGTGCGCGTGGTCGTGGACCCGATGAGCGCGATGTACATCAAGGGCTCCGAGATCGACTTCGTGGATGCCCTGATGGGCGGCGGGTTCGCCCTCCGCAACCCGAACGCCGTCTCGTCGTGCGGCTGTGGCCAGTCCTTCAAGACAGCCGGCGAGACCGGCACCGCGAAGGCCTGCTCGCACTAGTTCTCACCAACCGAACGCAATGGGAGCGACACGACGCGCTGGCCTGAGCTGATGGGTTCCCTGGCGATCGTACCCGCAGCCGGCTCCGCAGAACGTTTCGGCAGCGCGAAGCTGCTCGCCGACGTCGACGGTCAGCCGCTCCTCGACCGGACGGTGTCCTGTCTCCTGAACGCCGGTGTGGAGCGCGTCGTCGTGGTCCTCGGCCCCGATGCGGACCGCATCAAAGCCGATGTGCCGGCGCTCCGCGACCCCAGGGTGCGCACCGTGCTGAATCCGGACGCCTCGCGCGGGATGTTTTCGTCGCTCCAGACCGGTCTGGCGCTTGGCACGGGGGACCCGATCCTCGTGATCCCCGGGGACATGCCATTCGCTCACAGCGGCACGGTCGCCACGCTCCTTGACTCCTATCGCCGTACACCGACCTTCATCGTCTCACCGCGCCACAACGGGAAACGGGGCCACCCGGTGCTGCTCCCGCCGGACCTTGCGCAGGAGATCATCGCCGCGGACCCAAGTGGCAACCTCCACCTGATCCTGCGCGCGCATCCGGACCGGCGGATCGATGTGGACGTCGTCGACCGCGGGGTCGTGCGCGATGTGGACGTGGTGGGAGACTTGCAGGGATGAGAGACCTGTACGCGAAGATCGCCTCGCTCGAGCGCGAGGGCCGCCGCTTCGCCGTAGCGACCGTGGTGCGCACCACGGGCAGCACGCCACAGGTGGTGGGCGCCAAGCTGCTCATCGATGACCTCGGTCGCACGACCGGCACGCTCGGCGGCGGCTGCGTGGAGGGTGACGCGTTCGAGGAGGCAAAGCGCATCCTGAGCGATGGCGGCGCGTCGCTCCGCGAATATGAGCTCACCGAGGACCTGGCCTGGGACACCGGTCTCGTCTGCGGCGGGACGATGTGGATCAACATCGAACCTGGGGACACTGCGCTGCGCGTGAGCGGCCGCGAGCTGCTCGGCAACATCCTCGCAGCGTCGGGGGGCGGCAAGCCCGTCGCGCTGGCGACGCTTCTTCGCCGGACCAGGGTTCAGCCGACCGTCACCACCCAGGTGGCCACCCCCGGTCAGTCGTCGACCTCGACCGAGTTCGCGGCGGTGGGCCGCCTGTTCGTGGAGAGCGACGGCCGCTCGAACGGCACGCTCGGTGATCCGGCGCTCGATGCGCGCGCCCGCGAGGCGGCGGCCGAGGCCCTGAGGCGCGGCACCGCGCGCACCGTTGTCATTGGAGACGACCTCGAGCTCCTCGTCGAGCCGGTTCTCGCAAAGCCCCACCTTGTCATCGCCGGTGGCGGCCATGTGGCGCTGGCGCTCGCGCGGATGGCCACGCTCCTCGAGTACGACGTGACGATCGTCGAGGACCGCGCCGAGTACGCCGACCGCGAGCGCTTCCCGATCGGCGTCGAGATCGCGCAGGGCGAGATCGCCCCCACCCTCGAAGCCCTCGGCCTCGGCTGGAACAGCTTCATCGTGATCGCAACCCGCGGCCACAAGATGGACGCCCACTGCCTTCGGGCTGCGGTAAAGACCGACGCCCGCTACATCGGCCTGCTCGGGAGTAAGCGAAAGACCGTGCTCATCGCGAAGATGCTCAAAGCCGAGGGGATCACCGAGGAGCGCCTCCGCGCGGTGCACGCCCCGATCGGCCTCGACCTGGGTGGCCGCACGCCCGCCGAGATCGCCCTCAGCGTCCTCGCGGAGATGAGCGAGGAGCGCTTCGGCGGCAGCGGGAAACCACTCCGCCTCGCGAGCGACGTCCTCGACCGCGCGCTCGCAGCGCAGTAGACCGCGCGAGGGCATCTCACAAAGCACCTCGGCTTCGCGTTCTATACAGGAGTGACAATGGCTCCTCCCACAACGTTCGGCGAGCTTCTCGAGCGCCACGAGCGTGACCTCTATGCGTACGCTCTTCGCCTGACGGGTCAGCGCTCCGACGCGGACGACCTGTTCCAGGAGACCTTCCTCGCAGCCTTCCGGGCGTGGCCGCCGCCGCGGAGCGACCAGCTGCGGGCCTGGCTCTACAAGATCGCCACGACGAAGATGGTGGATCGCGTCCGGAAGACGCGGCACGTTGTTTCACTCAACGACCTGCGGCTCGTGGCACCCGATGGCAACAGCGCGCTCCGCACCGATCTCGCGGCGGCGATCCGCACATTGCCACCGGGCCAGCGCGCCGCGTTCATGCTCCGCGAGGTCGAGGGCCTCACCTACCGTGAGGTCGGAGCAGCGCTCGGGTGCGCCCAGGACGCGGCACGAGGCCAAGTGAGCCAAGCGAGGAAGAAGCTCCGGCAGGCGCTCCGATGACGAGGTCAGATGCGGCCGAGCGCGACGACGACGAGGACCACGAGGACGACGAGGAGAAGGCGCGACGATGACCGAACGGAGCGCCAGCCGCACGCTTGATCACGCCGTGGCCGGAGCGCGCGAGCAGCTGCTCTTCGGCGCGAAGCGGCTCGGCCTCGCGACCGTCGGCTACGACCACATCGATTCACCTCTCGGGCCGCTCTGGGTCGCGGTCGGTCCCCGCGGCCTCGCGGTCATCCATTACGGGGCCGAGCCGAGCGCGGCGGAGCTTCGCCGCGTCGTCCGCACCTACGGCCCGGGAGTAGTGCCCGACCCGCGGCGGACCGCGCCGGTCGCGCGGGAGCTCGATCAGTACTGGAGCGGCCGGCGCCGCTCGTTCGACATTGCGGTCGACCTGAGCGGCCTCACGCCATTCCAGCGGAGAGTGCTCAGAGCGACAGCACGCGTCGGCTACGGCGAGCTCGTTACGTACGCGACCGTCGCGAAGCGCGCGGGGAACGAGCGGGCCTCGCGCGCGGCCGGCGCCGCGCTCGGCCAGAACCCGATCCCGATCGTTGTCCCCTGTCACCGCATCGTCGCGAGCGACGGCTCGCTCGGCGGCTACTCCGGCGGTCTGGACGCGAAGCGGGCGCTGCTCGCGCTCGAACGCCCGGGTGACGTACCCGAGGGTGGCTGGGTTCCGGCCAAGCTCCGGCGGAGCTGAGCCGCCTCGCTCATTCGGGTCGCGTGCTCACCGCCGGGAAGCAGTCGGGGTCATCGCGGAAGGCGAGGTACGAGTAGCTGATCGTGCACAGGATGCCCGCGCCCGTCACGGCGAACACGACCATGACCGCGAAGGCGGAGGCGAACGCGCTCGAGGCCATGAGGGCGGGCCCGCTCACGAGGAAGACCCAGCCGCCGAGCCGATGGGTCTGCACCCGGGAGCGCTTCGAGGCGAGCGTCCATGGCGTGCGGATGCCGACGAACCAGTTCGGCCGGATCTTTCCCATCACCGAGCCGAACACGACAAGAAGCCCGCCGACCGCGAGGCGCACCGAGACTCCCACATTCAGGGAAATGCCCATCACCGGAAGAAGAAGTGCCGCGTCGATCAGCGCCATGACCACGACAACCGTTAGGCGGACCACGCCGTAGGCGCCGGCGAACGCGGGATAGTTCGCGCGCGCCCGATCAAGCAGCGGAAGGAAGCGCAGGAGCAGGTAGACACCAAGTGCGACCGCGGGCAAGAGAAGGAGCCCCTCGGCCCGGCCGCCGTACCGGTCTGCGGTCCCGGTGATGTCGAAGTGGACGGGCATTCGCTCCGGCGCCGACGGCCAGAGCACAGCAGACCAGATGAACAGCCCGGCGACGATGACGAGCTGCGGCAGTTCGAGGCGCCACGAGGTCTTCACAACCGCTACCCCATCTTCTTGCGGCCGCCGAGGAGACCCATGACCGCGCCGACAGCCTCCTCGAGGGCGGAAACGTTCGCGCTGTAGACGATGGTCGTGCCCTGCCGCTCGGTCACGACGAGCCCCGCTCCTTTCAGGACGTTGAAGTGCCCGGAGAGCGTGGACTTGGCGAGCGGGAAGCGCTCGGCGAACTCGCCCGCACTCATGTCGCGCGAGCGCAGGAGCTTCAGGATCGCGCGCCAGGTCGGGTCGGCGAGCGCCCTGAAGACGTCGACGCTCACCGTGGCGGCCGCGCCGAGGCTCGTAGTTCGGTCATTACCGAACTACTAACCGATGGCCCGCTCCTATCAAGGATCGACCTGGTCCCACATGCGTCAATCGCGGGAAGCAGGCGGGCGAGAACACCGCAAGAATCAGGGCGTGCGCTGGCCGATCGTCCTCGTCGTCTACGGGTTGACCGCGTTCGTCGAGGCGCTCGGGGTCAGCCAGGTCTTTGCGTTCATGCCGCTCGAGCTACGGCACGTCGGCCTGCCGGAGGCGGACATCCCGCGCTGGGTCGGGCTCTTTGGCGCGGTCATCTTTCTGGTCGGCCTCCCGCTCGTTTCACTGTGGGGGGTCTGGGCCGACCGCTACTCGCGGAAGGCCGTCATTATTCGCAGCGCGCTCGTTGAGGCGGTCGTGTTCGGGGGTGTCGCGGCGAGCGCTACGCCGTGGCAGCTCGCGATCAGCCTCCTGCTGGTGGGTTTTCAGCTCGGCAACACCGGCGTGATGCTCGCGACGCTCCGCGATGTCGTGCCGCGCGAGCGCCTTGGGACGATCATCGCCGTCTTCGGGATCACCGGCCCGATCGGCTTCGCGGCCGGCCCGGCGCTCGGCGGGTACCTGGTGGACGGCCTCGGCGCACCCCTCGCGACCATGTACGCGATCTCGGCGGCGCTCTCCCTGGGCACCGCGCTGCTCATCGCGGTGGGCATTCGCGAGGTCCGGCCGGCGGTGGTGCCCCAGGGACGCATCCTCGACCTTGCGTACGGCGCGATCCGTGGGATCTTCACCGATCCGACCACGGTTCGGTTGTTCGCAATCTTCGGCGCATCGTTCCTCGCGCGGCAGATGACGGCTCCATATCTCCCGCTTCTCGTCGAACGGACGAACGGCGGGCTCGCCGGACTCGCGGGAGCGATCGGGCTTGTCGTCGGGACCGCCGGACTGGTCGGAGCCGCCGCCTCACCGGTCGTGGGCGCGGTCGGCGACCGTGTTGGCTTTCGCCGCGTCCTCGGATTCGCGCTCGCGGGAGGCGGCGCCGCGCTCGTGCTCATGACCTTCGCACCGTCGATCGCCACCCTTGCCCTCGCGGCGGCGACGAGCGCCGCGTTCGCGGCGGCGACGAGCGCGATGATCTTCAGCCTGCTGGCGACCCAGGTGCCTGCCGAGCGACGCTCGGCCACGCTCAATCTCGTCTATCTGCCGCTGTACCTGGGCGGCATTGCGGGCCCGGCAATCGGTTCCGCGGTCGTATCGGCCAGCCTCTCCGCGGTGTTCATCATGGGCGGCGTCATGCTGGTCGCGGTCGCTGGGGTGGTCCTTCGCCGGCGCTGACGCTGGACCCTCCGATCAGTCGGTCAATGTCCACAGCGCAAGCACGGCGTGCCTCCTGAACCCCGCGTCGGCGAAATTGCGGGCCGAGGCCCCGTCGGGTGCAGTCTGCGCAAAGAACGTACGCGAGCCACGCTCGAACCCGTGGGCCACGCGGGCCGCGATGAGCGCGGGCTGGATGCCCCGGCCGCGGTGGGCTCCGGTGACACTGCCGGCAAAGAGGAGCCCGGCGCCGCGGTGGATGAAGAGGCCGCCGCTCCCGGCGGGTCGACCGTCATACCGCGCAAGGACCGCGACGGACGTGCGTGGGTGCGCGGCGATGAGCCGGGCGATCGACCGCGCGAAGAATCGCGTACGACCACGCAGCCCAAAGCCCGCGGTGCTGATGCGGACGAACGCGGCGGCATTTACCCCGGCAAGCCGCTCCACGCTCACGCCGCGCCGCCGCCCGTCGGGCGAAGACACGCGCACGCTCCGGACGAGCCGGGCTGACGCCTCCGCTCCAAGCGCCCAGCCCACACCCGCCTCATGCTCCCGCGCGAACCCGGCACGCTCGAGGAGGCGATGCGCGGCAAGCGGCACCGCGCCCTCGCAGAGCACGATGCGTGACGGCTGACGGAGCGCCGCGAAGTGTCTGCGGATCGCATCGATGCCGCGCTCGGTCGGTGGAACGAACAGGGCAAAGCCGAGTGCGCGCGGCGAGAAGCTACCAAGCGGAGTGGAGCCGAAACACGCAGCGCCACCGCGCACCGCGTGAGAAAAGCGGAAGGGCTCGCCCGCTCCGCCTGCGCCGATCGTCCGCCGTCGCTGCAGTTCGACCTCGAGCCGCATCGCGAGTGCGGCCACCTCGCGCCGTCCCCTCACGAATTCGGCAGGTCCGTGACCGTTGCAGGGATCCTCGAGGTAGACGCCACGGTCACATCCTAGGTTCCGACCCGCGATACTGACGGGGGTGGGCATCGAAAAGGTCGGGGTTGTTGGCTTTGGCGCGATGGGCTCCGGTATCGCACAGGTCTGTGCCGTGGCGGGGTTCCACGTGCGGGTGCGCGATGTCGAACAGCGCTTCCTTGATCGAGGTCGCGACCGGATCGCGGAGTCGCTCGCGCGCATCGTCAAGGCGGGTCGACTCACCGATGAGCAGGCGAGGGCCGCGCTGGGACGGATCCACGGAACGCTGGCACTCGCCGACCTCGCCGATTGCGACCTTGTCGTCGAGGCCGTCGTTGAGGAGATCGGCGCGAAGAACGCCGTATTCGCGGAACTCGATGAGGTCTGCGGGCCTGCTGCGATCTTCACCTCGAACACCTCGAGCCTCACGATCGTCGAGATGGCCACTGCGACAAGACGGGCCGATCGCTTTGCCGGGCTGCACTTCTTCAACCCGCCGATGATGATGCGCCTCGTCGAGATCGTTCAGGCGATCACGACGAGCGACGCGACGATCGAGGTGCTGCGTTCGTTCGTGTCGCGGCTCGGCCACACCGGCGTCGTCTCCAGAGACACGACCGGCTTCATCGTGAACCGGCTGCTGCAGCCGTACCTCAACTCCGCGGTCCGGCTGCTCGAGCAGGGTGTCGCCACGGCGGAGCAGATCGACGCGGCGATGAAGCTCGGCCTCGGTCACCCGATGGGACCGCTCGAGCTCATCGACTACACCGGAGTGGACATCATCTATCACATCGGCAACATCTTCTTCGAGGAATTCAGGGATCCCGCGCTCGCGCCGCCCTCGCTGCTTCGGCGGATGTATCTTGCCGGACGCCTCGGCGTGAAGAGCGGCCGGGGCTTCTACGAGTACGACGTGAAGGGCAAGCGGAAGACCTGACCGATCGACACGAGCTTTCGGCACAGCGGAAAGCCGCGCTCTGGTGCGCCGTGGCGGGCGCGGCCCAGTTCGGCGGCGTGGTCAGCGCGGCTTCCTTGGGAGGACCAGTGGCCAACCTGGTCATGGGCGCCGGCTACGCGTTCATTCTTCCGTCGGTCGCCGTGCTCCACGCTCGGGCAGCGGCTCACCGGCAGAGCGGGAGCATCCTCGCGACCATCGCAGCCGCAGCCGCCGCGATCGTCGGGATCGGCGCCGCGATCACGACCGAGCTCCGGCCTGCTGCGCTGATCCTGCTGGGGATGTGGTGGTGGACCGTCGGGAAGATGGGAGCCGAGACGGGCATCCTGCCACGAGCACTCGGGTTCGGAACGGCCACCGCCGGCGTGGCCGCTTTCGCCGCCGCGGCATTCGTCCCGATGGGACCGTGGCTGTGGGAGGCCGCTCGCCTGGCGCTCGGCGTGTGGCTCATCGCGCTCGCCGTGACCTTCACGCGCCGATAGGAAGCGACCTCGTGACGCCCCGACCTACGGCCGCTGGAGGCCCGCCACGACACTTGTGCCGCGCTTCGCTCATCCGTTCAGCTCAACCCCCTCGAAGCGTCATGAGCTGCGATCCGACCCACACGCCCGCGAGTCCGAGCACGTTGCTACCGCCCACGTAGAGGAGCGCGCGCCACCACGCGCCATCCTGAGCCAGCGTCAGCGCTTCCCAGGCGTAGGCGGAGAAGGTCGTGTATCCCCCGAGGAATCCTGTGGCAAGAAAAAGGCGCAAGAGCGGGTCGACCGCAGTCTGCTTCGCCAGCACCGCCAAAAGCATGCCGATCACGAACGCGCCGCTGACATTGACGAGGAGCGTGCCGTACGGGAACTCGCCGCCCCAGCGGCCGGCGGCCCAGTTCGTGACGACATAGCGAAGGGTCGCGCCGAGGACCGCACCGGCGCCGACGGCCACATACTGCACTTGCGCATTGTCTAGGATTACTGGTGATGCGCGCACTGCTCGGCTGCGCGCTCCTCCTCCTTCTCGCGGGCTGCAGCAGCCCCTCGAGCGCCGCGCCGACGGCTGCCCCGACGCGCGAGCCGGGAACGATCGCGATCACCGCGCTTCTCGATCTCTCCGGGCCTCGTGCCGCGATCGGGACCGCCCAGCGGAACGCGCTCCAGCTCTGGAGCGACGATCAACAGAGCGCTGTACGGCTCAAGGTGCGCTGGAAGGCGGTCGACGTCGCCGCGAGCGAAGCCCGGACGATCATCGAGCTACGCCGCGCGAGCGCCGAGGACGCGGCTGACGCGGTCATCGTGGGAGCGCAGCTCGCCTCCTTCAGCGAAACGCTCGTCGGCGCGGTCGAGCTCGCGGGCCTTCCGGTGCTCCTCACCCTCCCCGCGCCGGGTCCACCGGTCTCGGGCGGACGATGGCTCTTCGCCCTTGCGCCGCAGCCCGACCGCGAGGACGCCCTCATCTCAGCCGATCTCGCGCGACGCGGGATCATCAATCCGGTCCGCCTCGCCCCGCGAGACGCCGACAGCCTCCGCAGTCCTGCGGAGCTGGCGGGCGCGCGAGCGGTGCGGCTCACGGGCGCGCCAAAGGAGTATCCGCAGCTTGGAGAGCTTCTGAAGAAGGTCGCCGTGCAACCGGCGGTCTACGGCTCGTATCTGACAGGCCCGAACGATCTCGGCGATCTGCGTGACCTCAACACGTTGTGGCCTGGCTCTCGCTATGTGACCGCCGATGCGGACCGTTCGGTCACGCAGCGCAACTTCGTCAAGGCCTTCGGCGACCGCCACGGTGCGCCCGGAACATGGGCCGCGACCGCCTACGACGCGCTCACCATCATCACCGCCGCGGCGGAGCGGAGCGCGACGCTCACCCACGAAAGTCTCCGCGACCGGCTTGAGGAGACCAGCCTCGTCGGCATCGCGACCTCGTATGTCTTCTCGCGCTCCACCCACACCGGTGCGCTCGCCGAAGACTTCGTGCTCCTCCGCTGGGGCGGGAGCGCCGCGACCGCCTCGGGGCGCTGATTTCACGCCGTCGGCAGATGCGGCGGGCCGTCGCTCAGTTGATCATGGGCATCCCGCGAACGGCCTGAGCGATCGCAGGAAGCGCGACCATGAGCGTGCGGAAGTTGTCGAACGTCAGGGACTGGGCACCGTCCTTCAGCGCGAGATCTGGATTGGGATGCACCTCGATGATCAGTCCGTCCGCGCCCGCCGCCACCGCGGCGAGGGCCACGGGGTGAACGAGGTACCACTTGCCGGTGCCATGCGAGGGGTCACCAATGACCGGCAGGTGCGTCAGTCGCTTGAGGAGCGGGATCGCGCTGACGTCGAAGGTGTTCCGGGTGTACTTCTCAAAGGTGCGGATGCCACGCTCGCAAAGGATGACGTTGGGGTTGCCGCGCGCGAGGATGTACTCGGCCGCGAGCAGGAACTCCTCGATCGTCGCGGAAAGCCCGCGCTTCAGGACCACCGGCCGCTCACGCTGCTCGCCGACAGCATCAAGGAGCGCGAAGTTCTGCATGTTGCGGGCGCCGACCTGGAGGCAATCGGCGACAGCCACGACGATGGGGACATCGGTGGGGGTGAGCACCTCGGTGATCACCGGCAGCCCGCTTGCCTTTCGCGCCTCGTCCAGGATCTCGAGGCCCGGCTCGCCCAGCCCGCGGAAGTTGTACGGCGAGGTCGACGGCTTGTAGGCGCCACCACGAAGGATGTTCGCGCCGAGCGCCGCCACGGCCTTGGCGGTCGTGACCGTTTGTTCGAGCGTCTCCACCGAGCACGGTCCGGCCATCATCACGAGCGGCCGGCCAGCACCGACCTCGACGTTCCCGATCTTCACGATGGTGTCCGTCGGTCTGACCTCTCGCGATGCCAGCTTGAACGGCCTGCTGATAGGGACGACCTCGGCGACGCCGGGAAGGGTCAGCATCTGCTCGAGGTGCTCGAGCGCATTCGTTCCGATCGCGGCGATCGCGATGCGCTCCTGCCCGTGCAGCGTTACCGCGCCGAGGCCAAAGTGCGCGAGACGCTCCTCCACATGCTGCACCTGCTGGTCCGTCGCGTCCGCGCTCATCACGATCATCACGGTCGTTCTCCCTCATTTCGCGCGTGGACCAAAAAAGCCCCCCGATCCGTTGGATTGGATCGGGAGGCTCTCCGCTGCTCCGCTGGTACCGCGATCGACGCTAGCGGCGTGCTTCTCCGAACCCAGCTCCCTCCGGGAGCCAGGTAAAGGCGAACGCAGACCAGTTGCATTGCCGCATCACCAGGAGAGTAGCGGGACCCGGGCTGGGTCGGCAAGGCCCAACCTCGGCACCTTCAGGAAACCCGCAGGCGATCGAAGGCTCGACGCAGCCGAGCGATGCCCTCGTCGATCCGCTCCAGAGATGGGTGCGCGTACGACAGCCTGACCGCGCTTGGAAGCTCACGGGTGATGCTGAACGCGGAAGATGGCACGAAGGCGACACCCTCCTCGAGCCCCAGCGTGAGAAGACGGTGAACGTCCATCCCGGCGGGCAGACGCACCCAGAGATAGAACCCGCCGTCAGGATCGTTCCACCCCACACCGGTGCCGGCGAACTCACGTGCGAGCGCGGCGCGGGCCTGCTCCCGCTTCGCGGCATAGAGCGAGCGAAGCGCTGTGAGGTGCGCGGGCATCCGACCGCGGGCGTGAAATTCCGCGATGACCTGCTGACCGATCGGAGACGTGCAGCCATCGGTGGACTGCTTCACCGCGGCGAGCCTGCGAACGAGCGACGGCTCACCGATCGCCCAGCCGACACGAAAGCCGGGGACGATCGTCTTCGAGAACGACCCGACGCTGACGACACGTTCGGGCGGGGCAAGGGTCGCGAGCGCGGGGACCTCGGTCCCGCGTGAGCGGAGCTCGCGATAGGGATCGTCGTCGATGATCACGGCGCCGTGCTCTTCGGCGAGCGCGACGAGTGCCCGGCGGCGCGCGAGCGAAAGGGTCGAGCCGGTGGGGTTCTGGAACGTTGGGTTCACGAGGACGATCCGAGGCCGGACCTCCGCGGCACGGAGGAGGGTCGCTGCCGCTGCCACGTCCAGCCCATCGTCATCCACGGGCGCCTCGATCAGCCGAAGACCGGCGTGGCGCACGGTGTTGAGCGAGTTTCCGAACGACGGCGCCTCGGTGACCGCTGCGTCGCCGGGGTGCGCCAGCACTCGGCAGAGCAGCGCGATGGCCTGCAATGCGCCGCCGGTGACCATGACGTGCTCAGGGGTGGTGGCCGTGAGACCGCGCGCACGAGCGTCGGCCGCGACGATCTCGCGCAAGGCGGCCTCACCCTCGGTCACCCCGTAGCCAAAGACCCCGGGTCCATGCCGCTCGGCGACAGCGGCGACCAGCTCCTCGACGCCGATCAAAGCCAGCGCTTCGGGTGCCGGGGAGCCCATCGCGAAGGACACGGTGTCGCGGGTCTGCGCGACGACGACCGCGAGCAGATCGTCGATGAGCGAGTGGTGGACCTCGGGCAGTGTCATTGCCCTGGACGATAGGAGAACGGCACCAGGCTGACCTCACGACGCGGCGCGTCCGGGGTCCGCGGCGCGTACGCTCCAAGGGATGGACGTTCCCGGAACACGACCGGAGGCCCGACGGCTCGCGCTCCCATGAATGAACGCGTCGACCTCGTGGTCATCGCCCCCCGCGACCGGCTTTCCTTCCAGGAGGAGCTCGCGGGGCGCAGCACGCACGCCCGGGTGCGGGTCGTCGTTCTCGGCGAGGGAGATGTGCGGGTCGGCGCCAACGAAACCTGCCTCGCGACCGTTCCGGTCGCCGGCGCGGAGCGGGTCGACGTGGCCCACGCCGCGGCCGCAGCGCTCACCGGTGTGCGCGTCGACCCCTCGCTCGTGCGCGCCCCCGGCCGGCCGCGACCGATCTGACCGGAGCCGCCCAGCGCGTCAAATGGGTCAGTTTGAGCGGGAATGGCCAAAAGCGCCGAAAATAGAGGGATGCCCACGGACCGGATGCCCCTTTCAGTGGCTCTCGATGCGCTCGAGAAGATGTACGGCACGCCGCCGCCCCCAAAGTTGCGGGACCCGCTCGAGCTGATCCTCTGGGAAGAGGTGGGCTACCTGGTGGACGACGACAAGCGACGGGCAGCGTTCGGCGCGCTCAAGACCAAGGTCGGCACGCGCGCGGAGCGGATCCTGGGAGCGACCCACGGCGCGCTCCTCTCGGTCGCCAAACTGGGCGGCATGAATCCCGAGGAACGGGTCGAGCGGCTCAAGAAGACGGCGACGCTCGCCCTCGAGCACGCCCGCGAGCTTCGCGCGCTCGCCGCTCTCCCCCTTGCCACCGCCAAACGGGTCCTCGGCAAATTCCCCGGTGTCGGCGAGCCCGGCGCGGAGAAGGTCCTTCTGTTCTCGAGGAGCCAGGCGGTGCTGGCGCTCGACGCCAACGGCGTGCGCGTCCTGGCCCGCCTTGGCTACGGGAGCGAGACGAAGAACTACGCGCTCACTTATCGCTCCGTCCAGAAGGCGGCCGCCGCCGAGCTCACGCCGTCATTCGACGCGTTCATCCGCACCCACGTTCTGCTGCGACAGCACGGCCAGGACACGTGCGCACGCGAGGCACCACGCTGCGAGATCTGTCCGCTCAGGACGAGCTGCGTCTGGAACAGGAGCCGCAAGGACTAGTTCCCGCCAGCCCGCGACCCACGGGCGCGAACTCCTCCATGACCGAGCCGGGCGAAGCGAAGATGGCGGGCCGCGCGGACGTCTCGCCGACCGGCGCGCTAGAGCCTCATGAGGCCGGCGCCAAGCCAGACGATCACAGCGAAGCGCGTCAGCCGCCCAAGGAACACGGCAGCGGCGAAGATCCCGTAGCGCAACCCGAGGGCACCCGCCGCGAGGCCGGCTATGTCGAAGAAAGGATTGAGCGGCGCCGCGAGGAGGAAGAGGAGGATTCCCGCGAGGACCGGGCGGTGCACGAGGCGCTCGAGGGCCCGGTAGATCCGCGAGCCGGAGACGATCTGCTTTCCCGCACGACCCACGAAGTACGACACCGACTCGCCGAGCATCGAGCCTGCGGCGGCGGCGGCCACGACCAGAGCCGCGCTTGGCGCCGCGTCGGCCACGCGCAGGACGATCGGCACGTAGGGAACCGGTACGACGACGGAGGCATTGGCGAAGAACGTGAGCAGGAAGACTCCCGGATAGAGCAGCTGGCCAAAAGCGGCGTAGTCAATCGGCAGGAAGAAAGCCACGGCGTTCCCAATGATCCCGGCGGCAATGACGATCGCACCGAAGATCGCTCCCGCGCTGGTCCTCTTCAGGCGACCTTCGGCGACCAGGAGGCTCGCCCTGATTCGTGGCGAGTGATGTCGACTTCGTGGCGCAGCGACAGACCGATGTCGTCGAGGCCTTCGGTGAGGCGCCACTTCGTGAACGCATCGATCGCAAAGGCCACGTCCACCTTGACCCTGGTGACGACGAGCCGCTGGGCCTGCAGGTCCACGGTGATCTCGAGCGCCGGGTCCAGCTCGACCGCTCGCATGAGCGCAGACACGATCGCCGCATCGATCACCACCGGCAGGAGGCCGATCTTCAGGCTGTTGTTGCGAAAGATATCGGCGAACGAGGACGCCACGATCGCGCGGAAGCCGGCGTCCTCGAGCGCCCACGGCGCGTGTTCACGCGACGAGCCGCAGCCAAAGTTCGCACCGGCAAGCAGGATCTCGGCGCCTGCGTAGCGCGGATCGTTCAGGACGAAGGAGGGATCCTTCTTCCACTCGGAGAAGAGTCCCGCGCCAAAGCCGGTGCGCTCGATGCGCTTGAGCCAGTCGCTCGGGATGATCTGATCGGTGTCCACGTCCGCCCGGTCGAGGGGGACGGCGCGCGCGGTGAAGACGGTGACGGCCCTCACGAGGTGAGGTCCTTCGGCTCGGCAAAATGCCCGAGCACCGCGGTGGCCGCGGCGACTCCCGGCGACACGAGGTGCGTGCGGCCGCCCGTTCCCTGACGCCCCTCGAAGTTTCGATTCGAGGTCGAGGCGCAGCGCTCTCCGGGTGCCAGGACATCAGGATTCATGCCGAGACACATCGAGCACCCCGCGTAGCGCCACTCAAAGCCGGCGGCGATGAAGACGCGGTCCAGACCCTCGGCCTCCGCGCGCTCGCGGACCTCCGCCGACCCCGGCACGACGAGCGCCCGCATCCCGGCTTTCACGGTTCGCCCACGGAGGACCGCCGCGGCCGCACGGAGGTCGTCGAGGCGGCCGTTCGTGCACGAACCGATGAAGACCGTGTCCACCGCGATGTCGCGGATCAGCGTCCCCGGCTTCAGGTCCTGATAGCGAAGCGCACGAAGTGCCGACTCACGCCTGGGAGCATCGCTGAAGGAAGCGGGGTCGGGGACCAGACCATCGATCGTGCTCGACTGGGCGGGATTGGTGCCCCAGGTGACGTAGGGGCGCAGGTCGCTGGCGTTCAGCGTGACCTCGCGGTCAAAGGTCGCCCCAGGATCGGTGGCCAGCGAACGCCAGTCATCGAGCGCACGCTGCCAGTCGGCGCCCTTCGGCGCATGCGGTCGCCCCTCGAGGTAGGCGTAGGTCGTCTCGTCGGGCGCGATCATCCCGGCGCGGGCGCCCGCCTCGATGCTCATGTTGCAGACGGTCAGGCGCCCTTCCATCGAGAGACCGCGGATCGTCGAGCCACGGTACTCGATGATGGAACCAGCGCCGCCGGAGACGCCGATGCGGGCGATGATCGCGAGGATGACGTCCTTTGCCGTGACGCCGTCCGGCAGGTCGCCGTCCACGGTGATCGCCATCGTCTGCGGGCGGACCTGGGGCAAGGTCTGCGTCGCGAGCACGTGTTCGACCTCGCTCGTTCCGATCCCGAACGCGAGCGCGCCGAGTGCCCCATGGGTGGAGGTGTGGCTGTCGCCACAGACGATCGTCATCCCGGGCTGGCTGAGACCGAGCTGGGGCCCGATGACGTGGACGATGCCCTGGTTCGCGTGGCCGAGCGGGTAGAGGCGGATCCCGAACTCCTTGCAGTTGCGAACGAGCGCCTCGAGCTGGCGCGTTGCGATCTGATCCGGATTCGGCTTGTCGATGTCGAGCGTCGGCGTGTTGTGATCCATCGTCGCCAGGGTCAGATCGCGCCGGCGGACCTTGCGACCAGCGAGACGCAGCCCGTCAAAGGCCTGCGGAGTGGTCACCTCGTGGATCAGGTGAAGGTCGACATAGAGCAGATCGGGCTCGCCGGCGGCGCGGTGCACAACGTGCCGATCCCAGACCTTCCGTGAAAGGGTCGCCGTCATCGTGCACCCGAAGCGGTCGGGTAGGTGTCGATGAGCTCTTCCCCTGAGAAGCCGAGGCCGCGGACCAGCGCCAGGACGGCGAGCGCGTGGGCACGGTCCCGGGTGTCAACGATGACGTCGAGTCCGACCCGACCGAGCGCGGTGTACGGGCCCAGACGATGGATCTCCACGTGGAGGATGTTGATGTGCTCATCGGCGAGAAGGCGGGTGAGATCGGCAAGCTGGCCCGGCTTATCGTCGAGCCAGAGTCTGAAGGCGAGATACCGACCCGCCGATGAGAGCCCGTGCTGGAGGACCTTGCCCAGCAGGTTCGGATCGATGTTCCCGCCCGAGACCATCACGCCGACCCGACGCCCCGAGAACGCCGAGCCGTCCGCGAGCAGGGCCGCGAGCCCGGCGGCACCGGCACCTTCGCTGAGCAGCTTGTGCCTTTCGAGAAGGAGCACGATCGCGCGCGCGATGTCCTCGTCGCTGACCGTCCGCATCTCGGCGACCCCGGCTCGGGCGATCGCGAGGTTCCGCTCCGACGGCCGCCGTACGGCGATGCCGTCTGCGATCGTCAAGGATGGCCGCTCGACGAGCGAACCAAGCGCGAAGGAGTCAGCGAACGCCGAGCCATCGCGCGACTGAACGCCCACGATCCGCGGCTTTCGGGAATGGCCCGCCACGGCGAGCACGGTCCCCGCGATGAGGCCGCCCCCACCGACCGGCACAACGAGCACGTCGAGGTCCGGTCGGTCCGCGAGCATCTCGAGCGCCACGGTGCCCTGCCCGGCGATGACGTCCGGATCGTCGAACGCGTGCACGTAGGTGGCGCCCCGTTCCGCTGCAAGCGTCAGCGCCGCGGCGTGCGCGGAATCGTAGTCGGAGCCCGTGACGATGACCTCCGCACCGGCGCGCTGGATCGCGGTGAGCTTCGCAAGCGGCACCCCGAGCGGGAGGACCACGGCCGCGGGAACCCCGATCTGCCTGGCGGCGTGGGCCACACCGAGGCCATAGTTCCCCGCGGAGGCGGTGATGACCCCGCGGGCGCGCTCAGGCGCTGACATCGTGAGAAGTCGGTTCAGCGCACCGCGGATCTTGAACGAGCCGGTCCGCTGGAGGTTCTCGAGCTTGAGGAACACCTCGGCGCCCGCCATCTCGCTGAAGGCCTCCGACCGAACGAGGGGCGTGCGATCGACGTGCGGGGCGATGAGCACCGCGGCTGCGGCCACCGCGGC